>JALYYI010000285.1 GCA_030946705.1 Actinomycetota bacterium | reverse complement strand
GTCCACAGCGGTGCCGTCGTCAGTGCCGCCAACGTCGCCGCAGCCTTCGTCTGCGGTGCCATCCTCGCCGCCATCGACAATGGGGCCGTTCTCCTCACCACCAGCCGAGCCGCCGCCGTCGTCCGCTCCTGCCGAGCCGGACGCGCACACCAGCCCATAGGCGGACCTGATGGCCCACCCCCAACCAGGCGCTGAGGAATCAACACTGGCACGGTGCCTCGCGGCCGTCGCGGCGGTCGTTCCGGCGGTCGCCGTTGCCACCGCGCTGCTGGTCTATTTCGGCTGGGCCCGCTCCGATGCGGAAGCCCGGTCGATGGGTCTGGATGCCAACCTCTTTGGCTACACTGCGCTGGACTACGTGCTAGGCAGCCTCCGCTCGCTCTTCCTGCCACTGGTGCTCCTGGTCATCGTCGCCATCGTTTGGCTCGCTGGGGAGGTCTGGCTCACCGCCAGGACCCGCTCGAACCGGCATCGACGATTTATCCAGCGCACCTCCACGGCGGCCATGTTCGTGGGAATGGTCGCGGCCGGGGGTGGGTTGCTGGTCTCCCTGTCCTTGCCGGACCAGGCGGCGATATTCCTGCCCTACGTCATGGCCGCAGGCGTGCTCGTTGCCGCGTGGGGACTCCGACTCCGGCGGGCTACGGCGGCCCCACATCCCGTTGCGGGGATGACACCGAACCCCGAGGTGGATGCGGCGGCAGCGGACCCTGAGGCGGCTGTTCCGACAGCGGACCCTGAGGAGGCTGTTCCGACAGCGGACCCTGAGGAGGCTGTTCCGACAGCGGACCCTGAGGCGGCTGTTCCGATCCGCCCGCGAACGGTCCGGCAGCACGCCATCGAATCAACGCTGGTATTCACACTTGCCACCTTGCTCCTCTTCTGGGGAACCACCGATTTCGCCCAGGCCGTTGGACGGGGGCGGGCCGTCCAGATCGAACAAAGCGTTGACTCCATGCCCCGGGCCACCGTCATCAGCGGAACCAAGCTGGGCATCGGCGCCCCAAACGTCCGCGAACAAGCGATCGGCACCGCCACGGCACCGCTCTACCAGTACCGCGGACTGCGGTTGCTGGTGGTCAGCGGAGGACGCTTCTTCTTCCTGCACAACGGCTGGACACTACGTTCGGGGGCCGTCGTCGTACTGCCCGATGACGGCCATGTCCGGGTCGAGCTCGGAAACTAACCACCACTCGTCGGGCCCATCGAGACCCACCCACCCACGCCCGCTGGTTGTACAAACTGCCGAAACCGACGATACGCCGCGGCGTGCGTAGCTGACTGGTCCCCTTGCGGCCTGGCGTTGAGCTCATCCTGCCACGGGCACCTTTTTGGGGGACTGAAGATGCTCCCGCGCGAATAATGTCAGTGCTCCCCGATAGCGTTTGTTTTATGGACGGAAACAGGGAGCCGGGTCCGGCTCCGGGAGCTTCGCACGGGCGGCCGGCGACGGCGATGGCCACCGTTGCGTCCCCGCCTCCGGGTGGGTCCCGGCCGGGTGGGTCACCCCGATGCGGCTCAGCCCCGGTACTCGACGCAGTCCCGGTGGTCGATGGAGGCCGCCCGCGGCCGGGCAGAGACCGCGCCGCCAGGACCCTGATCCCCCGCCTGAAATGTCGGTGCCCTCTGGAAGAGTGGGGTTATGGACACGAATAAGGGCAACGGACGGGCTCCGGAAGCTGCGCAGGGACAGCCGGCGACAGTTGTCTCCCCGGTAGTGTCCGCGGCTCCGGCCTCCTTGGGTGATCCGGATGCCGCCGCGGTGAGCCGGTTCGTGGCGGCCCTGGCTTTCATGGACCGGGGTGTTGATGATGCCGGCCGGATCGATCAGATCCGGGTCCTGGAGGACCTCAAAGCCGCGGCGGCGGCGGCGCAGGCCCGGATCACGACGGACTTCAACGCCTCCCAGCGCCTGGCGCAGGCCGGCGCGGGTTTGCCCGTCAAGGAACTCGGTAAGGGCATCGGCGCCCAGATCGCCCTGGCCCGGCGCGAGTCCCCGGCCCGCGGGGGCCGGCTGCTGGGCTTCGCCACCGCTCTGGTCACCGAGATGCCGCACACCCTGGCCGCGCTGAGCGCCGGGGTCCTCAATGAATGGCGGGCCACCCTGGTGGTGCGCGAGACCGCGTGCCTGAGCGCCGAAGACCGCCGGGCCGTGGACGCCGAGCTCGCCGCCGATACCGGCACCCTGAACGGTGCCGGGGACCAGGGCGTGATCGGCGCGGCCCGGCGGATCGCCTACC
>JALYYI010000122.1 GCA_030946705.1 Actinomycetota bacterium | reverse complement strand
CCACCCCTCTTTTTTGCCTTGCGTCCTTTTGCTATCCGTATCAGTTGTGTTTCCTGTTGGCGGAGTAGGCGCGTGGGGACCGCACACCGGGGCGCTGCAGCGGAACCCACAACTTGTAGCGGTCCGCCCGGTAGAAGGACACGGAATAATCCACCATGGCGCGTGAGACAAAGGCATGACGCTGAATTTTCAGCAGCGGCTCCCCCAGGTCCACCTGCAGCAGCCGGGCGATGGAGGAGGAGGCCGCAGTCGCCTCGATCATGTCCTCGCCCCATTGCATAACCAGTCCATACCGTTCGCTGAGCACGTTGTAGAGCGAGCTCGGCGGCGGGTCATCCAGGATACCGGGAACGCGGTGTGCCGGGATGAAGTTCTCATCCACACTCATCGGCTCCCCGTCGGCCAGCAGCAGGCGGCGAAAGCGGACAATCGGCTGGCCCTCTTCCAGCTGCAGCTCCCTGGCCAGCAGCGCCGTGGCGGAAATCTGCTCAAAACTCAGGACGCGGGCGGCGGGCACCATGCCGCGCCGCTGCATCTCTTCGGTATAGGAAGTCAGCTTTACCTGCAGGTCCATCTTGGGCCTGCTGACGAACGTGCCCAATCCGACGACCCGTTCCAGGACCTCCTCCGCGACCAGGGAATCAATGGCCTGCCTGACCGTCATCCGGGCCAGCCCGAACCTAACGGCGAGGTCCCGCTCGGAGGGAAAGGCCGCACCCGGCTGCAGCTCCTGGGCTATGTACTGCCGCAGCAGTTCGCGCAACTGGACATGCAGCGCCGTGCGCGCCGCCCGGTCAATTCCGCCGGGGATCCGCTCTGCCGGTTGTGCCACCTGCACCCCTCCCATCAAATGTCTGATCCCAGCCTAGAGGGCGGCCGGAGTTTTTACTGCACCATCCGTTTTCCCGAGCGGCGCCCCGGGAGAAAGGCTGAGGCCGGGGCAGAAAATGAAGAAGCGGGCCCCACCCGGAGGTGGCGCCCGCTTCTGCGTCCAGGAACCGGTTTGCTAGTGCGCGTGGTCCCCGCGGCTGTACTCGAAGACCCATCCCACCAGCGCCACAGCGGCAAGGCCGGCGCCGATGAAGAGAATCCACCAGGCGACGGCGACGCCGAGGAATCCGACGGCGCAGGCGACGCCCAGCACCAGCGGCCACCAGCTCCACGGGCTGAAATGGCCCTGCTCGCCGGCACCCTCATGGATCTCCGCCTCGCGCCGGTCCTCGGGCCTGGATCCCACGCGCTTGCCGGTGTAGTAAAGGTAGAAACCGATCATGCCGGCAAGTCCGGCCACCAGCAGCAGCCCCAGCGCACCAACCCACTCGTGGTAGCCGGAGACGGCACCGTACACGATGGCGACCATCAGGAAGAAAACGCTCAGGCCGCCGAATAAGTAGCTTTCGACCTTCATTATGGACGTTCCCCTCTGTCTGCGGCACCGAGCGCGGCCACGACCGGTGCGGATGTTGTTTGGAAGCTGGCCAGTTCCGGGTGGTGCAGGTCCAGCGCCGGGCGCTCCGAGCGGATGCGCGGCAGCGACGTGAAGTTGTGCCGCGGCGGCGGGCAGGAGGTGGCCCACTCCAGCGAGGCGCCGAAGCCCCATGGATCATCCACCTCCACCCGCTTTTTGCTGCGCCAGGTTATGTAGACGTTCCAGAAGAACGGAATCATCGAAGCGCCAAGGACGAACGAGGAGATCGTGGAGAACTGGTTCATCCAGGTGAAGCCGTCCTCGGGCAGGTAGTCCGCATAGCGGCGCGGCATGCCCAGCACACCCAGCCAGTGCTGGATGAGGAACGTCCCGTGGAAGCCCATGAACAGCATCCAGAAGTGGATCTTGCCCAGGCGCTCGTTGAGCATCTTGCCGGTCCACTTGGGCCACCAGAAGTAGAATCCCGCGAACATCGCGAAGACCACGGTGCCAAAGACCACATAGTGGAAGTGCGCCACCACGAAGTAGGTGTCGGAGACGTGGAAGTCCAGCGGCGGTGAGGCCAGGATGATGCCGGTCAGGCCGCCGAAGAGGAACGTCACCAGGAAGCCGAGGCTCCACAGCATCGGGGTCTCGAAGGTCAGCGAACCGCGCCACATCGTGCCGATCCAGTTGAAGAACTTCACACCCGTGGGAACCGCGATCAGCATCGTCATGAAGGAGAAGAACGGCAGCAGCACGGACCCCGTGACATACATGTGGTGGGCCCACACGGTGACGGACAGCGCGGCAATCGAGATGGTCGCGTAGACCAGGCCCTTATAGCCGAAGACCGGTTTTCGGCTGAAGACCGGGAAGATCTCCGAGACGATACCGAAGAACGGCAGCGCAATAATGTACACCTCGGGGTGGCCGAAGAACCAGAACAGGTGCTGCCAAAGCACGGCGCCGCCGTTGGCCGGGTCAAAGATGTGCGCCCCGAACCGCCGGTCCGCCCCAAGGGCAAACAGCGCCGCGGCAAACGGCGGGAAGGCCATCATGACCAGGATGGCGGTGATCAGCGTGTTCCAGGTGAAGATCGGCATCCGCCACATCGTCATGCCGGGAGCCCGCATGCAGATGATGGTGGTGATGAAGTTGACCGAGCCCAGGATCGTACCGAACCCGGACAGTGCCAGGCCAAAGACCCAGAGGTCACCACCCACGCCCGGAGTGAACGTGGTGTTGGACAGCGGTGCATAGGCGAACCAGCCGAAGGAGGCGGCCCCCTGCGGGGTGATGAAACCCGATACGGCGATGGTGCTGCCGAAGAGGAAGAACCAGAAGGCCAGGGCATTAAGCCGCGGGAACGCAACGTCCGGTGCGCCGATCTGCAACGGCATGATCACATTGGCAAACCCCGCAAAGAGCGGCGTCGCAAACATCAGCAGCATCACCGTGCCGTGCATGGTGAACAGCTGGTTGTACTGTTCCTTGGTCTGCAGGATCTGCATGCCGGGCTCAAACAGCTCCGCCCGGATCAGCAGCGCCATGACGCCGCCCAGGCAGAAGAAGATGAACGAAGCAATCAGGTACATGTACCCGATGATCTTGTGATCCGTGGAGGTGAGCCAGTTGACGACGATGCGTCCCTTGGAGACCGGCACGACGCGCGGAGCCACGGAGGTGGCTTCGGTGACGGAATAATCGTATGTCGACACTTGTCCGTCTCCCCTTACTTCTCGATCTGATTCGGATTACGGTCGTACTTGGAATCCAGGTTGCCGGTGAACCCGGCCTGCTGCAGGCTGGCCAGATGGGCCTGGAAGTCGCTTTCGCTGACAACCTTGACGTTGAAGAGCATCTCCGAGTGGTACTCGCCGCACAATTCCGCGCATTTGCCGTCATACTCACCGATTGCCGTCGGCGTGAGCGTCATGTAGTTCGTCTTGCCGGGGATGACATCCAGTTTCTGCAGGAATGCCGGCACCCAGAAGGAGTGGATGACATCGCGGGAGTTGAGCTGGAGCTCCACGGTCTTGTTGACCGGCAGGTAGAGCGTCGGCAGCTTCGTTTTGTCGATCGGGCTCCCGTTCAGGTGCGCCTGGACGCCGCCCTCATACACCGCATTGGAAATATCGTTGCCGGCCACATAGTTGAAGTCCCAGGACCACTGCTTGCCCTCGACGTTGATCTTTACCTGCGGGTTTGGGTCCCGGGCCGTAATCGCCTGCTGGTCGCGGTCGGTGAAGTAGAAAAAGACCATGACCATGAACAACGGGACCTCCACATAAAACACTTCCAGCGGAAGGTTATAGCTGATCTGCCGGGGGAAAGCCGTCGTGTTCTTCCGGCGCCGGTAGACGATGATGCTCCAGAGCATCAGTCCCCAGGTGATGATGCCGACAATCAGGCAGGCAATCCAGGCGTTCACCCAGAGGTTGATCACGCTCCCGGTGTGGTTCGTAATGTCCGGTGACGACGGCAACCAGCCCCGTTGAACTTCTGGCGAACATCCAGTCAAAGCTAACGTGCCCGCAATGGCCAGTCCGGTAATCGGAATGAACTTTGCACGTCGGCTGCCGGTTCGGTCCTGCGAACTCACAGACGGCCCTTCCTCTTGTTGCTGTAGCTCCAGGCGGCGCTCCGGCCGCAGGTGCGAATTTAGTTTTACTACTCGATGTAGAGCTTACCGCCCGTGCACACAAAAACTGCACAAAACGCTCCGTGCGTCGGCCACGTTTCGTGAAGCGCCGTCGTCGCGCTTTACAGCTTAGTAGTTCTTCTTAGTGGAACGAGTCGCCACAGGCACAGGAGCCGCCGGCGTTCGGGTTGTCAATGGTGAAGCCCTGCTTCGAGATGGTGTCCTCGAAGTCGATGCTGGCGCCGTCCAGGTAGGGAACGCTCATCTTGTCCACGACAACCTCGACGCCGTCGAAGTCGCGCACCGCGTCGCCGTCGAGCATCCGCTCGTCAAAGTACAGCTGATAGATCAGGCCGGAGCAGCCGCCGGGCTGCACCGCCACGCGCAGGCGAAGGTCGGTCCGGCCTTCCTGCTCCAGCAGGCTGCGGACCTTGCCCGCTGCGACCTCGGAGAGCCTGATGCCGTGTTCCTGCGGCTCGGTGGTGGTGGTGGTCTCTTCGTGGGTAGTGGTGCTCATCGCCATTCCTAACGTGGGGTGTACTTACATGCTACGTCCGACGCTGATATCGCCGTAACCCTTCCAACCAGCCGAAAGCCTTATCTGTTCCCGGACTCAGAGGCCGTGCGCGTCCATTTTCGCCAGCAGCAGTGCCTCGGCCAGGATGGTGTGTTCGAAATCGCCCAGGTGCAGCGACTCATTGGCGCTGTGCGCCCGGGAGTCCGGGTCCTCCACCCCGGTGATCAGGATCTGTGCCTGCGGGAACAAATCCGTCAGGTCCGCAACGAAGGGGATGGAACCGCCCATGCCGCTCTCCACCGGCGCCGCGCCCCAGGAGGTCCCCAGCGCCCAGAGCGCCAGTTGCGCCGCCGGCGCGGAGGTATCGGTGGCAAACGCCTGCCCCTGCTCCCCCGGCGTGAACGTGACGCTCGCACCGAAGGCGGCCGTGGGGGTGTGCCGGGCCAGGTGCCGCCGGACGGCGTCCATGGCTTCCTGCGGATCCTGTCCCGGAGCCAGCCTGAGGCTGAACTTGGCGCGGGCGGACGGCAGCAGGGTATTGGAGCTCACCGCCACCGACGGGATGTCAATGCCGATGATGGAGAGCGCGGGCTTCGTCCACAGCCGCGAGGAAAGGGAACCGGACCCGGCCAGCCGGACGCTTTCCAGGACGGAGGCATCGGCCCGGAAGTCCGCCTCCGGGTAGTCGACCTCCGTGTTGTCCCGCGCCACCAGGCCCTCGATGGCGACGTTGCCGTCGTCGTCGTGCAGGGTGGCGATCAGTCGGGCCAGCAGCGTCGGGGCGTCCAGCACGGGACCGCCGAACATTCCGGAGTGCACCGCGTGCTCCAGCACCCGGACCTCGATGGTGCCATCCACCAGGCCGCGCAGGCTGGTGGTCAGCGCCGGCACACCCACCTTCCAGTTGCTCGAATCCGCGACGACGATGACGTCGGCCCGCAACAGCTCCTGATGTGTTTCCAGGAAGGTGCGGAAGGTGGGTGATCCGGCCTCCTCCTCGCCCTCGATGAACAGCGTGACGCCCAGGCCGAAGCGCTCCCCCAGGACGGCCGCCACGGCGCGCAGCGCCCCCAGATGGGCCATGATGCCGGCCTTGTCGTCCGCGGCGCCGCGGCCGTAGAGACGGCCACCGCGCTCGGTGGCGACGAACGGCGGCGAGTCCCAAAGCGCCTCATCACCCGGAGGCTGCACGTCATGGTGGGCGTACAGCAGGATGATCGGCTTGCCCGGCGCTGCGGCCTTGCGGGCGACGACGGCGGGACCGCCGGGGGTGCCGTCCTCCTTGTTTACCCGCAGGATCCGCACGTCCTCCAGACCCGCGTCGCGGATCAGCCCGGCCACGGCTTCGGCGCTGCGTTCCAGGTTCGCCGGGTCGAAGGCATCCCAGGCGATGCCCGGAATGGTCACCAGCCGGATCAGCGCATCCACCGTGGCGGGGAAGTCCTGGGCGACGCTGCGGCGCAGTGCGTCCACATCGATGGCCACCGGAGTTGCTGGGAGGGTGTCTTTGGGATTAGCAGTCATGTCCGTCACCCTACCTTTGCCCTCTTGGCCGGCCAAGTCTGCGGGACGGGCGGCGACGGCGCTGCCGGGCGCGGCCGGCAGGGGTGGCCGGTCATGGGACGCTGTCCCGCCGGGGTATTCTTTAGGGGTGTTTGGACGTAAGAAAGATGCCCCCGCCCCCCAGTCCGTTGCCGATGAGCTGGCGGCCCAGGCCACCGCGCGCGCGGCCGATCCGCGGACCGGAAAGGGCGCGCCCACTCCCTCGCGCAAGGAGCAGGAAGCCGCCCGGAAGCGGCCGCTGGTCCCCAACGACCGGTCCGCAGCCAAGGCTGCCGACCGGGATGCCCGGCGGGAGGAGCAGGCACGGATGCGCCGCGCCCTCGATACCGGGGAGGAGCGGTTCCTTCCGGTCCGTGACAAGGGACCGCAGAAGCGCTTTGCCCGCGACTTCGTCGATGCCCGCTTCAGCCTGGGCGAGTACGTCATGTTCGCCGCCCTGGCGATCGTCATCCTCTCCCTGGTGGTGCCTGTGACCAGCGCGACACAGATCATCGTCTTCGGAGTCTTCTGGGTCATGGTGGTGGCCGTCGCCATCGATTCCGTCTTCCTGTCCCGCAAGCTCAAACGCAGCGCCCGCGAGAAATTCGGCGCGGTTGAGTCCGGCGTTATCTGGTACGGCACCATGCGGTCGCTCCAGTTCCGCCGGCTGCGGCTGCCCAAGCCCCTGGTCAAGCGCGGCGGCGCCCCGAAGTAGCAGCACTAGGCTTGGCCTATGGACTACCGCTACCTCGGCCATTCAGGCCTGAAAATTACTGAAATCACCTACGGCAACTGGCTGACGCACGGCTCGCAGGTCGAAAACGACGTCGCAACCTCGTGTGTGAAGGCCGCGCTGGACGCTGGAATCACCACTTTTGACACCGCTGATGCCTACGCCAACGGTGCCGCCGAGGAGGTCCTGGGCGCCGCATTGAAAGGGACGCGCAGGGAATCCCTGGAGATTTTCACCAAGGTCTACTGGCCGGTGGGACCCAAGGGCCCCAACGACACCGGTCTGTCCCGCAAACACATCATGGAAGGCATCAACGGTTCCCTGCGCCGGCTGCAGATGGACTATGTGGACCTCTACCAGGCGCACCGCTACGACTACGAAACTCCGCTCGAAGAGACCATCCAGGCCTTCGCGGACGTGGTCCGGGCCGGCAAGGCACTCTACATCGGCGTCTCCGAATGGACGGCGCAGCAGCTCCGCGACGGCCAGGCGCTGGCCAGGGCAGCCGGATTCGCCATCGTCTCCAACCAGCCCCAGTACTCCGCGCTGTGGCGTGTGATCGAGGCCGAGGTGGTGCCGGCGTCGAAAGAACTGGGCATCTCCCAGGTGGTCTGGTCCCCGATGGCCCAGGGCGTCCTCTCCGGCAAGTACCTGCCGGGCCGGCCCGCACCGGAAGGTTCACGGGCGACGGATGAGAAGGGCGGCAAGAACACCATTTCCGGCTTCATGAGCGACGACGTCCTCACCGCTGTGCAGCGGCTCAAGCCGGTGGCCGGCGAGCTGGGACTGGAGATGTCCCAGCTGGCGATCGCGTGGGTGCTCCAGAACAGCAATGTCTCCACCGCCCTGGTGGGCGCTTCCCGGCCCGAGCAGGTGGCTGAGAACGTCAAGGCTTCAGGAGTGAAGATTCCCGCCGAGCTCATGACGGCGATCGACGAGGCCCTAGGACCCGTCGCGGAAAAGGATGCGGCGAAGACCGTCAGCCCGGAAGCCCGCGTCGCGTGATCCTCGCTTAACCGTAGGCGATATCCATCCGGCAGCAATGGCGGGCTTGCCCTCCGCAACCCCACCATCGCTGCCGGACGGATTCCCGCCGCCCGTCAGCGGCGCGCTGCCGCCAGCTCCCTGTTGATCCTGGCCGCCCAGAATGGGCCCTCGTACAAGAACCCGGTATAGCCCTGGACCAGCGCGGCCCCCGCGTCCAGGCGTTCCTGCACATCCGCGGCGCTCTCCACGCCGCCGACGGAAACCAGTGCCAGGCTGTCCCCCACCGCCGCGCGCAGGCGCTCCAGGACCTGCAGCGCGCGACGCTTCAGCGGCGCCCCGGAGAGCCCCCCGACGCCGGCCGCCATCACCTTCTCATGGCTGCTGGCCAGTCCTTCGCGCATAATTGTCGTATTGGTGCAGATGATGCCGTCCAGCCGCAGGTCCAGCGCCAGCCGGGCCACGTCATCGACGTCCTCATCACTGAGATCCGGGGCGATTTTCACCAGCAGCGGGACATGCCGCCCTGCCGATTGGTCCGCGGCCTCCCGGACCGCGGTCAGCAGCGGGCGCAGCGAGTCGATGTTCTGCAGCAGCCGCAGGCCCGGAGTGTTCGGTGAGCTCACGTTGACCACCAGATAATCGGCCGTCGGTGCCAACTGCCGGGCGCTGACCAGATAGTCCTGCACCGCGTCCTTCAGATCCACATTCTTGGTCTTGCCGATGTTGACGCCGATGACGGGGCGCCCCGTCCGGTAGGTTTCTTCCAGGCCGGCCCGGGCCTTCCACAGCCGGGGCGCAACGGCCGCAGCGCCGTCGTTGTTAAACCCCATCCGGTTGATCACGGCCCGGTCCTGCACCAGCCGGAACAGCCGGGGGCGCGGATTTCCCGGCTGCGGCTGGCCGGTGATCGTCCCGACCTCCACATGGCCAAAACCGAGATCGGCCAGCGCCTCGATGCCGTGGCCTTCCTTGTCGAAGCCGGCGGCCAGGCCGAAGGGCGAGGGAAACGTCAGGCCCAGGGCCTGCGTCCGCAGCGACGGCGCCGGCCGGGTGAGCCGCCTCAGCACCGCGCCGGCCCCCGTCCTGTGCGCCGCCCTGATCAGGGTGAAGCCGATCTTGTGGGCACGCTCCGCATCCATCCAGGAAAAACAGACACGAAAGAAGGTGGGGTAGAGGCGCATGCCTACCAGTTTTCCGGCTCGCGCCCGCATCACCAAACCAGCGCCGCTGCGCGGACACCCCCGCCGCACCCGTGCGGGTTAGCATAGCCCCATGAGCATCAGCGCGGCAGCGGGCGCCACCGGCGCGGACGTCATTGTGGTCGGCGCGGGTCTGGCCGGGCTGGTGGCGGCAGCGGAAGCCTACAACGCGCGCCGGAGCGTGTTGATCCTGGATCAGGAACCAGCGGCATCACTCGGCGGCCAGGCGCACTGGTCCTTTGGCGGACTCTTCCTGGTCGGCTCCCCCGAGCAGCGCCATCTGGGCGTCCGGGACAGCGCCGAACTGGCGCTTTCCGATTGGATGGGTTCGGCCGCGTTCGACCGCCCCGAGGACTATTGGCCGCGCGAGTGGGCCAGGGCCTATGTGAACTTTGCCGCCGGCGAGAAGCGGTCCTGGCTGCACTCCCTGGGCGTGCGCTTCTTCCCGCTGGTCCAGTGGGCCGAGCGCGGCGGCTACGACGCCCAGGGCCACGGCAACTCCGTCCCCCGCTTCCACGTCACCTGGGGAACCGGCCCCGGAATCCTGGCACCCTTTATCGCCAAGCTGCAGGAAGGGGTCGACGGCGGTCGGGTCCGGTATGCGTTCCGGCACCGCGCCACCGCACTGACCGTGACCGGCGGCACCGTCACGGGAGTCTCCGGGGAGGTGCTGGAATCCTCGGCGGTGGCACGCGGTGCAGCCAGCTCCCGGACGGCGGTCGGCGGCTTCAGTTTCAGCGCGCAGGCGGTTCTGGTGACCAGCGGCGGAATCGGCGGCAACCATGAGCTGGTACGCCGCCAATGGCCCGGCGGCGCCGCACCGGAGTACATGATTTCCGGAGTGCCCGCGTCCGTGGACGGCCTGTTCCAGGACGCAGCGGTCCGCGCCGGGGCATCGCTGATCAATACGGACCGGATGTGGCATTACCCGGAAGGCATCCACAATGACGGTCCGGTCTGGCCGCAGCACGGCATCCGCATCCTCTCCGGCCCTTCGCCGCTGTGGCTCGATGCCAACGGGCACCGGCTGCCGGCGCCCCTCTTCCCCGGCTTCGATTCGCAGGGCGCTTTGCGGCATATTGTCGCCACCGGGCACGCACACTCCTGGTTTGTGCTCAACAAGACCATCATCGGCAAGGAATTCGCGCTGTCCGGGTCGGAGCAGAATCCGGACCTAACCGGAAAGGATGTCGGGCTGCTCGCCAGGAGGGTGCTGCCCGGTTCGGTGGGCCCGGTGCAGAGATTCCTGGACCGGGGCATTGACTTCCTGCAGGCCGGCACGGCGCGGGAACTGGCAGCCAATATGAACCAGCTGGTGGGGCAGGACCTGATTGACGGCCGGGCCCTCCATGAGCTCATCGCCGCCCGCGACCTGCAGGTCGCCACAGGGCTGGGCAAGGACAGTCAGCTCAACGCCATCCGGGAAGCCCGGCGGTTCAGCGCGGACAGGCTGATGAGGGTGGTTCCGCCGCACCGGATGCTGGAGCCGGAGCACGGCCCGCTGATCGCCGTCCGGCTCTCGGTGCTGACGCGGAAAAGTCTGGGCGGGATCGAAACTGATCTGTTCTCCCGCGTGCTCCGTCCGGGAGGTACACCCATCCCGGGCCTCTACGCCGCGGGCGAGGCCGCCGGTTTTGGCGGCGGCGGGATCCATGGCTACCGTTCGCTGGAAGGAACATTCCTGGGCGGTTGTCTCTTCTCAGGGCGGATTGCCGGCCGGGCGGCAGCCGCCGGGGCGCGCTGACGGATGGCCGGGGAGCTGCGCTGGGAACCCGATGTGCTGGGCGACGGGTTTGAATCCGCGGTGCTTCAGACGCTGCATCCGGACGGCGCGTACAGAATTGCCACGCTTATCCGCTACCGGCCGGGACCGCGCGTGCCCGGCGGTCCGGGGGAAGTCACGGGCGTAAACCGGCAGGCGGTGCTCTTCCTGCATGGCTGGAGCGACTACTTCTTCAACCCCGAACTGGCCAGGTTCTGGAGCGACCTTGGCATCGCCTTCTACGCCCTTGATATGCACAACCACGGCCGCAGCCTGCGCAGTGGAGACATGGGTGGCTTCGTCGGGAACCTGCGGGACTACGATCCGGAACTTCAGCGGGCGCTGGACGCCGTCGTCGAAGACCTCCGGACGGGCTCCGGCGAGGTGACCGCGCATGTCACCCCGGACGGCCCGGCGCCCGCGGAGCCCCGGATCGCCCTGATGGGCCATTCCACCGGCGGGCTGGTGGCGGCGCTGTGGGCGAGCCGGCATCCGGGCACCGTCAGCCATCTGGTGCTGAACAGCCCCTGGCTGGAGATGCACGGCAGTGCCGTGGTCCGCTACGCCGCCGGATCCCTCGTCGGTCCCCTGGCCAGCAGGTGGCCACGGATGCGGATGCACCTGCCGGAACGCAATTTCTACTGGCGCAGCATCAGTTCCCGGGCCGGCGGTGAATGGGATCTCGACGACGAACTGCGCCCGCCCAAGGCATTTCCCATCCGGCTGGGCTGGATGAGCGCGATCCTGGCCGGTCAGGCGGCTGTGGCCAAGGGCCTGCAGATCGGGGTGCCGATCGTGGTGCTGATGTCCGCCCGCAGCCTCAACGGTCCCTTCTGGAAAGAAGGCATGCGCGCGGCGGACGCGGTGCTGGATATCCAAACGATGGCCGCCCGGGCCGTCACCCTGGGCGCGACGGTGACGGTTGAGCGGATCGACGGCGGTCTGCACGACGTCCTGCTCTCCAACAGGCCTGTGCGGGAGGATGCCTACCGCAGGCTGGAACGATGGGTCCGCGGCTACATGCTGACGTCGCAGCCGGAGCGGCACGGGGAACAGCTCTCATGAGCGGGAGGCAACGGATGACGACGACGGCCCCCACCAAGGCGGGGATCTGGACCTCCGATTTCCTGGGTCCGGACTACCAATGCCTGAGGCTGGAACTGGGTGTGGACGAAGAAGGACCCGTGGTCGCGACCCTGGTCCGGCATTTCCGTGCGCCTCCGGCCGCGGCGGATCCCGTCCCGCACTGGTGGCAGCGCCTGCCGTCGAATGTCCCGGCGCCGCCCCACCCTGGCGGTTCGCACGGTCCCGCGGACTGGCCTTCGTCGAATACGCCGGCACCGGCGGTGCTGTACCTGCACGGCTGGGCGGACTACTTCTTCCAGGCGGAAATGGCCGAGTTCTTCACCTCCCGCGGCTTCGCGTTCTACGCGTTGGATCTGCACAAGTATGGCCGCAGTCTGTTTCCCGGACAATCCGAGGGCTTCACGACGGACCTGGAAGTCTACGACGCGGATATTGAGGCCGCTCTGGCCGCCATCCGAGCGGATCTGGGACAGCGGCGGCCGCAGCGTATCCACCTGATGGCGCATTCGCTGGGCGGGCTGATCGGTGCCCTCTGGGCGGACAGGCATCCCGGCCGGCTGGCTTCGCTGATGCTCAACGGGCCGTGGCTGGAGCTCCAGGGGAGCCGCTTTGTGCGGCAGATAGCCACCCATCTGGTGGATCCTTTCGCCAAGTCGGATCCGAAGCGCATATTCCGGTTTCCGGAAATGAGCGCCTACTGGCAAAGCGTCAGCAGCACCGCGCACGGCGACTGGACCCTTGATCCGCGGTGGCGCCCCGAAGCGTCCTTCCCGCTGCGCGCAGGCTGGATCAGGGCCGTGCTGAACGGACATGCGCAGGTGGGCAGGGGGCTTACGATCGACGCACCGGTCCTGATGCTGCTCTCCCGCCGGACCATCATCCAGTCGGACTGGAGCCCGGAAATGATGGAGGTCGACGCCGTGATCGACGTGGATGAAATGGCACGGCTGGGCCTGAAGATCGGCCGCCGGGTGATGGTCAACCGCTATCCCGGGGCCCTGCACGACGTGATGCTGTCCGCTCCGCCGGTGCGGCAGCTGATCTATGCCGATCTGTCGGACTGGATGCGGGCCTACGGATCCGTCCCTCCGAACCCCTGAGTCGGGGAGCTGCCAAAAGAGCCCAGCGGTCCCCTGCCACCGGGTGGGCCTGCTAGCGGGCGGCATCGACGGCGCCGCCGTAGCGGCGGTCCCGCCGGGCGTACTCGTCCACGGCCTTCCAGAGCGTTCTCCGGTCCACATCCGGCCAGAGCTGGTCCATGAAGACGAACTCGGCGTACGCGGACTGCCAGAGCATGAAGTTGGACAGGCGCTGCTCTCCGCTGGATCGCAGGAACAGATCCACATCCGGAACATCCGGGGTGTACATGAAGCGCTGGATGGTTTTCTCGTTGATGGAGCGCGGGCTGATTTTGCCGGCCGCCACCTGCTCGGCCAGCGCGGTCACGGCGTCGGCGATCTCCGCCCGGCCGCCGTAGTTCACGCACATGGTCAGCGTGATGGTGTCATTGTCCCGGGTCCGCTCCTGGGCCACCTCAAGTTCCTTGATGACGGAGCCCCAGAGCCGGGGCCGGCGGCCGGCCCAGCGGACGCGCACGCCCCAGGCATCCAGCTGGTCGCGCTGGCGCCGGAGCACGTCCTTGTTGAAGCCCATCAGGAAGCGGACTTCCTCCGGGGAGCGTTTCCAGTTCTCGGTGGAAAAGGCATACACACTGACATACTTGATGCCCATCTCGATGGCGCCGGCCATCACGTCCAGCAGCGCCGGCTCGCCCGCCTTATGGCCCTCGATGCGCGGCAGCCCGCGCTGGTTGGCCCACCGGCCGTTGCCATCCATCACGATCGCGACGTGCCGGGGTACCAGCTCGGCGGGGATCCGCGGCATTTCGGCGCCGGAGGGATGCGGCCAGGGCGCGACGACGGGGGGCTTGCCGGCGCTGCGGGTGCTGCGGCCGGACCGGCTTGAACGGTCGGAATTTGTCCGGGTTGGGATCGCCAAAGTTACACTCGCTCCACGTGTTTGAGGGAGCGGACAACGCGCTCCAGATGCCATTGCAGATAGCTGGCCACCAGCCCCGCCGATTCCTTGCGGTGCGCCGGCGCGGAGGCGTCCGCCGTCGGCCAGTCCCCCGACAGCAGCGCCGCGAGCAGCGCCATCGTCTCCCGCGCCGGTGCCGGCGATCCGGGCGGGCGGCAGTCGTGGCAGACGGCCCCGCCCAGCGGGGCCGAGAAGGCGCCGTGCGGACCCGGTGCGCCGCAGCGGGCGCAGTCGGTGAAGCTGGGGGCCCAGCCGCCGGTGGCCAGCGCCCGGAGCAGGTAGGAATCCAGGATCAGCTCGGAGGCATGGTCGCCGCGGCTCAGCGATGCCAGCGCGCCGACCAGCAGCAGGTACTGGGCGGTGGCCGCTTCACCGTCGACGTCCGTCAGCCGTTCCGCGGTCTCCGTCATGGCCGCTGCCACCGTGTAGCGGCCGTAGTCGGCCACGATCTCGCGGCCGTAGGAGCCCTTGGCCACCGCCTGCGTGACAATGTCCAGGCTGCGTCCGGTGACCAGCTGCAGGTCCGCCACCATGAACGGCTCCAACCGGGCCCCGAACTTGCTGCTGGTCCGCCGCACGCCCTTGGCCACGGCGCGGACCTGCCCATGGTGGCGGGTCAGCAGGGTGATGATGCGGTCCGCCTCACCCAGCTTATGGGTGCGAAGGACGACGGCGTCATCCCGGTAGGTGCGCGCGGCGAAGGAGTTTCTGGACACCGAATCATTGTCCCACCGGATCCGGCTGCGGGGCGCAGGGCTTGCCGGGCGGCACTCCCGCAGCCGCACCGGCCGCTTTGGCCGGCCCCCACGGTGACCTCTACCGGACTGCCGCTGCCGCCGCTTCCGGGGCCGGGGCCGGTTCCAGCCGGACGACGACGGATTTGGAAACCGGAGTGTTACTGCCCTCGGCCGTCGATTCCAGCGACACCAGGACGTTGGCCTCCGGGAAGTACGCGCTCACGCAGCCCCTGGCCGTCGGGTAGGAGATGATCCGGAGCGCTCTGAGCACCCGGTCGGTGGCATCGGTGCTGCCCGCATACTCGCTGTGCACGTCCACATAGCTTCCGTCCGCAATCCCGAGCTCCCTCAGGTCCTCGGGATTGACGAACAGCACATGGCGGCCCTTGTGGACCCCGCGGTACCGGTCGTTGAGGCTGTAGATGGTGGTATTGAACTGGTCATGGGCCCGCACCGACTGCAGCAGCAGCCGGCCCGGCGGCACCTCGATGGTCTCAAGCTCGTTGACCGTCAGCATCGCCCTGCCGCTCGGCGTCGGAAAGGTCCTGGAATCCCGGGGCGGATGCGGCAGAACGAAGCCGCCCTCGCGGCGGACCTTCCGGTTGTAGTCCTCGCATCCCGTGCAGACATGGCTGATGTGCTCGCGAAGCGAATCGTAGTTGGCTTCGAATCCGGCCCAGTCAATGCCGTACCGCTCGCCGAGGACTGCCCGCGCCAGGCGGCTGATGATGGCCACCTCGGAGAGCACCATGTCCGAGATGGGCTCCAGCCGGCCGGCGGAGGCATGCACGGCACAGACCGTATCCTCAACGGTGACGAATTGCGGACCGCCCGCCTGGATGTCGATTTCGGTGCGGCCCAGGGTGGGCAGGATCAGCGCTTGCTCACCGGTGAAGGCGTGCGAGCGGTTCAGCTTGGTGGACACCTGGACGCTCAGCGTCATCTTCTGCATGGCGGCCTCGGCGACGGCCGTATCTGAGACGGCATTGACCAGATTGCCGCCCACTGCGATGAACACCTTCAGCTTCCCGTCCCGCATGGCCTGGATGCTCTGGACCGCGTCATAGCCGTGCTCGCGCGGCGGATCGAAGCCGAACTCCTGCTCAACGGCGTCCAGGAAGGCCGGCGGCATCTGCTCCCAGATACCCATCGTCCGGTCCCCCTGGACGTTGCTGTGCCCGCGGATCGGCGACGGGCCGGCGCCGGGCTTGCCGATGTTGCCGCGCAACAGCAGCAGGTTGATAATCTCCTTGATGGTGGGCACGGCCTTCTTGTGCTGGGTCAGCCCCATCGCCCAGGTGACGATGACCTTGTCCGCCTTCAGGTACCGGCCGGCGAGCTCATCGATTTCCTCGCTCCGCAGTCCGGTGGCGGCCAGCACCTCCCGCTCATCGAGCTGTGCCAGATGGGCCTTAAGCTCCTCCAGTCCCTGGCAGTGTTCGTTCAGGAACTTGTGGTCCAGCACGGCGCCCGGCGCCGCCGCCTCGGCTTCCAGCACCCGTTTGGACACGGCCTGCATGAGGGCCATGTCTCCGGCCAGCCGGATCTGCAGGAACTGGTCCGCCAGATCCGTCCCGGCGCCCACCAGACCACGCGGCCGTTGCGGGTTCTTGAAGTTGATCAGCCCGGCTTCGGGAAGCGGGTTGATGGCCACGATGCTGGCCCCGGCCTCCTTGGCCTCCTCCAGCGCCGTCAGCATGCGCGGATGGCAGGTGCCTGGATTCTGGCCCATGATGATGATCAGTTCGGACTTGGCAAAATCCTCGTAGGAAATGGCGGACTTGCCTATGCCTATGGTCTCGCCCATAGCCAGGCCGGTGGATTCATGGCACATGTTGGAGCAGTCGGGTAGATTGTTGGTTCCGTACGCCCTGGCAAAAAGCTGGTATTCAAAGGCGGCCTCATTGCTGGTGCGCCCGCTGGTATAAAAGGTGGCCTGGTCCGGGGAGTCCAGGTCGTTCAGCTCGCGGGCGATTATGCCAAAAGCGTTGTCCCAGCTGATCGGCTGGTAATGGTCCTTCCCGGCCGGCTTGTACACCGGCCGGACCAGGCGCCCCTGCTGCCCCAGCCAGTACTCGGTCCTGCCCTGCAAATCGCCCACCGAGTGCTCTTCCCAGAAGGTGTCAGGAACCTTGAGCGGATTGGCCTCCCAACTGACCGCCTTGGCGCCATTCTCACAGAATTCCGCCACCTTGCGGTGCGGCGGATCCGGCCAGGCACAGCTCATGCAGTCGAAGCCGTCCTTCTGGTTGAGCGCCGTCAGGGTTTTAAGCGACCTGCCCGGCCCCATCTCACGCAGGGCCCGCGGGATGGACTCGGTCAGACTGGGCATGCCCGCCGCCCAGGTTTTCGGCTTGCTGATTTCCAGCTCGGGATCGCTGGCATCGTCCGCTGGGAGCTTGCTTTTGGTCATGGCCGCCTCACCGTCTTCCGACGTGGATCGTCCCGGAACCGGGTGCCGATCAGGGCCGCGCCGCGGACCGGAGCCGTGCGGTGGGTCGGAGGAAGTGAACCGAACGGCTGCGGCCGGGGCCGCCCGCCTGCCCATAATTCAGTCGTAGCAGATTCGTTGCACAAGCGCAATAGTTCGTCCCGGACATCAGCTGCCGGCCGGACCGCAGGGGCGCCGGATGCCCATCCGGCGCCCGTGTACTCAGGCCTGGTGGTCCCTGACAGCGCGGTTGACGGCGGAAATGACGGCCTTAAGCGAGGACATTGAGGTGTTGGAGTCAATGCCTATCCCCCACAGCACACGCTCGCCCACGGCGCACTCGACGTACGCCGCGGCACGGGCGTTGCCGCCCTCGGAGAGCGCGTGTTCGGAGTAATCCAGCACCCGGACGTCTACGCCGTCGCTGTGCAGGATGTCCAGCAGTGCCGCGATCGGACCGTTGCCTGTGCCGGTGCGGCGCTGCTGGACACCGTCGATCATCATCGACGCGGTCAGCGTCATCGAGCCGTTCTCGTCCGTTTCGGTGTTCAGCGAACCGAGCGAATACCGGCCCCACTGGCGATCCGGCGCGCCGGAGGGGGCGGGCAGGTACTCGTCAACGAAGGTATCCCACAGCTGGGCGCCGCTGACCTCGCCACCGACGGTGTCCGTGCGCTTCTGGATGACGCCGGAGAATTCGATCTGCGCGCGCCGGGGCAGGTCCAGGCTGTGCTCATTCTTGAGCAGGTAGGCCACGCCGCCCTTGCCGGACTGCGAGTTGACGCGGATCACCGCCTCGTAGCTGCGGCCCAGGTCCTTCGGGTCAACGGGCAGGTACGGTACCGCCCAGGTGACCTCGGCAACGTCCTTGCCGGCCGCGGCGGCATCGCGTTCCAGCGCCTCCAAGCCCTTCTTAATGGCGTCCTGGTGGGATCCGGAGAAGGCGGTGAAGACCAGGTCCCCACCGTAGGGCATCCGCTCCGGCACCGGCAGCTGGTTGCAGTACTCCACCGTGCGGCGGATCTCGTCAATGTTGGAGAAGTCGATCATCGGGTCGATGCCCTGGCTGAACAGGTTCAGGCCGAGGGTGACAAGGTCCACGTTGCCGGTGCGCTCACCGTTGCCGAAGAGGCAGCCCTCAATCCGGTCCGCTCCGGCCAGGTAGCCCAGCTCCGCTGCCGCGATTCCGGTGCCGCGGTCGTTGTGCGGGTGCAGCGACAGGATGATGCCCTCCCGCGGGTGCAGGTGCCGGCTCATCCACTCGATGGAATCCGCGTAGACGTTGGGTGTCGCCATTTCCACGGTGGCCGGCAGGTTGATGATGACCTGGCTGTCGGCGGAAGCCTGGAAGATCTCCGCCACGGCATTGCAGACACGCACGGCGTATTCCGGCTCGGTGCCGGTGAAGGACTCCGGCGAGTATTCATAGGTGACGAGCGTGTCGGTGAGGGTTTCCTGGTACTTCTTGCACAGCCGCGCCCCCTGCAGCGCGATGTCCATGATGCCGTCCTGGTCCTGGTTGAAAACGACCCGGCGCTGCAGCACGGAGGTGGAGTTGTACAGGTGCACGATCGCCTGTTTGGCCCCCACCAGCGACTCGTAGGTGCGCTCGATCAGGTGTTCGCGGGCCTGTGTCAGGACCTGGATGGTGACATCGTCGGGGATGTGGCCGCCCTCAATGAGCTGTCGGACGAAGTCGAAGTCCGTCTGGGAGGCGGAGGGGAACCCCACCTCGATTTCCTTGTAGCCCATGCCGACCAGCAGGCTGAACATCTTCAGTTTCCGGGCCGGGCTCATCGGGTCGATCAGGGCCTGGTTGCCGTCGCGCAGGTCCACCGCGCACCAGCGGGGAGCGCTGGTGATGATCTTGTCCGGCCAGGTGCGGTCCGCGAGTTCGACCGTGATCTGGTCCTGGAACGGGACGTAGCGGTGGACGGGCATCCCTGAGGGCTTTTGTGCGTTTCGCATGGGTGTGACCTTTTCTCGTCGAACTGTGGTGGAAGGTCGGCCGGGCAACACAAACACCGCAGCGAGGGATCGGCCTGCCGGCTGTCATCGGGACATCGCCCAGATGTAGTGTCTGGGCCAGCAAATCTATGACAACGGGTGTGTGGCCTCGCCGCGGCAGCTAAGAAGGAGCATTCCAGCGCGCACAAATTCACCCTAGCACGGCGCGTAAGATGAGTGTGAAACAGCCCACTCGTGGTCCGCGATGCGGACCATTTCCGCGTAGAAGGCAGGCCCGCCGATGGCGAATTCCGGTATTAGTCCCAGCAACGTCGACCCGGCGGTCCGGCCCCAGGATGACCTGTACAAACATGTCAACGGCGGCTGGCTGCGGACCGAGACCATTCCCGATGACCGGCCCCTGATCGGCTCCTTCATTACCCTCCGCGATGACGCGGAGGATGCGGTCAGGGAAATCATCGAAAGTGCCGCGTCCGACGGCGTTTCCCCGGATCCGGTGGAGCGGAAGATAGGTGACCTGTACGCCAGCTTCATGGACGAGGATGCCATCGAAGCGGCCGGCGCGTCACCTCTGCTGCCCAAGCTGGAAGCCATTTTCGCCGCGGACAGCACGGCCGCCGTCCTGACGCTGATGGGCCGCCTGGACCGCGCCGGCAACGATGGCCTGTTCGGCGGCTACGTCAGCAACGACGCCGGCGACCCGGAGCGGTCCCTGCTGCACCTTTACCAGAGCGGTTTGGGGCTGCCGGATGAGTCGTACTATCGGGACGGGAAGTTCGCGGGTATCCGGACCGCCTACGTGGCGCACGTGGAGGCAATGTTCTCGCTGGCCGGTCTTCCCGGCGGCGGCGCGGCAGCGCAGCGCGTGATGGAGCTGGAGACCGCCATTGCATCCCATCACTGGGACAACGTGACGCTGCGGGATCCGCAGAAGACGTACAACCTCAAGACCCGGGATCAGGCCCTCGCGTTGCTGCCCGCCCTGGAGTTCTGGCTGGCCGGCATGGAACTCCCGGAGCAGAAGACCGCCGAGCTGGTCATTGTCACCCCCGACTTCTTCACCGGGATGGCCGCCCTGCTGTCCGAGGACCGGCTGCAGGCGTGGCGGGAATGGCTGGCCATGCGCGTCATTTCCGGGTCCGCGGCACGCCTGTCCCGGGACTTCGTCGACGCGAACTTCGCCTTTTACGGCACCACCATCAGCGGCACTCCGGTGAACAAGGAGCGCTGGAAACGCGGCGTGGCCCTGGTGGAGGGCTCCCTGGGCGAGGCCGTGGGCCAGGTGTATGTAGCCCGGCACTTCCCGGAAGGCCATCAGGCGCGGATGGAAGAGCTGGTGGGCAACCTGATCGAGGCTTACCGTCAGAGCATCTCCGCACTGGAGTGGATGAGTCCCGAGACCATCGGGCGCGCCCTGGAGAAACTGGACAAGTTCACGCCGAAGATCGGCTATCCGAAGAAGTGGCGCGACTACTCCAGCCTCAGCATTGATCCCCAAGATCTGCTGGGCAACGTGGAACGCAGCCACATCTTCGAGCTGGAGCGCCAGCTGGCCAAAATCGGGGTGCCCATTGACCGGGACGAATGGCTGATGACGCCTCAGACCGTCAATGCCTACTACAACCCCACCATGAACGAGGTGGTCTTTCCGGCCGCCATCCTGCAACCGCCCTTCTTCGACGCGGAGGCCGACGACGCCGCCAACTATGGCGGTATCGGAGCGGTGATCGGACACGAGATAGGCCACGGATTCGATGACCAGGGTTCGCAGTTCGACGGCGACGGTGCGCTGCGCAACTGGTGGGGCGAGGCGGATCGGAAGGCATTCCAGGCACTGACGTCCAAGCTGGTGGCACAGTACAGCGCCCTGAGCCCGGATGCTGCGCCGGGGCACTTCGTCAACGGCGAGCTGACACTGGGCGAGAACATCGGTGACCTGGGCGGTCTGGCCATCGGCTACCGGGCCTACCAGCTCAGCCTGGCCGGCCGGTCCGCGCCCGTGATTGACGGGCTGACCGGGGCGCAGCGGTTCTTCTACTCGTGGGCGGAATGCTGGCGGACCAAGATCCGCCAGGAGGAAGCCATCCGGCGCCTGGCGATCGACCCGCATTCCCCCGCCGAGCTGCGCTGCAACGCCGTCGTGAGGAACCTGGATGCCTTCTACAATGCCTTTGGGGTGACCAAGGGAGACCGCCTTTGGCTTGAGCCGGCGGACCGGGTCAGCATCTGGTAGGCCCCGGGCCCTCAGTTCAGCCGTTGAGACTGCACTTCGCGCCCATAGTTGCAAGCAACATGGG
>JALYYI010000112.1 GCA_030946705.1 Actinomycetota bacterium | reverse complement strand
GGTGTGGCGGCGGCGGTGGAAGGGGATGGTGTGGTCCAGGTCGCAGTCGCGGGCGGGCCGGTTGCAGCCGATGCCCCGGCAGACCTGGTCCCGGTGGATCACCCAGTCGCGGAGGTCTTTGTTGGGTTTGTAGCGTTTGCGTCCGATGGAGAGGATGCTGCCTTTTTCGGGGTGGGTGAGGATTCGGAGCCAGGAGGTCGCGGTGCCGGCGAGTTCGCGGGCCTGGTCCGGCGGGATGGGTCCGTAGCCGTCGAGGTGGCCGGGTTCCTCGTTCAGGGCCATCAGGGTCTGCACGCCCACGGTGACGGCGACCTGCGCCGCGGGCCGCAGCCGCCTCCTCCTCCCGGACCCGGTCGGGGCGGCGCCGGGTCCCGTGCTGCCACCGGTTCCGGCGCTGTCGCTTCCGGTCCCGTCGGTGGTGTCGGTGGTGAGGGCGGCTTCGAGGAGGTCGGTCAGGGCGTCGGCGCGGTATTCGTTCATCGCCCGGGAGGGTTTGCCGCCCGGGGTGGTCGCGGTACTGGCCGCACCCTCGGCGCGGGCGTGCAGCGCCCAGGCCTGGATCGTTTCGTAGAAGCGCCGGGCCTGCACGGCCGGCAGCAGGGCGTTGAGTTCGGCCATCCCGTCCGCCTGGGCCCGGAACGTCACGTCCCGGCCCCGGCGGGCGTTTTCGTGCCGCACGGTCAGGGATTCGGGGTTGAGTTTCTCCGCGGTCCGCCGGGCCCGGCCGAGCAGGCCCTGGGCGCTCAGGGACGGCGCGAAGGGCAGGATCTGCGTTTCGGCGGCGCCCCAGTATTCGCGCGGCAGGGTCTCCAGGGCGCGCAGGATGGCCCGGACCCGGGTGGCGTCCAGGATCCCGGCCTCATGGGCGCTCAGCACGTTGGGCAGGTGCCGGAGCAGGTCCTGGCCGGAGAAGATCAGTTCCTCGGCGCTGTACCGGGTGGTGTGCAGGGCCGCGGCGACCTCCTGGGGCGCCCACTTGGAGATATCCGGGTGCGTGCGCCAGGGCGCCCGTTCCGCTTCGGAGGGCACCGGCGGGCGGAAGACCGTGAACCGTGCCGCGGCCCGGTACTGGCGGCCCTGGAGCCAGGACATCATTTTTCCGGCCGCGGCCAGGTAGTCAAGGGCCTGGTCCTCCTCCAGGCTGCCCGGGTCCAGGCCGGCCAGGGCGGCGAAGTCCGGGACCGGGGCCACCGGGTCCGGATCCTCCTCACGCCCCAGACCGGCCAGCACGGCCAGATGCTCCCGGCGCACCGTGTCCGGGTCGAGGTAACCGTCCGGGCTGCCGTCCTCGGCGTAGTCCAGGGTGGAGCGGCACTGGCGGATGAACTCCGCCTCCTCCGTGGAGGGGAGCCAATCATCGAAGGAGCTGACCGGTGCCACCATCCCCCCATTCTATTCGATAAACCGATCAAGTACCATACTTTTATCAGAAATATCTACGATACTTTTGGATCCTAGGGGCTCAATCTCCATGGCTGCTTTCATCCTGTCATCGGCCACCGACAGTTTTACCGCCGCGCCGCCACCTTCCGTATCGGACCGAGTAGCTGGCCAGGAACAGCATCCCTCGGCCAGCCAGCGGCGCAGGAGATTAGTAGTCAATTGCCGGGGTTCGTCGCCCTGTGGGCGGTGCCGCCGTTTCCGAAAGCCTTGACGGCAGGGCATGGTCCATGCTCTGCTGGCTCTACTCGAGAGTCAACCATTGGCCGTCCCCGCGCAAAGGAGCCGACGACGGTCTTAACGAATGACGGAGGCCCTACAGTGAATGCCGAAAACCGCCCGCTTAGCCGAGACGATGACCCAGCCCACGACTACGTGGAAGAAACCGAGGTGGACTGGGACTTGGAGGATGAGTTCCTGGACGGCGAAGAGGCAGTCGTCGGGGTAGCTCCCGTCGACGATTGAGGCGGATTCTTGGTTCAGCGGTCTACTGGCTCCGAGGGGGTCCACGGGTCCGAGGAGTACACTGACCTAACCTCGAGGTTGAGCAGCAGCCCCGATGAGTGAATGACCTACGAGCGTTAGCCTTGGCGACGTACGTGTACGGGCACGCTCGGGAGAGGATTTCCCTTGGAATCCGCCTACAGTTCCCACTTGATTGACGGAAAAACCGCCTCGAAAACGGCGGACGATAGACCCGGCACTACCGCGCCGGCGCAACCCACCCACATTCAGGGATTGCCGGAGGCTCCATCCGGCAGCACCATTGACTTCAGACGCGTGGCCCTTCCCTACTGCGACCGGTGCCAGACGGACGAATTTACCCATCTTGAATCCTTCAAACCGGCACTGTCGCATTCCAACGGGACCCTCCGTGCGCTGGGGCAGATCACCTACTTCTGCAGTGGCTGCGGATTCCAGCTGGGCCACTCGGTTCCCCCGATGTGGGTCCCCGCCGGCTGGTATCTCGGCTGAATCGGTCGGTCGCTAACTGGTCAGTAACCGGCCTCCCTGCCTGACGACGCGCTGTTCTGGTAGTCGTCGTCGTCGGGCACTTCCCGGCGCTGTTCCAGCACGTCCGCCTCGTTGGCGTCCACATCCTGGATGCCAGCGGGGTCAGACTCGTTCGCTTCCGGGTCGGGGTCGGCGTCCTCGGCCGGGTTCACCGGCAGTTGCTGTTCCAGATAGTCCCCCTCCGCTGCATCCACGCTCCGGTTGCTGGGCTCTTGCTCCGTCATGACTGCCTCCGCTTCTAAGGTTCCTTGACAGTGTTTCTTCTGACAGCGTTCTTTATAACAGCGTTCTTTATAACAGCGTTCTTTTGACAGCTCAGTTCTTTTGACAGGTCAGCCGGCCGGGACGGTCGGACCGGTGGGCCAGCGCAGCAGCGCTGCCGCTTCGGCGCCTGAGGGCAGGGCGCCCGAGGGGACCAGTACGACCTCGGCATCGGTCAGGGCCACGGCGCGAAGGATGGCGGCCGGTGCGGAGGCCTTGCCCAGCATGCCCGCGTCCAATGCCTCGCCGGCGTCGGTGGCCAGCCAAGGCTCCGCATCCAGGGCCAGGAGCGCACGGTCCAGCAACACCGAATCGTTGAGCAGTAGCGTATCCACCTGGGCTTGCTGCAGGGCATGGATCACCTCGCCCAGGCCTGCGGCGGACAGGGAGTTGGGCCGTCCCTGCTGCACCGCCAGCCGCTCCAACAGATCATGCTGTCGGTGGGCAATAATCTCTGCCACCCGCTGCTCCACGGCTTTCTTCATCATGGCCCGATCCGCGCCCGCCGTACGGGTGTGGGCGTCGACTACGGTGGCGATGGCGCGGCTGCCCTCGGAGAGCTGGCTGACCACCAGGTCCCGGGCACGGATGTCGCCGGAGACAATGAGAAGGCGTGCCCGGCTGGCCGCGGCAATCCGGTCGATGGCTCCGGCCACCTCGTCCGCGTTGCGCCGCCAGATCTCCTCCGTGCGGTGCTGGTACCGGCCTTGCGACCAGCCGCCTCCCGGTACCTTCTTTAGGTTCTCCGTTGAACCGGTGACGTCGCTGGTGTCCTCCTGCCGCTTGTCCGCCTGGTGGAGCCGGATCTCCCCGCCGGCCCGGTCAACTTCCGCCACAACATAGGGGATCTCCTGGCCGCGGTGCTTGATCAGCGGCAGCAGGTCCGGAATCACTCCTACACTGAACTGCTCCTGAGCCACCGGTGTGCCTGGCAGGGCCTCATCGACCTCGACGGCGCCCTGCCGGATTACGACGTAGCGGCAGACTGGTGATTTGACCCCGTCCACCTGCCAGTCGATGCCGATGGCCGCCTCCACGTCCGCCCTGGACGCTCCCGCATTCCTGAGGGTCTCGCCGATATGGTCCGGCCTGAGCTCCCCGGCCCGGAGCGTGTCGGCCGTCCCCGTGCTGGCATCCGTATAGATCGTGCACCAGGGACCGGCCTTACGGAACAGATCCGAGTACTCCTGCAGGTGCTGCATCACAACTCCTCAACGCTGTCATCGGGCGGCTCTGCGAAGCCCGCCTCGTGGGTGGCGGCCCAAATCTCCGGGCTGTCGGTATCGTCAGGGAATGGCTCCGTTTCCAGCCATTGCTCCACACGGTTCAGCCGGCTTCCATGGGTCGGGCCCTGGGCTTCCGGCTTCATCCTCTCGTCCACATTCGAGCCACGAATCGTATTGCCGCGTTGAGCCATGATGCTTCCTTCCTATCCGGCGCCCTGCTTGCTTGTGCGCTTGCGGACCGGCTCTTTTTCACCGGCGGAGGAGGGTGTGCCCTTGCCGGCGCCGTTCTTTTCAGTACGGTTCTTTTCGACGCTGCGCCGCAATGCCTCCATCAGATCCAGGACCTGGCCACCTCCTTCGCCTTCCTCCTCGGACCGGCCAAAAGTCTCGTCGGTGTTCAGCGCGTCGCCATGGGCGATCTTTGCCTCGATCAGCTGGCGCAGCTCCACCTGGTAGTCATCGGTAAATTTCTCCGGCGAAAAGTCCTCGGAAAAAGAATCCACCAGGGCGGCGGACATCTCCTTTTCCTTGGCGGATATTTTTACGGTTTCTTCGAGCGCCGGGAAATTGGCGGTGCGCACCTCGTCGGCCCAGAGCATCGATTGCAGCAGCAGCACGTCGCCGCGCACGCGCAGCGCACCCAGCCGTGACTTCTGCCGCAGCGAAAACTGCACGACGGCGGTCCGCTCGGTCTCCTCGAGCGTGCGCCGGAGCAGCACATAGGCTTTGGTGGACTTGGAATCCGGTTCCAGGAAGTAGCTGCGCTCCAAGCTGATCGGATCGATCTGGTCGCTCGGAACGAACTCGACCACCTCGATTTCGCGGGATTTTTCCACCGGAAGCGCGGCGAAGTCCTCATCCGTCAGCACAACGGTCCGCTCGCCGTCGTCGTACGCCTTGTCGATATGCGAGTAGTCCACCTTCTCGCCGCAAATCTCGCAGTGCCGCTCGTAGCGGATCCGGCCACCGTCCCTGTCATGCACCTGGTGCAGGTCAATATCGTGATCTTCGGTGGCGCTGTAGAGCTTGACCGGTACGTTCACCAAGCCGAATGCAATAACACCCTTCCAGATTGAGCGCATAAATAAACGCTAACACCAAGCATGCTTAGCGGCTCTGGCTAATGGTGAAATTTTCCACCAGACTGGCACTATGGCACGCCAAAAGCCTCCGGAGAACAGGCAGACCGTCAGCGTCGACGGCCATCGTTTGACGCTGACCAACCTGGACAAGGTCCTGTATCCGCAGACCGGGACCACTAAGGGCGAGGTGCTGGAATACCTGGCGACGGTGGCCCCTGTGATGATCCCGTGGGCCAAGGGTCGGCCGGCCACCCGGAAGCGTTGGGTCCACGGGGTGGGCACCGAGGGGAATCCAGGCAAGGTGTTCTTCCAAAAGAACCTGGATGACTCCGCGCCGTCCTGGGTGAAGCGGCAGGCGATCGAGCACAAGGAGCACACCAACGTGTATCCGCTGGTCAATGACACCGCTACGCTGACCTGGCTGGGACAGGTGGCCGCGCTGGAAATCCACGTCCCGCAGTGGCGCTTTGGACACGGCGGCAAGCCGCTTAACCCGGACCGGCTGGTCCTGGACCTGGATCCGGGTGAGGAGGCTGGGCTGCCCGAATGCGCGGAGGTGGCCCGGTTGGCCAGGTCCATTCTGGCGGATATGAGCCTGGCCCCGCTACCGGTGACCAGCGGAAGCAAGGGCATCCACCTGTACGCGGGGCTGGACGGATCGCAGGATGCCGACGCTATCAACGCCTTTGCCCACGAACTGGCCCGGGCGCTTGAGGCGGACCATCCGGACCTGATTATCAGCGACATGAAGAAGACGCTGCGCCGGGGCAAGGTCCTGGTGGACTGGAGCCAGAACAACCGGGCCAAGACCACCATCTGCCCATACTCGCTGCGCGGCCGATTCCGGCCGACGGTCGCGGCGCCGCGCAGTTGGGAGGAGCTGGAGGATCCGGACTTGGGGCAACTGGACATGGCCGCTGTGATGGATCGGGTCCGGCGCGGCGTGGATCCGCATGCCGACGGCGGTCCCGGCGCGGTGGCGGATCCCGGGCCGGCGGAGGAACCCGGGGATGGGACGGGCCCGGACCAGGAAACCGGAATCGAGCCCGATGCGCTGCACCGGTACCGGAGCATGCGGGATCCGGCAAAAACCCCCGAGCCGGTGCCAGCCGGGCCGCCGCAGGGGGCCGAGGGACACGGCATGCAGGGGCGGAGCTTTGTCATCCAAGAGCACCATGCCCGGCGCCTGCACTATGACTTCAGGCTGGAGCGCGACGGCGTCCTGGTCTCCTGGGCGGTGCCCAAGGGCATCCCGACGGATGGCAGGAAAAACCATCTGGCGGTCCAGACCGAGGACCATCCGCTGGAGTACGGCAGCTTCGAGGGCACCATCCCAAAGGGCGAATACGGTGGGGGACAGGTGCTGATCTGGGATTCCGGCACCTACGGGCTGGAGAAATGGCGTGACGGCAAGGAAGTCATCGTCACCCTGGACGGGCAGGCCGACGGCGGGCTGCACGGCGTGCGCACGAGGGTGGCGCTGATCCACACCGGGGGTGACTCAGCCCAGGCAGAGCGCAACTGGCTGATGCACCTTATGAAGGAGCAGCCCAAGACCGTCCCCGGAGCCCCGGCGGTTTTACCGCCGCCGGACCCGGCGCATCGTCCGTCCTTTATTGAGCCCATGATGGCCACGGCGGGCAACGTCAGGGACATCGGCGATGAATCCGCGTGGGACTTCGAGATGAAGTGGGACGGCATGCGTGCCGCCGCGATCGTTTTTGACGGATCCGTCCGGCTGGTCAGCCGCAACGGCAATGACGTCACCACGGCGTATCCGGAACTGGCGTCGCTGGCGGATGTCGTGAAACGCGGCGGAGCGTCCACCGCTGTGCTCGATGGTGAGATCGTCGCCCTGGACAAGGCCGGCCGGCCGGACTTCCGCCTGTTGCAGCGGCGGATGAAGCTGGCCAAACCGGCCGAAATCAGCGCCGGCCGGAAGTCCACTCCGGTGATATTCATGGTCTTCGACGTGCTTGAGCTGAACGGGGAATCGCTGCTTCGCCGACCTCTGCACCACCGCCGGCTGGCGTTGGAGGCGCTGATGTCACACGCGGACGCCACCATCGCGCTCTCCCCGCTGTTCGAGGGGGACGTCAACCAGGCCGTGGCCACCAGCCAGGATCTGGGTCTGGAAGGGGTCCTGGCCAAGGAGCGGGACAGCAGCTACAGTCCCGGACGGCGCAGCAGAGCCTGGATCAAAATCAAGAACCAGCGGATGCAGGAGGTAGTGGTGGCCGGCTGGCGGACCGGCAACGGAACACGCGCGGCCACGCTGGGCTCCCTGCTGCTGGGCATTCCGGCGGACGGTCACCTCGAGTACGTGGGCCGGGTGGGCAGCGGCTTTTCCGACCAGGATCTTGTGGACATGTCCAGGCGGTTCGAGCGGATGGAACGCTCCACCAGCCCGCTGAGCGACGTGCCTCAGGCGGACGCCAAAGACGCCCACTGGGTCATTCCGAAGCTGGTCGGCGAGGTGACCTATACGGAACGTACCGTCGATGGCCGGCTGCGCCACCCGGTGTGGCGGGGCTGGCGTCCGGATAAGGAGCCCGCCCAGGTGCGGGCCGAATAGGAAGGAAATCCCATGGAACGTAAACAAGATGACCAGGATGAAGGCCGCCAGCACAGCGAGGCTCCCGCGGAGGGCGACGACGTGGATTACTCCGACACCCCGCGGATCCATACCCAGGATCCGGTGGAAGGCGCCGACGACGACCCTGGCTGACCTTTCTGCGCCGGCTGGGCCAGGGCTGGCTTGACTGCGGGTACTGGTCATGGGTACTGGTCTAGAGTGCTGGATGTGGGGCTAGCGAAACGGAGGCAACCGGGATGCGCGTTGTTGTTATCGGGGCGACCGGACATGTAGGCGGCTACCTGGTCCCGCGGCTGGTCGCCGCTGGCCACCAGGTGGTCGCGATCAGCCGCGGGCTGCGAAGGCCCTACCGGGCGCACCCGGCCTGGCAGCAGGTCACCCGGATCGCAGCGGACCGGGAGGCCGAGGACGCCGCGGGCAGCTTTGCCGGCAGGATTGCGGAGCTGCGTCCCGACGTCGTGATCGACATGGTGTGCTTCACGCCCGAGTCGGCGCAGCAGCTGGTGGACGGGATCCGCGGCCGCGCCGGCATGCTGCTGCACTGCGGTAGCATCTGGGTGCACGGACCGGCGGTCGAAGTGCCCGTCACAGAGGACGCGGTCCGGCGGCCTTTCGGGGACTACGGCATCGGCAAGGCCGCGATCGAGGAACTGCTGGCGCGTGAGGGCCGTGATTCCGGCCTCCGGTCCGCCGTCCTGCACCCGGGGCACATCAGCGGACCCGGCTGGCCGGTGGTCAATCCGGCCGGGAATTTCAGCCTCAAGGTGTGGCGGCAGCTGGCTGCCGGGGAAACGGTCACGCTGCCCAACTTCGGTCTGGAAACCGTCCACCATGTCCACCCCGACGACGTCGCGCAGGCCTTCCAGCTCGCGCTGCAGTCACCGTCCGCGGCCGCGGGGGAAAGCTTCCATGTCGTCTCCGGGCGGGCCATCACGCTGCGCGGCTTCGCCGAGGCCGTGGCCGGATGGTTCGGGCGACGGGCGGACCTGCGCTTCGTGCCGTTCGATCAGTTCCGGCGGGAGACCGCACCCGAACACGCCAATGCCACCTGGGAACACATCTCCCGCAGCCCGTCCATGAGCATTGGCAAGGCGCAGCGCTTGCTCGGCTACGCGCCAAGGTATACGTCCCTGCAAGCTGTTGCCGAGGCGGTGCACTGGCTGCAGCGCGATGGCCAGCTGGATCTGGGCCCCACCGAACTTCCGGTCTGAGCCGGTTCCAAGTCAGGACATCAGGTCCAGCCCGACGTTACGCGTGTTTCTGCTCGGACTGGACACTGCTCAGGAAGGCCTCACGCGGGTGCTCCACCGCGGTCATGGGCGTGATGTCCCGGGGGATCAGGGCGCCAGATATCCAACGGGAAAAGATCCGCCACTTCCCGCTGAACGTTGGCATCGCCAGGCCGTGGTAGAAACGGTCGGCAAACCAGGCCGGCCGGTTCTTCAGCTCGACGCCAAAGAAGGCGGCGGCGCCCCGGCCCACCCCGTAACTGGCCAGCGCGCCAAGGTTCTTATGCCGGTATTCGGCCAGCGGCACGCCCTGGATATCGGCCGCGATGTTCCGGGCCAGCAGTTTGGCCTGGCGGACCGCGTTTTGCGCATTCGGCGGATAGTACGCCGGCTGCTTGGCGGCCGTAAGGTCGGGAACCTGGGCGATGTCGCCCGCGGCCCACGCACCCGCTACCGGAACGTCGTCGTCGTCGAGCACCTGGAACCGGGCATTGGCCTTGGCATGCCCTTTCGGGCCCCGCGGGACGTTGGTTGCGTCCAGCACCGGGTTGGGCTTGACCCCGGCCGTCCAGACAATGGTGCCGGCCGGGAAGGAATCCCCGTCGCTGAGTTCCACCACCGCGTCCGTGCAGGATTTCATCGTCGTCCTCAACCGCACATCCGTCCCGCGCTGGCGCAGCTGGTCCAGCGTCCACGCGGAGAGCCTGGGACCCACCTCGGGCGCCACCCGGTCCAGGGCCTCGACAAGCACCCACCTGAGGTCCGATCGGTGCAGGGTGGGATGCTGGTCGACGGCGATTTTGGAAAGATCGCTGAGTTCGGAGAGGGCCTCTACGCCCGTGTAGCCTGCTCCGATGAAGACAAAGGTCAGGGCCTTGACCCGGTCGGCCGGATCACTGGTGGCCGCCGCCAGTGCGATGTTCTCCAGCACGCGGTTGCGGACGTACACGGCCTCTTCGAGAGTCCTGAAGCCGACGGCGTTTTCCGCCAGGCCCGGCGTCGGGAAGGTGCGGGTCACCGCACCCATGGCGATGACAACATGGTCATAGTCAACCGTGGACATCTCGCCGGTGATGGACTCCAAGGTGGCAGTCCTGCTGCGGACATCCAGCGAGGCCATCCGGCCGCGGAACAGCTCCAGGCCCTTGAGCGCACGGCGCAGTTCGACGGCGACATTGGCCGGCCCGAGTTCGCCGCCCGCCACCTCGGGAAGCAGCGGCTGGTAGGTCATGTAGGCATTGGGCTCGACGACGGTAATGCTGACGGCTCCGCGCGGCAGCGCCTTTCGCAACCCCCAAGCCGTATATAGGCCCACATACCCGCCGCCAAGAATCAGAATATGCGGCTTTCCGGATGGCGACATCGGCACTCCCTTTTCCATCATTTCGGTTGCTGGTGATGGCAACGGGGCCGGCCCAGCCTGCGGACAAACGCTCCGTCCGGGTTGTGTTCAGGGTAAGTACAATCAGCATTCCCCCGATCCATGGATGAGTCAACAGCATGTCCCAAACGGGCGGCGACGCTGGGGACGACGGCCTGGCAGTTCTCCCGGTCCACCCTGACGAGCTTCTCCGAGGTGGTCCTGGTTAAGAGTGTGCCGGTTGCGGATCCCGTAGCTGCTCAGGACCCGCCGATCCGAAGCACCGCCGCTCCGGTGAACCGGTCGCCGGCCAGGTCCCGCAATGCCTGGCCGGCAGCGTCGAAAGGATAGGCCACCGTCGTCGGCCGGATTGGAATTGCGGCCGCCTGCCGGAGGAAGTCCGCGCCGTCGGCCCGGGTGTTGGCCGTGACACTGCGCAACTGGCGTTCCTGGAATAGCTCGGCGGTGTAGTGCAGCACCGGTATGTCGCTCAGGTGGATTCCCGCGATGGCCAGGGTTCCGCCGCGGTCCAGCGCGCGCAGCGCCACCGGGACAAGATTGCCCACGGGGGCGAACAGGATCGCCGAGTCCAGCGGCTCGGGAGGACCGTCCTCGGCCCCGCCCGCAAAGGTGGCGCCCAGGTCGAGGGCCAGGCGCTGTGCGGCCGCAGAACGGGTCATTACATACACGCTGGCTCCCTGGTCGATGGCCAACTGCGCGGCCAGATGGGCGGACCCGCCGAAGCCGTAGATCCCCAGCCGGCCGCCTTCCGGAAGAGCCGCACGCTTCAGGGCCCGGTAACCGATGATTCCCGCGCACATCAGCGGCGCGGCCTCCTCATCGGAAAAAACGTCAGGGATTCCGTAGGCAAAATCCTCCCGGACGGTGACCAGCTCGGCGTACCCGCCATCCCTGTCCCAGCCGGTAAAGGTGGGGGTCAGGCAGAGGTTTTCATCGCCCCGCAGGCAGAAGCGGCAGCTGCCGCAGGTGCCTCCCAGCCAGGCCACGCCAACACGGGCGCCCACCATGAACCGGCGGCAATCCCGGCCCCGTGCCACCACATGTCCCACCACCTCGTGGCCGGGTATAACTCCGGGGTGTCGCGGCGGCAGGTCGCCCTCAGCCAGGTGCAGGTCCGTGCGGCACACTCCGCTGACGTGGACGGAAACCAGCAGTTCGCCCGGCCGGGGGTGGGGATCTGGCCGCTCTCCCCAGACCAGCGGCTGCCCGGCAACGGGACCCGGTTTATCCACCCACCATGCCCGCATGGAAATCCTCCCTTGCCTTCGGCCGGACGCCGTGATCTTTTTCCCTTTCGCACGTCGGCCAATTGAGCTGTACTGAAAGTGCTGCGTATATCCACCGTAAACTCCGAAAGGCCACCGTGACCCATGAACAGGACCATTGTTGTCGGCGTCGACCATTCCGGGCCCAGCCAAGGCGCGCTGGAATGGGCGGTTCGTCGCGCTGACCGGCTCAGCCCCTCGGTTAGGATCCGTGCGGAACTGCACCACGGCAGCGTCACCGGAACCCTGAGCGAAGGCTCGAAGGGCGCCGTGCTCGTCGTCGTCGGTACTGATAAGAGGGGCCGCATCGAAGGTGAGCTGTTCGGGAGCGTGAGCCTGCAGATCGCGGCCCTGAGCCATGCTCCCGTTGCAGTCATTCCATTGGTCCCGGAAGCGGGGCGGACCGGCGTCGTCGTCGGCGTTGACGGATCGGCCGATTCCCTCGACGCCGTCGCCTTCGCCGCGGCGGAAGCGGACAGGACCGGACAGGACCTCGAGGCCGTTTACGCCTGTCGGATTCCAAATCCGTGGGCCGCCCGCGATATCCCCGAGGACAGCATCATGGAGAGGATCGAACAGGAGGAACGGGTAGTGCTGGCCGAATCCGTTGCCGGACTCACGGAGCGCTACCCGGATCTTGTGGTCACTCAGCGCCTCGAGCCTACGCAGGTTCCGGCCCGCGCAGTGGTGGCGGCCGCGGCGTACGCGCAGTTGCTCGTGGTGGGAAGCCGGGGCCGGGGAGCCCCAAGCGGCTCCTGCTCGGATCGGTCAGCCACGAGGTCCTCCTGCACATTCCCTGCCCGACCATTGTCATAAGGGTCCGGACTGCAGCGAACTAGGCGGCCCCTGCGGCACCTGCGGCCCCTGTAGCGCGTTAGGATCACGGGAACCCTGATCCAGCCGGAACGGCGGATACTCATCGCGAAGCAGCGCGACGTAGGTCATGACCCGGTAGATCCAGCGGTTGATACCCATGTTCAGATCGAACAACCCGCGGGGGTAGCGGCCGGTGAACAACAGGCTGACGCCCGCGATGAAGACCAGGAGGCCAAGCAGGGACAGGCCTCCGGAGTGGCTGTAGTCCGTGGACCACGCTCCGTCGCGCTGCCACCAGAACCAGGCCGCGCTGGTGAAGGCGCCCAGGATCAACAGGTGCGGGATGGCCAGCAGCCACCACTTGACCAGCACCAGCCCCCGCGAAAGGTGCTCGGGGTAGGGGACATCGAAATCAGCTGGATAGTCCGTTCGGGCCAGGGTGAACGGCGGGTACCGGTCCGTGCCCAGGGCAGAGTAGGCGTAAAAGGCGACCCGCCAATTCCAGCGCAGCACACCGACGTTGAAGTGGAAGAGAGCCTGCGGGTACCGGCCGGTGAAAAGTATGGCAAAGCCGGCAACGATGGTGGTGATGATCAGGGCAAGCCAGAGGCCTATCAGGATGATGAAGTGCGGGATGGCCAGGAGCCACTTGAACAGCCAGACCCAGCGTGAGACACCGGGGTCCAGCTCGCCGGACAACATGTTGGGGTACTGCCGGTTGCCGTCCCAGGGCGGAACCGCACCGGCACCGGCGCCACGCGCCGGGGGACCGGCCGCAGCAGCGCCGGGTCCAGATATGCCGGCCCCCGGTCCGCCCGGTCCGCCCGACGATGCAGACCTGTCGGATGCCTGGACACCCCTGCCCAACCCGACGGCGCCGGCTACGATCAGCGGGACCCCGACAAGCAGCAGAACACCGCCGCCGGTCAGCAGGCCCACGGCCAGCGGCATGAGCAGGTCGGAACGGAAGCCGGCCTGGAGGCTGACGGCGATCCGAGGGCTGGCGTCCGCATTCATGACAACGACTGCCCAGCTGCCGGTTTGGATATTCATGGTGACGTCCTGGGCCCCGGGGCCCGAGGCCGATACGGTCCAGAAGGACTGCGAGGCAGGTGTTGCCGGTTTCGCTGTCCCGGGCACATCACGGTACTGCGCGCTGAAGGGGTTCGTGCGGATGTCCGTGAGTTCGCTGTGCGCTACGCCAGCCAGATAGCGGTCGACGTCGGCCTGGGGGGCAATCCCAATGAACACCCCGGAGCCCGGATGGGAGGATGCCGCCCGCAATTTGATCCGGCCGACGTTGAAGGGCAGCCGCGTTGGCCCGGTCTGGGGTCCGATGACATCAGGTCGCGATGAGGTCAGGGCATAGGAATCTGCCGAGAACGGCGCCGCGGCCTACGTGAAGTACCCGTTGTCTCCCTGTTGAGCGTTCGCCCAGGCGGCCACCGCCCCTCCACTGAGCGAGGCCAGGCCGATCATCGAGACGACCGCGCCAAGCACCAGCATTACCACCGATCCTGCCTTCATGGCTTGCCACCTTTCTTTCGAACTGCATTCACCTCAATGTTTACGCGTTCTGGTCTTCCCCGTTCAGGCTTTGGCTGCGAGCAATTGTCCCGACCCAGCTCCCGGCCAGTGGCTTCCGTGATCTTGAGGCCACTGCACATGTGAGTTAAGGGTGGCACTCCTGCAGCTGGCGGGCTAGGGCCATTGGCCCGATACCGTGGTTCCCCAGGATCAGCGGCGCGGACCGCTAAACGGGGGACCATGCCGCTGCCCGAATATTGTCAGTGGTCGCCGATAGCGTTTGTTTTATGTACGGAAACAGGGAGCCGGGTCCGGCTCCGGGAGCTTCGCAGGGGCGGCCGACGACGGCGATGGTCACCCTTGCGTCCCCGCCTCCGGGTGGGTCCTTGCCGGGCTCGTCCCGGCGGTGCGACGCCGTCCCCGTGGTCGATGGAGC
>JALYYI010000081.1 GCA_030946705.1 Actinomycetota bacterium | reverse complement strand
ACGATGCACTGCATCATAGTCGTGCCTTTCCGGTGTCCGTTCGCCGTGCCTGCGCCCAGCGTTTACCCCGCGCACCCGAGCCCAGCCACGCACCACCTAGCCGGAAGGGTTTCCAGATGAGGCAACGAATCGGACGGCGCGGAGGTATTGGACGAGTCAAACTCGGGGACGGGGGCGTGGTGCCGTCGGCGGAACGGAGGGAGAATCTAGATACAAGGCTCAAACTGACCAGAAGGAGTGATGGGCCATGATCACTGCGGCGCAGGCGCGCCCGGTGGTTCGCCGGGACGGGTATCTGCCCATAGAGGATCACGGTCTTATCGGCGACGGCTCTACTTGCGCCCTGCTAGGGCGTGACGGAGCGATTACGTGGCTCTGTCCTCCCCGAGTTTGACAGTCCTCCCTTTTTGGCCGGGATTCTTGACGCTGAGTACGGCGGACGTTTTGAAATCGCCCCAATTAATACTCTGACGTCCCTCCAGCGCTATGCCGAGGATTCCTGCGTACTGGTTACGTCTTTCCTGTCCGATCGAGGCATGCTCCAGGTGACCGACGCCCTGACCCTGCGCTCGGGCGCCGACCTGTCGGAGCCGGTGCCCGCGGGCCGTTCGGAGCTGCTCCGCCATGCGCAGGCAGTCGGCGGAGACGTCCCGCTGCGGATCAGCCTGATACCCAAGGCCGGAGTGACCTTTGATGCTCTGGCCACCGGGTGGAGGTTCGACCGGCGGCAGGACGGAATGCAGGAAGTCTATTTGTGGTCCTCGGTCGAGCTCCGGCCTGATGGACGCGGACTGTCCGCGGCGATCACCCTTCGTGCGGGAGAGACCCTGACCATGGTTCTGCACTGGTCGGGACGGTTCCGGCTCCGTCAGCGTCCCGAGAGCAAGAAGCTCATTGACCAAACTGTTTACGCTTGGCGCCGTTGGGCCTCAGGCCTGGACTGCGAAGGATCCCGGGCGGAGCTCATGAAGCGTTTCGCCTTCACGCTCAAGTTGCTCGATCATGCGGAGACGGGCGCCATTCTGGCTGCCGCGACGTCGTCCCTGCCGGAATGGCCCGGCACGCCGCGGAATTGGGATTACCGTTACACGTGGGTGCGTGACGCTTCGTTCTCCAACTACGTATTAAGGCGCATCGGCGACCCCAGTGATGCGGATGTGTTCCTCGCTTGGGTGCTGACAAATGTTGAACGCGATGGCAGGCCGCAGGTGATGTATGCCCTGGACGGGTCCCAGCCGCCTGAGGAACGGCAGGATCCCCAACTGCGGGGCTATCGTGGCTCCGCCCCGGTCCGCTGGGGAAACGGAGCCCGCCATCAGCTCCAGCACGATGTTTACGGCGAAATAATCGACATCGCGTATCAGTGGTCGAAAAGCGGAAAGCGGGTGGACAAACAGCTTTGGGCGGCACTGGTGCCCATCGTTGAGATGGCGATCAACCAATGGCGCTTCCCGGACTCGGGTTCCTGGGAGATCCGCCGCCCGGGCCGTCCGTTCACATACTCGGCGGCGCTGTGCTATGTCGCCATTGACCGCGCAATCCGGATCGCCCGCAGGGATGGGCTCCCATACCCTAAGCGCCGTTGGGAGACCATAGCCAGAGAGATCCGGCAGGCCGCATTGACTCAGTCCTGGGACGCCAAGAGGCGCACATTGACGGAGCATCTGGGCGGCAGGGGGGGCCTGGATGCCTCCTTGCTCACGCTTCCCATTCGGAATGTGATCGATTTCGAGGACCCGCGAATGGTATCCACCACCTCGGCCATTGCCTCCGAGCTCGATGCCGGAAACGGTCTGCTGTTCCGCTACATGCCGCAGGTTTCCCCCGATGGGCTCCCTGGCGGCGAGGGCGCGTTCCTGCTCTGCAGCTTCTGGCTGGTGGACAATCTGGCAGGACAGGGAAATCTGGAGGAGGCCCATGAACTCTACGAGTCCCTGTGCAGCCGTGCCAACCCGCTGGGATTGCTTCCCGAACAGATCCATCCCGATACGGGGGAATTCCTCGGAAATTTCCCCCAGGCGTTCAGCCACGTGGGCGTGTTGGCCAGCGGGCTGCGGCTGTTGAAGGCCCAGCGGAGGGACGCAAAAACCGACCCCAACGACCACGGCCACGTCGGCTCTCCTTCCGATCTCCGGGTTCAGCTATCACAGCCCGAAGGGGTTCCTCCAACGCAGCCACGCCGGCATCTTAGATGAGTCGACGCGGCCTGTTGTCAGAGAAAAAGGGGAGGCCTACTATTTGCGCATAGTCCCCGTCGTGGGGAACAGCCCCGGAGCCCCTTCTCATCGGGTGTGAAGTATGCCTGCATGGGCCCGTGTTCCGGACAAGACAGAGACAGGAACGAGCGATGACTAAGTATCTGTTCCGAGCAAATTATGTGGGCGAAGGCATCAAGGGCCTGATGCACGACGGCGGTTCCAAGCGCCGTGACGCGGTGGTGGAGGCCCTGAAATCGGTTGGAGGTTCCCTGGAGAGCTTTTACTATGCCTTTGGTGAGACTGACGTTTTTGGCGTTTTTGAGATACCAGACCAGGCTGACGCGACCGCGCTCTCGCTGATGATTAATTCCACCGGCGCCGTGAAGTTGCGTCTAACCCCGCTAATGACGCCCGAGGATGTTGACGAGGCGGTCAAACGGACACCGTCGTACCGGGCTCCAGGGCAATAGGACTCAAGGGCCACGCAGCGACGCTTCCGACCGCGGGTGCCGCAGTTCACTGCTGCCCGCCGGCCGTGACCAGCCCCAAGCTCCCGTCCACCACGACCGGCTCCCCGTTGCGAAGCACGCTGGTCCCGGACCCGGTGCCCATGACGGCCGGTATCCCGTACTCCCGGGCAACAATGGCGGCATCGGAAGCCATCCCGCCGGCGTCCACGACGACGGCGGCGGCGCGCTGGAACAACGGGGTCCAGGACGGGTTGGTATAGGGGCAGACCAGAATCTCGTCGCTGCGCAGCAACCCGAAATCGGCCGGACCGCGGATGATCCTGACCGTCCCGACGGCCTGGCCGCCAGGGGCGAGCGTTCCGGAGACGAGTGCCCCGGGCGCACGGGGCACGTCGGCGAACAACACGGCGGGATCCAGCGTTGGAATCCCGTCGAGCTCCAGGCGCTTGGCCGCTCTGGCCAGCACCAGGCGGCGGAAGCGGTCCCTTTCGGGGGGCGGGAGCGCGCCGCCGTCGGCCATGGCGGCCAGTCCTTCGAAGCGCAGATGGTGGACCTCCGACGGTTCCGCCAGGACGCCGGCCTCGCACAGTCGCCGGCCCAAGTCCAGCAGCGCCCGGCGCAAGGGCGGCAGCATCATGGTGGCGTAGAAGTGGCTGTCCTCGCGGAAGGCCGTGCCTGCCTTGGCGGCCTCAACGAGGGAGATCGGCCAGGAAAGCCTGGAAACCTGCGTGGAACGCCGCGAATTCCGGGTCCTGCCCCAACCGGACCAGCAGTTTGTCTGGGGCCAGTCCGGCGAAGGCCCTCGCCAGCTCCGGATCGGACCGGACCCGGCCCGCCAGATCCTCGAGCGCCCGGTTTGCCTGGTCCCCCAAGGCCATCACCAGCAGGATTCCCGGCAACGCCGCACGAATGCCCGGCGGCACTGCGGTGCTTCTGCGCTGCTTTTTGCCCATCGAAACGGTCCCAAAGTAGAGAACTACTAATTCTCTGCAAGCTATACCGACCCGTTTAGGGCCACAAGGTTTGATCCCCGTCGTCGTGCTCCTCAGCGTTCCTCAGATCGGTGAAAGGGGCGTAGCGCCGCGCCCCCCGGTTCAGGCCTGGTTGAACCGGACCATGTTGCCGGACGGGTCGCGGAACGCGCAGTCGCGCGGGCCCCACGGCTGGTCGATGGGCTCCTGCAGCACCTCGGCGCCGGCGGCGCGGACCGCTTCGAAGGTGGCGTCGACGTCGTCCGTGCGGAACACGATGTTGGGCAGTACGCCCTTGGTGAGCAGTTGCTGGAACGAGTCGCCGTCAGCCTGGGAACGGCCGGCGTGCGGGACGGAGAGCACCAGCTCCAGATCGGGCTGGGCCGGGCTGCCGAGCGTGACCCAGCGAAGCCCGTCCGAGCCGACGTCGTTGCGCACCTCCAAGCCGAGCACGTCGCGATAGAAGGCGAGCGATTCATCGAGGTCGTTGACGGTGATATGTGAGTACTTCAGGGAAATGTTCATGCCTGCCACACTAATGAGGCTGGGGCGGCGGCGCTTCTTCAATCCTGCTCACTATGCCCCGCGCCGTACCTCGCGCGGCGCGCGGGCCGCGTGTGCTGCCGGGCGATGCACGACGGCATGGCCTTCACGGCGTGGTGTTCGCGGGCCCCGTAGGTGCTGGGCGTCATGCCGACGATCTCGGTGAAGCGTGAGCTGAAGGAACCCAGCGAGGTGCAACCGACCTCCATGCAGGCATCGGTCACGCTCATCCCTGCGCGCAGCAGGGCCATGGCCCGCTCAATCCGCCGCGTCATGAGGTAGTTGTACGGTGTTTCGCTGTACGCGGCCTTGAATTGGCGGGAGAAGTGCGCCGGGGACATGAGAGCGCCGGCGGCCATGGTGGGCACGTCAAGGGGTCGGGCGTACTCGCGATCGATGAGGTCGCGGGCCCGGCGCAGGTGGGCCAGGTTGGCCAGTTCCTGCGGTGTCATGCCGCCAGTCTAGATGAGCGAGCGCGTTTGTGGGGCGCCATGCGCCAATGACGATCCATTGGCGGATTCCGCCGAAGTCGACCCAGGCGCCGATGTTTTCGATGCCGGCGGCCCGCATCATTTCCCGGGCGAGCCGTGGGTTCTGAGCCCGATTGTCCGTGCTTGGTGGATGGCGGCGAGGGCCACCGCGCTGGCTGTGAGTCGGAGGGCATGGACCCTGTACCACTTCTTCAATAGCGGCCGACGACGCATCTCGCTGAGTGGCTGCGGGCGGAAAAACAGGTCGGGGTTGATGGACCGGAGCAGGTAAGCAGTGGCAGCCGCGCCGGCCGTGGAACTGACCGCACCCAGGATCAGCCAGTTCCTGCTCTCCGGGCGGTTCCACCCCGCCGAGAGGGCTGCGATGGCGGCTGGGGCGTTGATTGGGGCGATCGGCGCGTAGTAGCGGCCGGGGCTGCCCGCGCCAAAGGGCGACCGGGGCAGTTCACGGCTTGCTTCCGATGCTGCGACCCGGTGCGGGATTTTGACGAGGGCCTCGTAGAGATTGCCGAAAAACCAATGCGCGTGGCTGAACTCGGCAACACCCAGGAGCCGATCAGTGATGAAGTCACGGCGGTCTGACGAAGCATTTCCCATGCCGACAATGTACTCCTTTACGCGGACACCACGGCCCCGCGTTTACTCGCGGTTTGCCACCACTAGGACTCATCGTGATGACGGGCGGCTGCCGGGTTTTTTGCATTCATGTACGCGGACAGGGCAGCGTAAGCGGCCGTCGTCAGCGGTGCATGGACGCGGAGGCGCTCTGCACGGTCGAGGAGGTCGCCGAGAATCTGATCAGCTTCGACGTCGTGTCCCTGCATCAGGTCGCGGTACATCGAAGTCGCGAATTTGGAGCCCGGTTCCAGGAGCAGCTGCTCGACAAAATCCAGGGCAGCCCGGCGCGGGGCGAACCCTGCGGCCGTCGCGATGTCGACGCATTCCCGGATGATTTCCCGGGCTGTTGAGAGGCCTCCCCTCGCCCGGGTAATTTCGCCCGCAGTTCCCCGGAGCAGCGTGGTAAGCGCGCCACCGGCTGCCAGGATCATCCATTTTTCCCACATCTCCAGTTCAATCGATTGGGAGAGGCTGGTATCAAATCCGGCGCCGCTCAGCGTGGCGTGAACCCGGTCGAGCCGCGTGTTGGCCGGTCCGTCGAGCGAACCATAGGCCAGGCTGGCGCCGGGAAGGAGCTGCCGGATCGCGCCATCCTCTTCCAGCTGGGTCATAACGACGCAGACGCCGCCAAGGACGTGTCCGCGGCCGAAACGCGCCTGAAGGGCCTCGATGTGGCGAATACCGTTGAGCGCGGGAAGTATCAGGGTCGCTGGCCCGACGGCGGCTCCCAGATCGTCCATCGCCCCCTCAAGGGCATACGCCTTTACCGCGAGGAGCACGAGGTCGAACGCTCCGCCGATGGCCGGTGCCGACACGGTCTGAGGTTCGATTCGATGGGTCTCCCCGTCGGCCGAATGGAGAACAAGTCCTCGTTCCTTCATCAGTCGGTCACGTGCAGGGCGCACCAGGAAGGTCACTTCGCGGCCCGCCATGGCAAGATGCGAACCGAAATAGCCGCCAACGGCGCCGGCACCCACAACCAGGATCCGTAACCCGGCGGCCGGACCCAGCTGGCTGGATC
>JALYYI010000044.1 GCA_030946705.1 Actinomycetota bacterium | reverse complement strand
TCCGGCTTGGATCAAATCGTCTGTCGCGCCGGTGCGTCGGGTCAAAACGTTTTGGTTCCGCTTGGGCCACGCCTGCTGCGGCCGTACGGGAACCCTGGGTGCTCAGAGGGTTTCGGCTTTTTTCATGCACTCTCTGACGTAGGCGTCGGACGCGCGAAGATGTTTGCCGATTTTTTCGAAGCTCCATCCTTGGGTTCCGTGGCATTTGAGGCTGGCGACGCCTTCATACCCGACCCGGTGCAACGTTTCCAGCATCACGGAATGGTCAAGTGTTCCCTCCGGGCGCGGGAGTTGCTGGTCGGCGGGGCCGAAGTTGAGTCCGTCGGTGCCGTGGCGGTAGGCGCGGTCGATGTCCCAGATGTAGTAGTAGAAGAGCCGCTTGCGTTCGGCGAGGAAGGTGATCGCTTCGCTGATGGTGTCCTGCATTACCCACAGGTGCGGGGGAGCGATGCAGACGCCGAGGTAGGGGTCATCGATGTCGCGGATGAGCCTTTTCATCTGGGCGAGGGTATCCACCCCTTCGTCCCATCGCTGGTCTTCATTGGCACCGGATTCAAAATCGGCGGCGAACGGGACGGTGAGATGGTTTTCGACCGCGATCCTGACTCCGCGGCGCGCTCCTGCTTCGACGATGGGCGGCAGGAAGGTGGAGACGAAGTCTGGATAGTTCGCTTCGCAGTCGAAGACGAGGGTGTCGATGCCGAGGTCTGCGGCGAAGTCGACGCGTTCGAGGATTTCGTCCTGGGTCTTTCCGTAGACGGTGAGGCCGCAGGGTTTGATCCCGTATTTGTCCAGCACTGCGAGGACCTGGCCGGGGTCGTCTCCGGGATTGACGTGGTGGGCCAGCGGCGCAGCGGAGGACCAGAGGTTGACTTCCTTGAAGCCGATGTCGGCAAGGTCGCGGATTGAGTCTTCGAAGCCGTGGTCGTGGTAGGGGACCAGCTCGGCGGCGTATCTGAACATGGGTTCTCTTCCTTGGAAGTGTGAGGTGGGTTTACCAGACGAAGACGGCTTTTTCGGTTTCGCGTTGGTCGAAGGCGCGGAACGCTTCCTCGGCTTGGTCGATGGAGAAGTCGTGGCTGATGAGCTTTTCGACCGGGATTTTCTGGTCGATGACGAGGCGGACGATTTCTTCCCAGTCGCTGATGGGGAAGTACCAGCCGCCGACAACGGTGAGCAGCTTCCTGAGCATCTGGTCGCTGGGGTTGATCTGGGTTGCCCGAGACTCGCCGACGAAAGCGACGGATCCGAGCTTGGCGGCGGCGTCCAGGGCGCAGTTTTGGCCGGCGGGGTTGCCGGAACAATCGATGCAGACGTCGGCTCCGCGGCCCTGGGTGAGGTCCCGGATCTGCTGGACGGCGTCGGCTGTCGTACTGTTGATGATGGCGTCCGCGCCAAGTGAGCTGGCCTGTTCGAGCCGGTGGTCGATGACGTCGACGGCGATGACGCGGGCTCCGAAGGCTTTGCCGATGAGTACCGCGGCGGATCCCATTGGTCCCATGCCGATGACGGCGACGGTTTTTCCGCCGGCCACGCCGAGCTGTTTCTGCACGTGGTACTGGCTGCCGATCATGTCGGTCATGACCGCCCCGGCGCGGAACGTGACTTCGTCCGGGAGCTGAAGGCAGTTGCGTTCGGGCAGGACAAAGTAGTCGGCGTCTCCGCCGTGGACATCGAAGCCGAAGCATTTCCACTGGTCGCAGAGCATCATGTAGCCGCTGAGGCAGTACTCGCAGAACCCGCAGCCCAGGGCGAGGTAGCCGGCGACGCGGTCGCCTTCCTTGACGTGGGTCACGGCGTTGCCGACTTTGACGACTTCACCGGCTGCCTCGTGTCCGGGGATCACCGCCCCTTGTCCGGCGCCTTCGCCGCCGACGATCGGGTTGCCGTAGTAGAGGCTCATGTCGCTGCGGCAGATAGCCGAGGCCCGGGTCCGCACCAGCACCTCATGCGGTCCCGGCTCCGGGACGTCGCGGTCCACGACGGTGACTCTCTTGTCCCCGGGAAAGATTACTGCTTTCATCTTCTCTTCTCTCATTTCGATTTACTTGACCGCACCGAAGGTGAGTCCGGCGACCATTTGGCGGCGCAGCACGACCATGAGCACCAGGATGGGGGCGACGATCATGGTTGCGGCGGCGGTGATGCTGCCCCAGTCCGTGCCGAACATGCCGGTGAACTCCTGCACACCCACGGGAGCAGTCTTGGCTCCGCTGCGGGTCAGGGACAGCGCGAACAGGAACTCGTTCCAGGACAGGACGATAGTCAGCACCGCCGCGGTGGCCACGGCCGGCACGAGCAGGGGCCAGATGATCCGGCGCAGCACGTCCCACGTGGAGGCGCCGTCCACCATGGCGGCTTCCTGGATTTCATAGGGCAGCTGAAGGATGGAGCTGCGCAGGATCCAGACCACGATGGGCAGGTTGAAGGCGGCGTAGGGGATGATCAGGGCCGGGTAGGTGTCAATGAGTCCGAGCTTTCCGGCGAAAACGAAGATCGGGATGACGGCCACGATGGGCGGGAACATGTAGGTTGACAGGATCCAGGACGAGAGTCCTTTGCGTGCCCGGAAATCCCTCATGGTCAGGGCGTACGCGGCCGGGACGCCGACCAGGATGGCCAGGGCGGTGGCGCCGAGGCTGACGACGGCGCTGTTGGCGAGAAGTTGGCCGAAGCTTTCCGATTTCCCGCCGCCGGGGGAGAGCACGGACGCGTAGTTATCAAAGGTGGGTTGGAAGATCCAGGCGGGGGGGATCTGGTTGGCGATGCCGGCCGGTTTGATCGAGGTCAGAACCATGAACAACAGGGGCACCAGCCCGATGAGGAGCCAGGCCCACAGGAAGGTGCGTCCGACGATGATCCGTGCCAGGGTGGTCCCGCGATTGGATGCTGCTGTTCTTGTCATAGTCATTACATTTCCTCGGGTTCTGACCGGCGGCCGATGATACGCAGCATGAAGGGAACCAGGAGCGAGAGGATGATCAGGAAGATCACGCCCAGGGCGCAGGCAAGTCCGACGTTGAAGCTTTGGAGGCCTACCCGGAAGATGCCCAGATTGATGATTTCGGTGGATTCACCGGGTCCGCCGCCGGTGAGGATCTTGAAGGAGTCGAAGGTCTTGAAGGCCTGGATGGTGCGCAGCACGGCGGCGATGGCGATAAAAGGCACCATTGCCGGGAAGGTGATGTGGCGGAACATCTGCCATGGCGTGGCTCCGTCGACCATGGCTGCTTCCCTGGGTTCCTCCGGCAGGGATTGCAGGCCTGCCATCAGGATCAGGGCGATGAATGGGGTCCACTGCCACATGTCGAGAATGACCAGGACGATCCATGCCGATGTTGGGTCCCCGAGGAGGTCGATGCCTTTGGGGAACCCTAAGGCGCCGAGGTAGTAGCCCACCCAGCCGTAGTTGGGATTGAGCAGCTGCTTGAAGATCATGGCGGCGACCGCCGGGGTGACGGCAAACGGCAGCAGCATCAGGGCCGCGCCGACCTTGTTGGCGCGGGTTTGCGCCGCCAGGGGCAGTGCGAGGGCGAAGCCGAGGATCATCTCCAGGACCACTGCGGCGGCGACAAAACCGAAGGTGATCAGGAATGCGTGCTGGACTGAGGCATTGGTGATTGCCGTGATGAAGTTGTCCAGGCCAACGAACTTACCCACGCCTCCGAGGATTTTGTCGTTGCGGAAAGCTGAATAGAAGATGAAGATGGCGGGGGCCACCGTCATGAGCAGCAGGACAAACATGGCAGGGGCCATGTAGATCCATGGGGTGGCGTGTTTTTTCCAGGTCAGCGGTTTC
>JALYYI010000035.1 GCA_030946705.1 Actinomycetota bacterium | reverse complement strand
CCTCTGGGAGGTGCGAGGACCGCCGTCGGGCATTGGGGGAGTCAACCCGCCGGAGCGCCGGACTCTCGGTTCCAATCTGCTCACCGAGCCGTAGCACTCGGTGCGCAGGAACAGGTTCTGCCCACCGAGGACCGGGAGTCAATGAGCAGACGGTCGCCCCGGGCAGGCGGAGCAATATCGGGTGGCGCCCGAGCCGCTAGCTGGCCGAGGAAACCCGTTCCGGCGCGCCGTCAAGCGGAACCTCGGTGGCGATGGCGCCGGCAACGCGCTGGTCCCAGATGGCGCGGATCGCGGCCGGTGTGGCCGGGGTCAGCAGCGAGATGATCACATAGCAGACCAGGGAGGCGCCCAGGCCGTAGTAGATCGGCTCGTTCGCGTAGACGCCGTCCTCGCTGGCGATGGCGCCCGTCGCGTAAAGGATGAGCAGGCCCAAGGTCAGGACCGACCCCACCGCCATGGACCATGCCGCGGCGATTCCGGTGCCGCGCTTCCAGACCAGGCCTCCCAGTATGGCCACCAGCAGGCCGCCGACCAGGATGTCATAGGCGATGGTCAGCGCCACCACGACGTCCTGGGTGGCCATCGCGATGAGGATGGCAACTACGCCCAGCCCCAGGACCCAGAATCGGTTTGCCTTCACGTCATGCTCGGGGTTGTCCGTGTCGGAAGTGTCTACGGTCTTGCCGAACCAGCTGGAAACGAAGGGAACGACGTCGGCGCGGGCCACCGTGGCGGCGGCGATCAGCGCACCGGAGGCGGTGGACATCATGGCAGCCACGGCGGCGGCCATCACCAGCCCACCGATGCCGATGGGCAGGATGTGGGTGGCCACCTCGGCGTAGACAACGTCCTTGCCCAGGGCTTTGACGTCGATTCCCGGCAGTGCCACGCGTGCGGCCAGGCCGATCAGGGCGCCCGCAACGCCGTACAGGATGCAGTAGATGCCCGCCGTCGAGCCGCCCCATCGGGCCACCGTGGCAGTCTTGGCGGTGAAGACGCGCTGCCAGATGTCCTGGCCGATCAGCAGGCCAAGGGTGTAGACGACGAAGTACGTGATGATGGTCTGGATGCCGATTCCGTCGAGCTGGAAGAACGTTGTATCGACGCGGCTGCGGATGCCGTCAAGGCCGCCGGCAGCATTGAGGGTGAAGGGCAACATGAGGGCGAAGATGCCCACGGTCTTGATGACAAACTGCACCTGGTCGGCCAGCGTGATGGACCACATGCCGCCGATGGTGGAGTAGATCAGCACGATCGCCCCACCGACGGCGATCGCCAGCCAGCGCTCCCAGCCGAACAGCACGACGAAGATGGTGGCGTAGGCGCCGGTGGAGGTGGCGCAGAGCATCAGCGTGTACGCGAGCATCACGATGCCGGAGGTCTGCGTGGCGCGCTGGCCGTAGCGCAGGCTGAGCATCTGCGAAACCGTGTAGATCTTCAGTTTCTGGATGGTGCCGGCAAAAAGCAGGCTCAGCAGCAGCACGCCGACCCCGATGGCGACCACCAGCCACATGCCGGAGATGCCGAATTTGTAGCCCAGGCCGACGCCGCCCACGGTGGAGGCACCACCGAGGACGACGGCGGCCATGGTCCCGGTGTAGAGAAAGGGCCCCAGCCGGCGGCCCGCGACGAGGTAGTCGCTATTGTTCTTGGTGCGCGATTTCCCCCAACCAGCCAAAGGCCAGCATGGCCAGCAGGTAGACGATGACAATGACGATGTTTAATTCCATAGGACGGTGCTCCAAAGGGCGGACCCGCGGAGGACTGTCCGGGACAGCCACAGAACGATCGTGGACCGGTACAGTGCCGCAGGTGACGGTGTGAAATGGTTTCCCGGAACCCCGGTATGTTTCCCGGAAGGCCCCCCGCTAAATTGCCTGTTAGGCAACATGTGTTGCTTAGTAGGCTAAACTGTGAGCAGGCTTACAGTCAAGCCTCGCGGACGCACTACGATGTGTTGAGCCGCGCAGTGACGGGGCGCGGATGGAAGGTTGGTCAATGAAAGCATTGCCGGTTGAGCCGAGCACCGCTCCCGTGGCGATCGGTTCGCGCATCCGCGCCGCACGCCAGGCCCAGCGCCTGACCATTGAACACGTCGCGGACGCGACGGGCCTGACCAAGGGCTTCCTCAGCCGGGTGGAGCGGGACCTGACCTCGCCCAGCGTCGCCTCGCTGGTGACCCTGTGCCAGGTGCTGTCCATTTCCGTCGGCGACCTGTTCACCGTGCCCGAAACCCACCTGACCCGGCGCGGCGACGGTCCCCGGATTTCCCTCGGCGGGGAGGGAATCGTGGAGCGGCTGTTGACGGCGCGCTCCGAGCGCCGGCTGCAGATCATCCAGGCGAAGATCGGGCCGCACGGCCGCGGCGAATCCGAGCTCTACGCCGTTGATTGCGAGGTGGATGTGCTGCACATTATCAGCGGCCGCCTCACGCTGATCATGACCAATGAATCCTTCGATCTGGAAACGGGGGACACGCTGTCCTTCCCCGGACGCGAACCGCACAGCTGGATCAACCGCTCGCATGAGCCGGTGCAGGCTCTCTGGATCCTGGTCCCGGCCGCGACGGGCAAGTAGCCGCGGAGCCCGCAGAAACCGCAACTGCCCCGCCGTAAGTGCACGGAAAAGCGAGGCGACGTGCACTTAATGCGGGACAGTTGGGACCCGGGGGCTCAGCCCACGTGCACCCAGGGCCGCCGGGTCAGATCCGGCTCCGCCTCGCGCAGCACCTCACGGGTCACCGGCGCAATCTCGCCTTCGCCGAAGAAGAGAAACTTCAGCAGATTGGTGATCGGGTTACCCTCCGTCCAGCGGAAGTAGATGTGCGGCATCAGACCCGTCACATCGCGCAGGTGCAGCAGTACAGCGGCGATCGTGTTGGGCACGTTGGAGCTGTGCACCTGCAGGATCTTGTAACCGTGCCGCTGGATGCCGCGGACCTCCAACGCGGTCTCGAAGTCCGAGGAGTCATCCACGATCACCTCCATGAACAGCACATCGCCGGTGTCCGGAAGGTTGCTGGTGCTGGTGGCATGCTCAAGCTTGTGCCGGTAGGCCGCGGCACTGAGCTTGCGCGGCTCGTGGGCGATGATGCTGATCGCGCCCTCATCGTTGGCGGCGGCGAATTCCAGCGCACGCGGATCCATCCGGATGTGCGTGGCGCGCAGTTCAAAGGAGCGCCGGACCCGGGAGAGGAAGCTGACCACCAGGATTGCCAGGATGAAAAGTCCGGCGATCTTCAGGCCGTCCGGGCGTTCAACGGAGTTGGCCACGGTGGTGTAACAGAAGACCACCGAGACCACGCCGAAGCCGATGGTCTGGGCGCGCTGGTTCTTGCGTTTGGCGGAGAGTGTGACGGCGATCGAGGCGGAAGTGATCAGCACTAGCACCCCGGTGGCGTAGGCGCCGCCCTGGGCATTGACGTCCGCGTTGAAGACGATGGTGATCAGGAAACCGATCAGCGTGAAGACCAGCACCAGCGGCCGAAGCGCTCGTGCCCAGGCCGGGGCCATGCCGAAGCGCGGCAGATAGCGTGGCACCAGGTTCAGCAGCCCGGCCATCGCGGATGCGCCGGCGAACCACAGGATCGCGATGGTGCTCAGGTCATACGCGGTGCCGAACCCATCGCCCAGCAGCTGGTGGGCCAGATACGCCAGCGCACGCCCGTCCGCTTTGCCGCCGGAGGCGAATTCCCGGGCAGGGATCAGGATGGTGGTGGCCAGGCTGGAGGTGATCAGAAAGCAGCTCATGATGACGGCAGCAGTGGTCAGCAGCTTGTGGGCGCCCCTGATGCGCCCGGCCGGGTTGGTCTCCGTGTCATCCTTGTGGCCGCGGATCTGCGGCATCACCGCCACTCCGGTTTCGAATCCGGACAATCCCAGCGCCAGCCGCGGAAAGACAAGCAGGGCCACGGCAATGATCATCACCGGATTCCCGTGCTGGGTGGTCAGGGCGGTCCACCAGTCGCCCACCTGGAGCGGGCTGGCCAGGGCCCGTATGAGGGCGACGACGACGACCACCAGGTTCAGGGCCAGGAAGACCCCGACCAGTACGACGGCGACGCCGATCGCCTCCTTGAAGCCGCGAAGGAAGACGGCACCGAGCAGGGCCAGCAGCACCAACGTGATGATCACGTTCTGGCCCTGCAGGAAGCCCGGCGCAAACGGATTTTCGATCAGGTGAGCGGAGGCGTCCGCGGCTGAAAGCGTAATGGTGATCATGAAATCGGTGGCCGCGAACCCCAACAGGGCCAGCACAAAGATTTTGCCCCACCAGCGCGGCAGCAGGTGTTCCAGCATGGCGATGGAGCCCTCGCCGCGCGGGCTTTCTCGGGCAACCCGGCGGTAAACCGGCAGCGCACCGGCCAGCGTCACGATGACCAGGACAATGGTCGCCAGCGGCGCCAGCACGCCCGCGGCCAGGGCGGCGATGGCCGGCTGGTAGCCAAGTGTGGAGAAGTAGTCCAGCCCGGTCAGGCACATCACGCGCCACCAGGCGTTTGGTTTATGTCCCGGTGCAGGCGTTCCGTGCGGTCCCTGCGCCTTCCCCGACGTTTCGGGGATCCCTTCCAGCAGCCAAAGCCGCATGGCTTCGGCGGCGGTGGGTCGGGGCGGTCCGCCGGGATCAGCGGGGGCGTGCGATAAGGAGGTCACGGTGTCCTAACAGGTGAGCCATCGGGCTGGGGCCAAAGGAGCGTAGCATTGCGGATCTGCCAGGAAGGCCCGTTTTGATGAAATCCTAGCGCTGTGACGCGGCCGTGTCCCGGTCACGCCGTGACGCCCCGGTTGAGGTGTGAGGTAATGACACTCTGGCCCCGGGTTAGCGTCACTACCTCACACCTCGAACATGCGGGCCGGTCCGTTCAGCTCGTCCGCGGCGAAGGAACCCCAATGTTTGCTCTGGGAAAAACATTTGGTTCACATTAGGCAACAACAAATGTAAGATGAAGCACAACCCGGCGCGTAGAGTGCCCGGAGGGTTCCAACAAACTCGAAGATGAGGGCATCTATGAAAGAGCTGCGCATTGAGGCCAACGGCAACATTGGCCCGATCGATTCCTCCCGCATCCCGCGCTACGCCGGAGCCGCAACTTTTGCCCGCCTGCCGCGGCTGGACCAGGTAGCGAAGGCGGACGTCACAGTCGTCGGCGTCCCCTTCGATTCCGGCGTCTCCTACCGCCCGGGCGCCCGCTTCGGCGCCAACCACGTGCGCGAGGCCTCGCGCCTGCTGCGCCCTTACAACCCGGCCTGGGACGTCTCCCCCTTCGAGAACATCCAGGTGGCGGATGCCGGGGACATGGCCGTCAACCCCTTCAATATCAACGAGGCCATCGAGACGATCCAGCAGAATGCGCTGGACCTGACGTCCGACGGCGGCAAGCTCCTTACGCTTGGCGGTGACCACACGATTGCGTTGCCGCTGCTGCGGGCGGCCGCCGAACGCGCCGGCCAGCCGGTGGCGATGCTGCACTTTGACGCGCACCTGGACACCTGGGACACCTACTTCGGTGCCGAATATACCCACGGCACACCCTTCCGCCGGGCCGTGGAGGAAGGCATCCTGGACACCGAGGCCATCAGCCACATCGGAACCCGCGGCCCGCTGTACGGCAAGAAGGACCTCGACGACGACCACCGCTTCGGATTCGGCATCGTCACCAGCGCCGATGTTTACTATCAGGGCGTCCTGGAAACCGTGGCAAAGGTCCGCGAGCGGATCGGCAATCGCCCGCTGTACATCTCGGTGGACATCGACGTGCTGGATCCGGCCCATGCGCCGGGCACCGGTACTCCGGAGGCGGGCGGCATCACCAGCCGCGAACTGCTGGAGATTATCCGTGGCTTGCGCGGCATGAACCTGATCGGTGCGGACATCGTCGAGGTCTCCCCGGCCTACGACCATGCGGACATCACGGGTGTGGCGGGCAGCCATGTCGCCTATGAGCTGGTGACGCTACTGGCGGACAACGCGGTCGAGGGCGACCGGTTCGGTGCCGAGAACGGCTATGCCGCCCAGTCGCTGGACCGGCACAACCGCCGGACCGCGGGTTTTTCAGCAGCCCCGGTGGTCGACTCGGTGGACGAGCCTGCCGGGACCCGGCACGCCGCCCCGGTGGTCGACCAAGCGAGCGCCGGCGAGCGCGCGGAGACCGGGACGGCCGCCAAGTGAAGGACTTCGATCCCGGCGCCGCCGCCCCCGCCATCCGCAACGGCGGAGACCTGGTCGTGGAGACCCTGGCTGCGCTGGGGGCCCGGACCGTTTTCGGCATCCCCGGCCAGCACGCGCTGGGACTTTTCGACGCGTTGAGCCGCTCGCCGCTGCACTTCGTTTCCTCCCGGGTGGAGAACAACTCCGCCTTCGCCGCGGACGGTTACTCCCGCGCCACCGGTGAGGTGGGAGTGCTCTTCCTGTCCACCGGCCCGGGTGCGCTGACATCCTTGGCAGGCCTCCAGGAAGCGTACGCCACCGGTGTGCCGATGATCGTTGTCGCCAGCCAGATCCCGCTCGAAGGACTCGGCGCCCGCCGCAAGGGCATGCTGCACCAGCTCGATGACCAGAAGGCCTCGGCGGCAAACGTCACCAAGAGCCAGCGGCTGATCCAGCACGCCTCCGGCATTCCCTCCGCCATCCAGGATGCCTGGACGGAGGCCGTCTCCTCCCCGCAGGGACCGGTCTGGATCGAGGTTCCGCAGAACGTCCTGCTGGATCCGATCATGGTGCCGGCCGTGGAGGACGCGCTCGCCGAACCCTTCGACAACCCGCCGCGGGTGGAACTGGTCCGTGAGGCGGTCAAGTGGCTCGCGGCAGCCGAGCGGCCGGCCATCGTGGCCGGCGGCGGCACCCGGCGCGGCAGGGCTGAGCCGTGGCTGCTTTCCATTGCGGAGAAGCTCAATGCCCCCGTGGTCTGCTCACCCGGGGGAAATGGCGCGTTCCCCTGGAACCACGAGCTGTCGCTGCAGTCCTGGGTCGAGGACCTCCACGTCACCGAGGTGCTGGAGGACGCGGACGTGCTGATCGTCGTCGGCTCTTCCCTGGGTGAGGTGACGTCCAATTACTTCACACTGGCCCCTCGCGGTCGGATCATCCAGATCGACGCCGAGCCCCGCGTGCTCGAATCCAATCGGCCTGCGCTGGGCATCCGTGCCGACGCCGGTCAGGCGCTGCGCGCCCTGGATGAGGCGCTGGACGGTGCCATGGCGGGGCCAAACGGTGAGCGTGCCAATTGGCACGGTCAGACGCCGCAGACGCTGGTCAAGGAGACCCTGGGCAAGGTGGCCGCCCGGCTGGACGAACAGGGCCTGGAGCTGGAGCGCAAATTCATGGCGGACATCCGCTCCGCGGTTCCGGATGACATGCAGACCTTCTGGGACATGACCATCTCCGCGTACTGGGGCTGGAGCTGCTGGGATTCGCGCAGCGGCCAGTTCCACTCCGCCCAGGGCGCCGGCGGCCTGGGCTACGGCTACCCGGCGGCGATCGGCGGGGCGCTGGGCCTGGCGACCCAGGGCAAACCGTCGCGCGTGCTGGCGGTCTCCGGTGACGGATCCTCGATGTACTCGATCGCGGAGCTGGCGACGGCCCGGCAGCACAATGCCCCCGTCACCTGGCTGATCGTCGACGACGGCGGCTACGGCATCCTGCGCGAATACATGGTGGGCGCGTTCGGCAAGGCCACGCACACCGAGCTGGCCCGGCCGGACTTCGTGAAGCTGGCCGAGTCCTTTGGCGTTCCGGCCCGGCGGGTGGCGCCGGAGGACGTCGGGGACGCGCTGCGGGAAGGATTCGCCGCGGACGGCCCCAACGTCGTCGTCGTCGATGTATTGCTGAAGATGTTCGGGCCAACGCACCTGGCCACCTAGGACGGGCGGGCTGGGCCGGCTGTCGAACCATTTGGAGCTGGAACATGATGCCGGAAGCTGGCCCCGCCACCGTCCTGCGCGTTGAAGAGCGCACCCTGCTGCTGGCCGAGCTGGGGCCGGTCGCCAGCCTGCCCGTGGTGTCTGCGACGCTGGCGCAGCCCTACGGACCCGGCGAGGAGCCTCCGCCGGACATCCCGGCGGAGATGGCGGCCGGATTCCGCTATGGCGGCGTTCCGAACGTCTTTCCGTACCAGCTGCAGGAAGGCTACGGCCGCGATGTATCGGCACGCCGGGTCCCCGCCGTCGTGCTGGAAAACTCCAGGCTGCGCGCCGTGTTCCTGCCCTCGCTGGGCGGCCGTTTGTGGGAGCTCTACGACAAGGTCAGGGGCAAACATCTCCTGCACACCCAGCAGCGGATCCAGTTCGCCAACTTGGCCCTGCGCAATGCCTGGTTTGCCGGCGGCGTGGAATGGAACATCGGCACCCGCGGCCACTCGCCCTCCACCGCCAGCCCGCTGCACGCGGCCATTGTCCGCACCCCGGAGGGCACTGAGATCCTGCGGATGTGGGAGTTCGAGCGGCTCCGCGAGGTGGTGTTCCAAATCGATGCCTGGCTCCCGGTGGACTCGGACGCGCTGTTCGTTGCCGTGCGGATCCGCAATCCGAACGCCCGCGAGGTGCCGATGTACTGGTGGAGCAACGCCGCTGTGCCGGAAACGGAGGGCACCCGCGTCATTGCCCCGGCCGATGCGGCCTACGCCACGGACAGCGCCGCGGGCATCTCCCGCGTGCACCCGACCAGCCACCGCGGCGTCGATGCGACCTGGCCCGCCCGCAATGCCGTCGCGGCCGATTACTTCTTTGATCTGGATTCCCAACAGCGTCCCTGGATCGCTGCCGCGGACGACGACGGCGACGGGCTGGCGCTGCTCTCCAGCCCGCGGCTGCGCGGGCGCAAGCTTTTTGTCTGGGGGAGCCGGCAGGGCGGGCGACGCTGGCAGGACTGGCTGAGCCCGGGCGGCGGACACTATGCGGAGATCCAGGCCGGTCTGGCCCGGACCCAGTACCATCCTGTGCCCATGGCCGCCGGCGCCGCCTGGTCCTGGGTCGAGGCCTATGGCAATGCCCACCTGGATCCGGGCCCCGCGCATTCATCCGACTGGCCGGCCGCCGTGCGGCACGCCGAAGCCAAGGTGGAGGAGCTGGTTTCCGCCGCGGAGCTGGCTGCAGCGCTTGCCGCAGCCGGCCGCTGGGCCGACCTGGCGCCCGATGGGCCTGTGCTGACCGGCAGTGGCTGGGGTGCGCTGGAGGCTCTTCGCCGCGCACGCTCCGGTGCGGACTGGATTGACGAAACCGGAACACCATTTTCCGCGGTGAGCCTCGATGCCCAGCAGCGGCCCTGGCGGGAGCTTCTGGACGGGCGCGGCTTCTCCGGTGCGGAAAGTTTTGTGGCCGGTTCCGATTGGGAGCGGCTGCTGAGCGCCTCTCGACAGGTGCCCGGGCCGGTGCCGGTGCCCGGGCCGGGACCGGAGCCGGTGCCCGGGAGCGCTTATGGCCCGGACGCGGCCTTCCACCTGGCGGTGATGCACCACGCCCGGCAGGAGCTGGCCCCGGCCCGGCGGCTCTACGAACGGACGTTGGCCGGAAAACGCGGCTCGGCCAGGACCGCGGCGCTGGCGCACCGGGGTCTGGGCCTGGTTCTGCTTGCACTGGAGGAGGTGCAGGCGGGGTTGGACCAGTTGGCCGCGGCGTGCGCGCGGGACCGTGGCAACGTGCCGCTGCTTGCTGAGGCGATGTCACTTCAGCTGCGGCACGGCGCACCCGAGGCGGCCCTCGACCTGGCGGGGCGGGCACCCGAGGCCATCGCCGCCGTCGGACGTATCCGGTACCTGGCCGCGCTCGGGCAGGCGCGGGCCGGCCATGCCGGGAAGGCGGCCGCCATGTTGCGGGCCGGCATCGAGGTTGCCGACCTTCGCGAAGGGGAGAATTTCCTGGCGGAGCTTTGGCTGGAGGTGTGTCCGGGGGAGGAGATTCCGGCGCAATACCAGTTCAGCATGCAGTAACCGGTCCCGGGCGGCGGACGCCCCGGTAGGTGTTTGGAGCCGGGACGGGCCATTTCGGCCCAAAACGGGTAAATTCTCCTACCGCTGCGCCCGGTTTGCCGCGCTCAGGAACCCGATCAACCGGCGCTCCAGCTCCGAGGTCTCCCTGAGTTCGCATTCCCAGACCACCAGCACGTCCCATCCCTGTTCACCCAGCGACAGCTTCTGGGCGGCATCACGTTTGACCGTACGGCGCCGCTTGTCGTCCCAGAACGCGGCATTATCCTTGGGCGCATTCCGGCCGACCCGGCAGTCATGGCTGTGCCAGAAACAGCCGTTGACAAAAATGACCTTCCGCCGGCCTGCGAAGACCAGGTCCGGCCGACCGGGCAACCGGATTGATCCATACTGGCCCTGCAGACGGTAGCGGTACCCCGCCCCATGCAGGAGCCGGCGGACCAGCAGTTCGGGCTTGGTGTCCTTGCCGCGGATACGCGACATGTTGGCGCTGCGCCGTTCAGCGCTTATTCGATCGGTCACAGCGGTCCTAGGTGGCCCCGCCAGCGGAGACGGCGGCGACCGCCGCGGCGATGGCAGCAGTCACGGCATCGACCGCGGCCCTGACGGCCTGCGGTGCGCACTGTCCCTCCACAATCTCCCGCACCCTCCGGCGGGAGGCCCCGGGATACAGTTTGTGCAACAGTCCGGCGGCATCGGTCAGGCCGATCAGGGCCGCCGTGCGCTCCTCCGGGTCCTCGCCGTCGAGCGCCCGTTGGACGCGCGCGTGCACCCGGGCATCGGCCTCGAGATCCAGATCGGGGTATCGGACGGTGGTGAATATCCCCAGGTGGGTCTGCGACGTCCGCGTCAGAATACCCTTCTCCACCAGCAGTTTGCAGAGCATGGTGCTGCTGTGCCGGTCCTGCAGTTTCGACACCCAGCGCTGCGTTCTGGCGGGCGGCTCCTGGGCAATCCGGCGGTACTGCGGCAGGTATTCGCTCGGCGCGAGGCCGGTGACCAGCACATGTTTGTCCCGCACTTCGATGACACCCTGGATGGCGAGCTCGGCCAGAATGGCCCCGGCCGTGGCCAGCTGCAGGGTCTGATCGTCGATCTGGCGGCGGCCGTCGTTGCCCCGCCGGGCCAGGAGCATCAGTTCCTCCGGCAACGTCAGCGCGATTGCGTCCATGGATAGAGTCTAGATCCGCAAGGGACATCCGGCAGGGAATAACTGACGAGCCGGGTCGGTTGATCGATTTAGATGTAAACGTATGGAGTTTGGGTTCATGCGGTTCACGGAACAAGGAGAGTATGGCAATGCAACGCAAGATCGTGGTTATCTCCGCGGGCCTGGGAGTGCCCTCCTCCTCCAGGATGCTGGCGGACCAGCTGGCGGCCGCCACGACGGCCCAGCTGCAGGAGCTCGGCACCCAGGTGGGCACAGACGTGGTCCAGCTCCGTGATGTTGCGGTGGACATCGCCAACCATCTCGTCACCGGCTTCGCCCCGCCCCAGCTGGCGGAGGTCCTCGCCAAGGTTACCGATGCTGACGCCCTGATTGCGGTCACGCCGGTGTTCAGCGCCTCCTACAGCGGCCTGTTCAAGTCATTCTTCGATGTTTTGGACCCCAAGGCGCTGGACGGGATGCCGGTGCTGATCGGCGCCACCGGCGGCAGCGCGCGCCACTCGCTGGTCCTTGATTTCGCCGTCCGGCCGCTGCTGAGCTATTTCCGCGCGCGCACACTGGCCACCGGCGTCTACGCCTCGCCCGAGGACTGGGGCGCGGCCCAGTCCGGGGTGGGCGGGCTGGATGTCCGGATAGCCCAGGCCGCCGGTGAGCTGGCGAATGCGCTCGCCCCGCTGGGGAGCGCGGGGGATGCGGTGGAGGACCGGAGGGCCGCCCGCCGCGAACACGAACAGGAGAAGCTGGAATCTCTGCCGTTTGAGCAGCTGCTGGCGCAGATCTCCGGCCGGTAGGCAGGCTAGAAGTAGCGCGTCCTGGGCCGTTGCTGGGCAGCCAGGGGAACCAGGGCGTCCTGCAGGATGCGCAGCGCCGTGCGGTACGTATTCGGATGGATTTCCGGGCTGGCATGGCCCGTATTGGGCAGGTCGTAGCGGTAAAACGGGTTGCGTGCCAGTAAGCTGTGCCAGCCCTCCATGGCCGTGCGGGCATTGACGATGAAATCATCGGGGTCGTACATCAGGCCAATGTAAGTGGAGGTGCTGATGCCGCCGTCGTACTGGGTCGGAAAGGCCTTCAGGAAGGTGGCCTGCGAGACGTTTAGGATCAGGCTGGTCCGGTCGCCGTCAAGGGACTGTTCGATTCCGCCCCGGGCCGCCTCATACATGTCCTGGCCGTTCGGATTGGCCAGCCCGTTCCAGGCACCATAAGCCAGCCGTCCAACGATTCCGAAGTACGGGACCACGGCGCCGGCCAGCGAAATGTAGCGCTTGGCCTGATCCTGCACATCACCGGCGCTGCTGGGACTGGATCCAAAGACGATCATCTTCACGTGGATGCCGTTCTGTTCCAGCAGCGGGGCAAGAACGGCGGCGACCATCCCGCCAAAGCTGTCGCCGTACAGGTAGGCGGTGTGGATCTTGCGTCGGTAGACGTCGTTCTGGATGGCGATGAACAGCTGCGCCACGTCGATGCCTTCATTCGAATAGCCGACGAAGGAGGCCGGCGCGCGCTCGTTCATGGCGGGCTGGAGTGCCGCGAGCTTGTTGGCGGCCGTCCGGTTGGACACCCTGAATCCGCCCAGCAGGTACCAGGCGGTGCCCGGAAACGCTGCCGCCGCGGCGGCATTTGCATCGTTTTCGGGAGTAATGACCTTAAAGGACGTGTTCTCGGTGAACCGATAGTCGACGGCGATATTGGTCCGGAAGGCGGTCACCGCGGCCGCGGTGCCCATCGTGAGCAGGAAGCGGCGGCGGCCGATGTCATGGATCTGATGCGCCTGATGGGCCTGGTGCCTTGCAGGACCATGGTGCGGCGGCGGCTGCTGCGCCGGAGGTTCCTCGCTCGGTGCCGAGGTCCGCTTCTTTTGAGCCAGTTTATTCGTCATGGGCAATCGCTTCGATTCTGTCACAATCTCCCTACCGGCGCTCGAGCCTTTCGGTGCGTCTTGAGGTGTGTCGCGCCGGATGGGACGATGGAAGCGTGCAGCCCATCTTGGACGTCCTTGGTCACTACTGGTGGCTGGTGTTCCCGCTCAGCGGCGTGGCCGGCGGCTGGGCCCGGTCCTGGTCCCGGGCCAGCGAACGCCGGCATCAGCGCAGGTTGGAGCTGTACAGGATCAAACACCCGGCCGAGCCAGCCGAACAGGTACGCGCCGATGAGGTGGCGCAGCTGATGGCCGCCCACGACGCCGTTAACAAGCGCTGGCTGGACTATGAGCTCGACGTGGGCCGGCTCATCGACTACCCGATGATGACCGACGTCCGTGAACCCCTCACGGTCGCCTTCCTGCGCGCCAAGCGCGATGCGGACGGGCAGCGCCCCAGCAGCCCCGCCCAGATCGGCGCCAGGGCCCGGCTGGATGAATACCGTGCGGACGTGAATGCCTACGAGGTCGCGTTCGATGTTGCGGAGCGGGAAGCCCGGCGGCTGAAGGACAGCAGCTTCAGCGGGCCGGAGCGCCAGAGGCTGGCCACCGCGCGGCAACTTCTGACCATTGCCGTAGATGAAGCGGCCACGCGGGCCGAGCGGCAGACGGCGTACCGGCGCGCCCGCCGCGAGCTGGACGGCCTGATCGTGTTGCCGGACGTGACGGTTGCCTCCTTGGAGGAACAGGTGGCTCGGATGCTGGGCACCGGGAAGGCGCAATAGAGTGGCGCAATAGCCCGACGGCACGGCCTGCCGGAGGGTCCGCGGATGGGCGCGTCACACTGCCGTTCGACGGGTGTTTCCGCTGCTGCTGTGTATAATTGATGGCAGTTGTAGTGTTGCGCATTTGGTAGTTAGAGTGGCGGCGCCCGCAGGGCGCCGTCGTTTTTCTGAAGAAAGCCGCAAGAACACCGTGACAACTGGAGGCCCGAAAGTCGGGCGGAATCTCCACCTTCAGAAGGATAGAAAAAATGGCAACAGGTACCGTCAAGTGGTTCAACTCCGAAAAGGGCTTCGGCTTCATCTCCCCGGATGACTCCAGCCAAGACGTTTTCGCCCACTACTCCGCGATCAACTCCGGTGGCTACCGCTCCCTCGAAGAGAACCAGAAGGTTTCCTTCGAAGTTGAGCAGGGCCCCAAGGGACCGCAGGCAGTGAACATCCAGGCTCTCTAGTCCGGGTGTAATGCAGAGGCAGGGCGGGTTTTTAC
>JALYYI010000017.1 GCA_030946705.1 Actinomycetota bacterium | reverse complement strand
GCCTGCTGCCGGAGCGGGACGACGACGGCGGCCCGGGTGGCGCCGCGGGCGACGGCGCGCCGGGTGGGGCCGCGGGGGTCCAGCGGACGGTCGAGGCGCTCTATGCCCTTACCGCACTGACGCCGTCGTCGTTGCTTGGCGTCGCCCTGGTGGACGCGGTAGGGGAGTGGCGCACCCAAAACCAGCCGGGGACGCAGGACGAATACCCCAATTGGCGGATCCCGCTGGCCGGTCCTGACGGTCACGCCGTTCTGATCGGCGAGCTCACCGGCAACCAGCGCTTCGCCTCCCTGATGGCTGCCCTGCGGCGGGGAACACCGGCATAGACTGGGCCGGGACGAGCGCCCGCCGCAGCCACCATCAGGAGATCCTCATGGCCAAAGATGTTGCCAACCAGTTCATCGACCAGCTCCGCGCCGCCGGGGTGCGCCGGATATACGGGATCGTGGGGGACAGCCTCAACCCGGTTGTCGACGCCGTGCGGCAGACCGGGGGCGCCGCCAAGGGCGGCATCGACTGGATCCACGTCCGGCACGAGGAAGCGGCCGCCTTTGCCGCCGCCGCCGATGCCCAGCTGACCGGCGACCTGGCCGTCTGTGCGGGTTCCTGCGGACCGGGAAATCTGCACCTGATCAACGGCCTTTACGACGCGAACCGCTCCAAGGCGCCCGTGCTGGCCATTGCCTCGCACATCCCCAGCAAACAGATCGGCAGCGGCTTCTTCCAGGAGACCCATCCGGACCGGCTCTTCAACGAATGCTCGGTCTATTCGGAGATGGTCAGCACCGCCGAGCAGGCCCCCCGGGTGATGCACAGCGCCATCGCGCACGCCGTTGGCCTGCGCGGGGTCAGCGTGGTCACCCTCCCCGGGGACGTCGCCGCGCAGCAAGCCGTTGCCCCCACCCCGCCCAGTGCCCCGTTTGTGCGCGGCACCCTGGTGCCGGACGAATCCGCAATCCGTGCGCTCGCGGACGCGATTAACGGCGCCGGCAAGGTCGCCATCTTCGCAGGCGCCGGCGTCCAGGGCGCGCACGATGAGGTGATTGCCTTAGCGGAGAAGATCGGCGCGCCCATCGGCCACACGCTGCGCGGCAAGGACTTCATCCAGTACCGTAATCCGCTCGACATCGGGATGACCGGGCTGCTGGGCTACGGCGCGGCGGCGGCCGGCATCGAGGGTGCGGACCTGCTGTTGCTGCTGGGCACGGACTTCCCGTACGACCAGTTCCTGCCGCACGAGGTCCGCACCGCACAGGTGGACAACGCCGCGGAGCACCTGGGCCGCCGGACCGACGTGGATCTGGCCGTCCATGGTGACGTCCTGCCGACGCTGCGCGCGCTGGCTCCGCTGGTGAAGGAGAAGACGAACCGCCGGTTCCTGGAGCAGATGCTCAAGAAACACGACCGGCTGATGAACAAGGCCGTGGGAGCGTATACGCGCAAGGTGGAGAAGATCAAGCCCATCCATCCGGAATATGCCGCCTCGGTGCTGGATGAGGTGGCGGCCGAGGACGCGATCTTCACCGCGGACACCGGAATGTGCAATGTCTGGACGGCGCGCTACATCAACCCGCTGGGCACCAGGCGGCTGATCGGCTCCTACCTGCACGGGTCCATGGCCAACGCCCTTCCGCACGCGATCGGTGCACAGCTGGCCTATCCCGGCCGCCAGGTGGTTTCCGTTTCCGGCGACGGCGGCCTGTCCATGCTGCTCGGTGAGTTGCTGACGGCCGCCGCCTACAAACTGCCCATCAACGTGGTGGTGTTCAATAACTCGACGCTGGGCATGGTCAAACTCGAGATGCTGGTGGACGGGCTGCCGGACTTCGGCGTGGACGTGCCGGAAGCCAACTACGCGGAGATGGCCCGGGCCATGGGATACCACGCCGAGCGGGTGACCGATCCCGGCAAAATTGCCGACGCCTACCGCAAGGCCTTCGCGCACGACGGACCGTCCCTGGTGGAACTGATCACCGACCCGCGGGCGCTGTCCATCCCGCCCAAGGTCACCGGCAACCAGTTCGTCGGATTCGCCACCGCCTTGTCGAAGATTGTCCTCAACGGTGGCGCCGGTGAGGCGGTCAGTATGGCCCGCAGCAACATCCGCAACCTGCCGCGGAGGTAGGACCGGAACTGCTCAGCGAGTAGCCGGACTCGGTGAGCAGATCCGCGTTCTGCGCACCGAGGCGGCCCGGTCGGTGAGCAGAGCGGTTTCCGGACCCGTGGGTGAAACGGGCGGCGCGCCGTCGCGGGTCAGCGGAAGGCGGGGATGCCGGTGATGTGCCGGCCCAGAATCAGGGTGTGGACCTCGTCCGTTCCCTCATAGGTGCGCACGGATTCCAGATTGTTGGCGTGTCGCAGCGGGGAGTAGTCAAGTGTGATGCCATTGCCGCCCAGGATCGCACGGGCGTCCCGGCAGATCTGGATGGCTTCGCGGCAATTGTTCAGCTTGCCCACGGAGATCTGGTGCGGGCTGAGCTGGCCGGAGTCCTTGAGCCGGCCCAGGTGGAGGGCCAGGAGTGTGCCCTTGCTAATTTCCAGGGCCATGTCCACCAGCTTTTGCTGGGTCAGCTGGTAGCCGGCCAGCGGCTTGTCGAACTGCAGCCGCTCCCTGGAGTAGGCAAGCGCGCACTGGTAGCTGTCGCGGGCGGCACCCATGGCTCCCCAGATAATGCCGTACCGGGCCTCGTTGAGGCATTCGAACGGGCCGCGCAGGCCCTTGGCGTCCGGCAGGACGGCCGTCGCGGGCAGCCGGACGTCGGAGAGTTCAATATCGCACTGGATCGAAGCCCGCATGGACAGCTTGGGCTCAATCGCCGTGGCAGAGAAACCAGGAGTGGAGGTGGGGACCACGAAGCCGCGAACGCCGTCGTCGGTCTGGGCCCAGATGATGGCGACGCCGGCCACCGTCGCCAGCCCGATCCAGCGCTTGTGACCGTTCAGCAGCCAGTCGTCCCCATCGCGGCGGGCAAATGTCTTCATGGCTCCCGGGTCAGATCCGGCGGTGGGTTCGGTCAGGCCAAAGCATCCGATCACTTCGCCGGTGGCCATCCGGGGCAGCCATTCCTTCTTCTGTTCCTCCGAGCCGTGCTGATAGATGGCGCTCATGGCCAGGGAGCCCTGCACACTGACGAAGGTGCGCAGGCCTGAGTCGCCCGCCTCCAGCTCCATTCCGGCCAGGCCATGCATGACCGCGGACCGGCCGGCACAGCCGTAGCCCTTCAGGTGCATGCCCAGCAGCCCGAGCTTTGCCAATTCGGGAACGATCTCCAGCGGGAACACCGCGTCCTCATACCAGGCGGCGATGTTGGGCCTGATGGCGGAGTCGACGAAGGAGCGGATGCTTTGGCGCAGGGCGAGTTCCTCCGCGGTGAGGAGGGAATCGATATTGATCAGGTCGACTGCATCGGTCATGGCTTCACTTCCTGGGGCGTCGCGGAGCCTCAGGGGTGTGCGATGGCGCCGTGGGTATGGTCAACGATGAAACCGGTGGCCGCGTTTTCCCGGACGGCGTTTATCCCCGCGATGACCCCCTTGAGATGCGCAAACTTGGGGGATACTGCTATGACCGTGCCGTCGTCGGCGGTGAGCCGAAAACTGAACTCTCCTCCGTTGCCTTCGCTGAAAACCTCAAAATTCCCCGACATATGTAAACCGCTTTCTTTCATTGGCGCGCCATTGCACCAGAGCTGGATGACGTCAAGTCTCCATCAAGTCCACCGAGCCTACCGAACACGATTGACAGTAAATAGCCCTACCCATGAGTAATATATTTCCCCGGCATAATGGTCACGACGCATGGGTTACCCGGCGTTGCCTGCAGGATCTAACCAACGAGTGGCAGACTCCAAGGACACTCACCGCATCTGGAGGAAAACGATGAGCACCAATACCGGCGACAACACGATCATTCGGCTGAAGGCTGTACTGGAGATTCTGGCCGACCAGGTGTGGTCGGGTGAAACCCTGGGTGCCGGAGCCATACTGGCGGCGGCCATTGAGAGCGTGCCGCTGAACGAGCGGGAAAGCGAGCTGCTCAGCGGGGGAGTGCCGCGCGGCCACAAGGCGCTGACCACGGCCACCGCGAAGTTCGTGAAGGCGGGATGGATGGTGAAGGGCCGCGGCGGCTGGACCATCACGGACGACGGGCTGCGCGCCACTGTCGCCTTCCGTGACTCCGAGTCCTTTGCAGCCGCCGTGACGAACGGAACCCCCGTGCCGGCGGACATGCCGGTGCCGACAGCCCCGCCGGAGCGTGCCGGAGTGGCCAAGAAGACTGCCAAGGCGACCGCCAAGACTGCGGTCAAGAGGACCCGTCCCCGAAAGGCCCCAGCCGAGCCTGCCGCCGCCGTCGAGCCCGCCGCCGCCGTGGAGCCTGCCGCCGCCGTGGAGCCTGCCGCCGCGGCCGAGGCCGCCTCACAGCCGGATGCGGTGGCCATCGTCGGTGATTTCAACACCCTGCTTGGCGCCCCGGAAGACTGGGCACCGCAGTTTGACGAGGCTCAGATGAGCTGGGACGCCGAGGAGCGTCTCTGGAAGCTGACCGCCGAGCTGCCCGCCGGTTTCTACACCTATAAGGCGGCCGTCAACCGGTCCTGGGATGAGAACTACGGTGCATACGGGGTGCGGAGCGGCGCCAACCACGAACTCCAGCACGCGGGGGGTACCGTGACCTTCCGCTATGACCACCGCACCGGAGACGTCAGCACCACCTGACGATTGCGACACGACCGCCCGTATGCCGCCAAATGATTCCGTCGCGACCCGTCCGGGGCAGGCCTATACTGAAGCCAACACCCACATTGGGAGAGCAGATACGATGAGTGCATTCCGCAGAAGCAGGCTCGGCAGGCGCGGTATACGTATCGGCGGGGTCGTCTATCTGCTCATTGGCGTATTGGTCGCCGCCACCCATGGATACCTCGTGGCGTGGAATGTCCCCAGCAACATTCTGAAGGGCCTGCTGGCTATTCTTCTCTGGCCTCTCGTTGCCCTCTTCGCTGTCGACCTCCATGCGTTGATCCCGTAGACAATGTCATGCGAGGGGGAACAGTGCCAGCCCTCAAGTCCTTCCGGTCCATCGTCGCCATCATTCTGGCCGTCATCGGCATTATGCTGGGCCCGATACCGGCGCAAGCCGCCGTCAATCCCATGCCGCCGGTGCCCATGGTGCCGCGTATCACTGCCGCCGACCAATACAACATATTGCATTTGTTTTACGCCGGTCCCAAGGTCCGGCTCACCTTCGATGACTGCGCGACTCAAGCGCGGCTGACAGGGATGCTGGACTGGTTGAAGGCCTACAACATCCAGGCGATGTTTTTCTTCACCGGGCAGTGCATACTTGCGCATCCTACCTTTGGCTGGCAGCTGATCAACGCCGGTCAACTCCTCGGAAACCACAGCTACGACCACGGCGACTATTCGCGCATGACCGACGCTCAGATTTATGCCGAGGTTCGACGCTACGGCAGCGTCGTTCCCACGACCATCCCCAAGCTGTGCCGGCCACCGTACGGCGCAGGTGCCTTCAGCGTGCGGGTCTATAACGCACTTGCGGCGGCCGGCTGCCGGCCGGCCTTCTGGACGGTAGACACTCGGGACTGGGACGGCTCGTCGGCGGCGGCGATCATCCAGCGGGTCCAGTATGGTGACGCCACAACCCCACGCGTCTACGCGGGAGGGGTCATACTTATGCACGGCACCGGTCTTCATACCCTGGAGGCGCTGCCCGGCGTCCGGGTGGCATTGATCTACCATGGCTACGCCACATTCCACATTCATTAGTGCATTTCTTTTTTATCCGCCGGCGTGCCCTTTCTGTGATGAACATGGACGCCGAAGCACACACCGTCACGGCCAAGCCCGGCACCTATACATACCACTGCGAGTACCACAGCAACGTGCACGGAACACTTAGTGTGAAGTGAGCGCTGGTCCGCGGTCGGGCATAGGGCGGATCGCCCGCCTAGCGACGTCGGCGGGCCAGCCAGACGACGAGCGCCAGTACAGCGGCGAGACCCAGCGCGGCGGGACCAAAACGGCGCACCAGTACGGGCCACAGGGTCGAGCCAAGGTCCAGTTCGGCCGCCGGCGCGGACCGTGGTGACGGAGACTCGCCGGCCGGCGGCCGCGGTACCGTTGACCCGGCTGCCGCCGGCGGCCGCGTGGCGGCTGGTCCGGCCGGTTCCATGGTGTCCGCTGCTGTCACCGGAGGTTCCGCGGTCGTCACGGCTGCCGGTTCCGGAGTCTCGGCGGCCTCCTCTCCGCCGCTCACTTTCCTGATCACGCACTGGACAAATTGGGCCAGCAATTTGTCCGAGATGTCCTGGATGACACCCCGGCCGAATTGGGCCGGCTTGCCGGTGACGTTCATATCGGTGGTCACGTCCACGGCAGTACCGTCGCCGTCGCGCGTCAGCACCGCTGTCACCGTGGCACCTGCCGTGCCGTTGCCGCGCTTGTCCTTGCCGGCCGCGGAAATGACCACGGTGTGCGAATTCTCGTTGCGCTCAAGGAATTCACCGGTGCCGGTATACATCATGGCGATAGGTCCAAGCTTGACCTTGACCGTTCCGGTGAACCGGTCGCCGGTCACGGAGGTGAGAACGGCTCCCGGAAAACAGGGCGCGATATCTTCCAATTGGTTGAAGGAATGCCAGCTGTCCTCGAGCGAACCGGGGACCAC
>JALYYI010000013.1 GCA_030946705.1 Actinomycetota bacterium | reverse complement strand
GGATGCCAGCTCATGCGATCAGATCCTGGGCCCGGTGCAGGTGCCACCGGATGTCCGCCGGCCAGTCCCCGGCGCGGTCGCGGAACGGTTCCACGCTGCCGCGGAACATCCGGTAGGCCGCCCAGAGCCGCACCCGTTCCGGGGACACCTGTCCGCCCGCCTGGCGGTAACCCTCCAGCAGCCTCCGTGTTTTGGGAGCTTCATCCGTCCGTGCGGCCGGGTCGGCGTCCTGGACTTCTTCCGCAGCGGCGAAGGAACCAATGTCCGCCGCCGGTTCGGCCGTTCCGATCCGGTCGAAGTCGATGATGCGGATGCCGGACCCGTCCACGAGGACCTGATCCGGCGAGAAGTCGCCGTGGGCCAGGACCGGCCGATGCCCCTCGGCTTGGCTCAGCCGCGCCAGGAGCCTGGCCGCCAGCCGAACCGCAGGAACCTCCAGCTCCGGCAGCAGGGCAGTCACCATGGACTGGGTGGCAAAAAGTTCATCCCTGAAGGCCCTCGTCGCAGCCGCCTCGGTTACTTCCCCTGCACGGCGCAGATCTTCAAAGCGAACATCGTGCAGTGCGGCGAGGGCCGCACCGGCACGGCGGGCCGCGACGTCGCTGGAATCGGCGCCCAGGTCGCCGTTGCCCCAGGCAGGAGAGGCACTGACGCCATGCCCCGCGCACCTGGCATCGGCCAGTTCCTGAAGCACCGGCACCCCGTGCCGGAGCAGCCGCTGGCGCAGTGGCCGTCCCAGTTGGTCAGGGTAGGGTTGCGTGGCGACCTTGAGGATGACCGGACCACTGCTGGATGGAAGGCGTACGACCAGACGGCGTTCGGGCTTGTACCTCAACACCGAGACGCCTCATTGCCGGTCCCCGGGGCGGAATGGAAGCCTGCAAGCTGGAGCCGTTCCAGGCCGTGCTGCCTCAGCCAGAGCAGGTTCTTGCGCAACGGCCAGTCATCGCCCACCCCGCCTACCGCAACAACCGCCTCGTCGTCGTGCGGATCGGGATGCAGGAACCGGATGCCGCCGCCGGCCCCGGCGGAGTGCTCGGCCCGCAGCTGTAATTTCTGCCGGCTTCCCGGCGCCCTCGCCATCGCCCAACCGTAGCGGTCCAGCCCATCCAAGTCCCGGGTAAAGGCGACGAGAGCCGACGTGTGCGGCTTGTACCGGATCCTGGTGATACGGATCGGTTCCCCCAGCAGGGCCGAGAGGCCGTCGTCGTCGAGCAGGCAGGCGAGCCCGGGGATTGCCGGATCCCGTCCGGCCAGACCCAGGTCCGCAGGGTGGCCCTGCAGCCGGGGCCCGCTCACGTCCGGGCCCCGAACATATCGACGGGCAGCGGGCCGGGCTCATCCGCCCGCATTGTTTCCGGCGCCCCAGCGGGTTGCGATTTCTGCCGCAGGACCCATTCGGTGAAGCGGGAAGCAGGGTCCTCCCGCAGAGCGGCGGGCGTTCCCTCCTCGATAATCCGGCCCTCTTCGAGCCATATCACCCGGTCGCACCTCCGGGCCGAGATCACGTCGTGCGTAATCGTGATCGACGTTCGGCCCTTCGTCAGGGCATCCATGGCGTCGAGTACCGAATCCCGGGAGGCCGGATCAAGTCCGGCGGTCGCTTCGTCCAGAATGACGACCGGTGCCCGGCGGAGCATGGCCCGGGCGATGGCGAGCCGCTGGCGCTGGCCGCCGGAAAGGTTATTCGCGGCGTCGCCCAGGACCGTGTCGTAGCCGTCGGACAACTCGCGGATAAAGCCATCCGCATTCGCCATGACCGCCGCTGCGACGATCTCCTCGTCGGAGGCATCCAGCCGGCCAAAGCGGATATTGTCCCGGACGCTGGTACCGAAAAGAACCGAATCCTGGAGCAGGATCGAGACATGGGAGCGCACCGATGCAATGGTCAGGGTCCGCAGATCCGCACCCCCGACCGTGACGCTGCCGGTCGAGGGATCGATCATCCGCAGCACCAGACTCGCCAGGGTCGACTTGCCCGCTCCGGAGGGACCCAGCACTGCCAGGTGCTCACCGGCCGGAATGACCAGATCGATGCCCCGGAGCACTTCCGCTCCCTCGCCGTGGTCGGCCCACACATCGGTGAAAACTATGTCCGGGTGCGGATCGTTGAGACTGCGAGCGTCCGGCGCCTCCGGTAGGTCCGTCTGGGCGTCCAGAAGATCCGCCACCCGATCGCCGGAGGCGGTTGCCCGGGCGATCCGTCCCATTTGCTTGGCAAGGTCCTTCAGCGGCTTCATGCCGGTCTTCAAGTAGAACAGGAAGACAACCAGGTCTCCGGGCGTAATGGCCCGCTGCATCACGCGCCATCCGCCCGCGGCCAGGACCACCGCGGTCGCAAAACCAATCAGGACATCCGTTTGCCGCTCCAGCGACGCGGCGAGCCGAAGGGCCGTCAAGCCGGCACCCAGGGTCGACTGATTGTTCGTCCGGAAACCGGAGCTGAGGGTGTCCTCGAGGCCGTAGGCCTGCACTTCCCGCATGGCTCCGAGAGTCTGCGCCGCCGTGGACGCCAGCCGGCTCTCGCCCTTGCGGGAGGTGCCGGCCGCCACGGAGATTGGGCGGGAGCTGCGGCGGGAAAGGAGAGCGAAAATGCCGGCGGCCAGGAAGATCACCAACGCCAACATGGGGTCCAGCCAGATCATAATAAGTGTCATGGCGGCGAGCGTCACCGTGTTGCCCAACAACGGCAGGCCAGCCGTGACCGCCACTTCCTGCAGCCGTGACACATCACCGATCAGGCGCTGGATCGTATCGCCGGTGGAGGCGTGGCTGTGGTGGCGCATGGACAGGCTCTGGACATGTCGGAAGGTGCGCGCCCGCAGATCGGCCGCCACGCGGGACCCCACCAGGGCAAAGGAGATGGCCGACCAGTAGTTGGCCACCGCCCGGATCAGGCTGATGGCCATGATCGCCGCAGCACTGAGCAACATCAATTCGATGCTGGCGGTTACGCCGAACAGGGGCTTGCGAAGGCTCGCGCCGATCGACCGGGAGACCGCGTCCAGCACTATCTTTATCGGCCATGGCTCCAGCAGTCGGAACAGGACGTCCGCCGCCAGGGCAACAAATCCGGCGCTCAGCATTAACCGGTGGCCTCGAAGGTGGGGCCGGACGCAGCGCAACGTGCGCCGCAGCGGAGATGGCGCTTTGCGTGGCTTGGCGTCGGCGCCGGAACGCATCGGCCGGGCCCAGCGACTGGGGCGATGTTTTGCGTGTGTCGTCATAGTACGGCCACCGTTTCTTTAGGGGGCAGGGCAGCGGTGATTTTCGAAAGGACGCCCTCCCAGCTGAAGCGCCGCACGGCCTCGGCGCGTGCCGACTGGCCCAGGCGCAGGCGCAGCGCCGGGTCCCTGGCCAGAGCGACCAGAGCGTCGGCGAAAGCTGCCGGAACCCCGGCCGGCACCAGTATGCCGGTGGCGCCGTGATTGATGATCGAGGGAATCTGGCCCGTCGAGGTAGCTATGATCGGCATGGCCGCAGCCATGTACTCATAGACCTTCAGAGGCGAGAAGTAATCCTCATGGCCCGCCTCGGGTACCGGGTACGGCGCGGCCGCAGCATCGCACTCGCTCAGCAGCCCCGGCACGGAGTCGGGGGGAACTGCGCCGGTGAACTCGGTCGCCACTCGCAACTTCTGCGCAAGGGCCTCCAAAACCGGTCTCATGGGCCCGTCGCCGATGATCCGGACGCTCCACGGAGGCTGCGTCCCCGGCCGGGTATTGGCCAGGGCGCCGGCTTCGATAAGCCCCGGCAGGCCGTGCCAGGGTTTCAGCGTGCCGACGAAGGCCACGGTGAGGTGGTCGGAGGGTCCGCGGCCCGTGGGCCGAGGGGCTATCCGGTTGACATTGACGCCGTTGGGCGTGAGCAAGGTTTTGGCCTGCGGTGCCCGGGCCCGGACCCAGCTCATCACCGGGAGCGAGACGCAGGCGACGACGTCCGCCCGGCCGGCATTGCAGCGAAGGACAGTCTCCGAGCGGCCGACATCCCAGAGCTGGCGGTGCCGCTGTTGTTCATCAATGAGGGGGGCGTTCACTTCGAGCACGCCGGGAACGGCCAGTCGGCGCTTGACCGTCTCAAGGGCCGTGCTGAAAAGCGAATACCGTTCGTAGATGAGATCGCACCCCTCGCTTGCAACGCGCTGGGCCAGCAGATCGGCGGCCGCCGCGGCCGCCTTCTCCCGGGCTGATCCATGGGCGGGCGCGAGCTTCTCCTGGACGATGTCCAAGGCCTCCAGATCCCCGGGGCGGTCATTGCCCAGGCTGGTGCAGTACACCTTCACACTGGCGCCGGCATGCTGCCAGGCCCGCACGATTTCCTGGACGTGCACCGATGATCCTTTTGAGCCGAACACGGGTACTCCGGGGTCGGCGCAAAGATATGCCACGTGCATCAGGCGGCCTTCCTTTCGGCCATGGAAAGGGCCCGAAGCTCCTCTGCCTGCCGGCGGGAGTCATACTCGCGCTCTATCAGGGAGCGGGCCGAGCGCGCCATCGCGACGCGATTGACATGACGTCCGCTGATTTCGCAGATGGCTTCGGCCAACGCCTCCGGGCTGCCGGGCCTGGCCAGAATGCCGGTGCGCCGGTTTCGGAGCACCTCGGGGATGCCCGTGACGGCGGTGCCAATGCACGGAACGCCGAGGGCCATCGCCTCGAGAAGAACGGTGGGCAGGCCGTCGGCATTGCCGTCGGGGCCGACGACGGAGGGTGCCGCGAAGACATCCGCGGAGCGCAGCAGCTCCTTGACCTGGTCCTGGGTCCTGGGACCCAGCAGCCGGGCGTGGCCCGAAAGTCCCAGCCGGTCAATGGCTTTCTGGAGCTCTTCCGCAAGGATCCCCGTGCCGGCGATGCTCAGATCAACGGGAATTCCCCGCGACTCCAGGGTCCTGGCTGCCAGCAACAGGTCATGGAAGCCTTTTTTCTCCACCAGCCGGCCGATGCCGACCACGCGCACCGTGCCGTTGACGGGACGGGGATCGCGGTATTCGAACCGGCTCAATTCCAATCCGTTGCGCACCAGATGAAGCCGGCCGCTGGCTGCCGGGAAGCGACCGCGCAGATAGTTCACGTTGAAGGTGCTGATGGTCACCGCGTGGTGCGCCTGTTCCAGCTTCGTGCGCAGATCATCCGGGCTGACGGATTCGTGGAAGATGTCCACGGCGTGCGCGGTGAAGGAGAACGGAACCCCGGACAGCCGGGAGGCGAGCCGGGCGACGCTGGTCGCGACCGAAGCGAAGTGTGCGTGCAGATGGCGGATGTTGCGTTGCCGCAGTTCCAGGGCCAGGCCGACGGCCTGGACAGCGTCATCCGGTTGTGCCTGGACCAGGTCCGGAAAGCAGCGGCAGATCGCTCCGCCCAGCCCGGCAGCCTCGGCGGTTCTCAGGCTTTCCCACAGATCGCTGGTTTTTTGCAACCGGTCAACGTAGGTGACCGGTGCCTGTACACGGGCCAATTCAGGATGAAACCGCTGGTCGTTGGACGGCCGCAGCGAGAAAATTTCGATTCGCTCACCGGCTGCTTCCCTGGCCAGGATCTCGGAGACAACGAAGGTCTCCGAGAAGCGCGGATACATTTTGAGAACGTAGCCCGTTCCCGGATCAGACGGCGACACGGCCCGTAGTCGCTTCCAGTCGTGCCGCCAGTTTGAGGGGCGTACCGCGCCGCAAGGGCCGCAGATGATCTGCGGCCAGCTCGGGGACCCGGCCGAGTCCGTCCAGCCGCACCCGGCGCCGGTCAACCGTCGTGCCGAGGCGGGCGTCCAGCCAGCCGCGCAGGGACGCCGGTGTCAGGGCACTGATGTGCCGCCAGTCCACGTAGCCGGCGTCGGCCAGGGACCGGGCCCGGATCAGCTGTTCGGCGCGCGAATGCGAGCGGGGCACTATCAGCGCCGGGACGTTGGTGCTCATGATCTCGCAGACGCTGTTGTAGCCGCCCATGGAAACGACTGCCGACGCACGGCGCATGTGGGACACAACGTCGTCCACGGTGGAGACGACGTTGGTTCCCTCGGTGGCCAGCGAGCGCAGCCCGTCGAGCTTGTCCTCGGGCATCTGCGGTCCGGCGACAATCAGATGGGCCAGTCCTGCGGGCAACGGGGTGGACGCGGCCAGACTGGCCAGCGCAAATCCGTCCGATCCGCCACCCACAGTGGTCATGCAGTACGGGCCGACCATGCAATGCGGACCGAAGCCGGCGGGCCTCCCCGTGGACAGGTACCCCGTATATTGGACCAAGCCCCGCAGAACGGATGGAATCTCTCCCGCTGCTACCGGGTCGTGGATGGACGGATCCCCGTACACCCAGATCTCATCAAAGAGCTCCTGGACCAGGCCTGGTCCGCCCAGCGTCGTCCACTCGGCCAGGGCGGACCGCGGTGAATCGAGGACTTCGCGCAGGCCAAGGACGATCCGGGCGCCGTCCGAGGCCCTGGCCCGGCGCAATGCCGCTTCCAGTTCACCGTGTATTCCGGTCGCATGGCGGTCCACGACTATGAGGTCCGGCCGGAAGGCGCCCAGGACCCCCTCAAGCAGGCAGGCCCGCAACGCAATCAGGTCCCGCATCTTCATCTTCAGGTTCCGCGGCCGATACCCGTCGGGGCTCTTGTCCACTCCCGGAAGCAGGACCCAGTCCCAGCCCGGGGGGGTCGGAAAGCCCGGCGCCACAGGCGTGCCGGTGATGAGCAGGCCTGTGACGGGACGGCCCGTCAGGGCGGGCAACTGGTTCGTCAGGGCGCCGGCGAGTGCCAGATTCCGGCGGACATGTCCGAGCCCGACAGAGTCGTGCGAGTACAGGGCAATCTTCACAGGTTCCACGGCTCGCCCCCTTGCGTCATCGCCCTGCGGCGATGCAGTTGCTGTCCGGATTCGTTTGCTGTCCGGATTCACTGTGCCGTGGAATTATGAAAGCTGCATTGGCTCACTATGAGGAAATTCTCATAATCAAATCGCCACCAGCCGGTACCCGGCTCCCCGTACGGTGACGAAGCGGGCGGCGCCGAGCTTTTGCCTCAGATGACGGACGTAGACGTCCACCACGTTGGATGCGCCGGCGAAGTCATAACCCCAGACATGGCTCAGCAGCTGCTCGCGGGTGAGGACCTGGCCGGGATTGCGGATAAACATCTCCGTCATCATGAATTCGCGGGTAGAGAGGCCAATTTCCCGCGGTCCGATCTGCGCCAAACGTGTTTGCAGGTCCAGCTCCAATGACCCGCACCGCAGCGTCCGGTTGATTTGTTCGGTGGACGGGTCACGCAGCCGGAGCCGGATCCGTGCAAGCAGTTCCTCGAACCGGAATGGCTTGGCCAGATAATCGTCCGCGCCCCCATCGAGGACGGCGACTGTGTCCGCCATTGAGGTCCGGGCCGTTAGGATGATCACCGGCAGATGAATCTTTGACTGCCGCAACAGGCCCAGAACCGTAAAGCCGTCCAGCCGGGGCAGCCCCAGGTCCAGAACCATCAGATCGAACTCCCCGCTCATGGCGTAGTCCAAGGCCGTGATGCCGTCCGCAACGACGGATGGTGTGCAGCCTGCGGCGCGCAGCCCCTTCGCAATGAAGCGGGAAATTCGTTCTTCGTCCTCGGCGATCAGGATGCGTTTCACTCCGGAACCCCGTCAGAGGCCACCGGAATGCGGATCGAAAACGTTGCCCCGCGGCCATAGGCCGATTCCACCGTGATCCGGCCGCCGTGGGCCTGTGCGATGGCCCCGGCGATGGCCAGGCCCAGCCCCGATCCTTCGACGCCCCGCCCCGTTTCGGCCCGGCCGAACCGCTCGAATATACGCCGCTGGTCCTCGGGGGCGACCCCCCGACCGGAGTCCCGCATCCACAAGGCCAGCGTGTCCTGGCCCGGGCGCCACGGGGCGCCGCTGGCGGTGACGTGTTCAATTTTCGTTCCCAGGGCAATGACCGATGAACGGTCGGTATATTTGACGGCATTCGCGGCAAGCTGGACCAGCGCTTGCGTCAGCCGCTGGGGATCGGCGGCGACGACGGCATCGGCCGCCTCGTCGATCTGCCAGCGGCGTTCTGCAAGGACCCGGATTTTGTCCATCACATGGTGGGTGAAGTCCACGATGGGCACTTGTTGGGTCCGGACAAAGTCGGGTTGCCCGGCGTTGGCCAGCAGCAGCAGATCCGCGACCAGGCGCTGCATGCGATCCACTTCCTCGAGCAGCAGGTCCCGAGTCTCGGCGACCTCGGCCGGGTCCTGGACGGACATCAATTCCAGATGGCCCTGGAGAATCGTCAGGGGCGTCCGTAACTCGTGCCCGGCATCGTCCATGAACTGACGTTGCTCACGGGCACCCTGGTCCAGCCGCTCCAACATCCTGTTGAAGTTCAGGGCCAGGTCTGCAATGTCATCCACGCTGTTGCCGACATCGACGCGCCGGGACAGGTCATCCTGGCTGACGATCTCGGTGGCCTCCCGAAGTCTGCGCAGGGGCCGAAGAAGGCGTCCGGCTATAAGCCCTCCAACAACCGCCGAGACCGCCAGCGTCGCGGCGGACACCAGCGCGTACGCCCGCATGGAGGCAAAGATCCGTTCACGCTCGACACCGCTGTCCTTGCCGACCAGCAGAAAGGTTTCCCCGGCGGCGCCGGGCTCTTGGATGGGCACCACCAGCACGCGCACCGGCATGTCCGCGGGAAGCGATGCCAACACGTCCCGGCTTGGATCTGCGAGGGCTGTCGCTGTGCCGAACAGGCTCTCGGGGATCAGGACAACGGTGTTTGAACCCTCGAGCTTCCAGCTCACCTTCCCGTTGACCAGTCCGGCCATCACCTCGGTACTTCGGGGGTCGATTTCCTCGACCGCCTCAAGAAGTCTTTTGCTGGTTGAGCCCGTTTTTCCTTCGATGCCGATTCCGGCCGTCTTTTCGATCAGCCGGACCCGGTCCGCCAATCCCTGGTCCACACGGTTCCCCAAATCCCGGAACTCGAGTGCGTACGTGATGAGGCCGGCCAGGGCCAGGCCACCGAACATCAGGACGAGCATGGTGGCCATCACCCGGAACAGCACCGAATGGACCTTGGTCCGCAGAAGCGTTTCGGCCCTGCGCCATGCAGGACCGGGGCGAAGCCGTCGGAAGGCCATCGCGAACGTGGGTCCGCGGGCAGACTCCGGTGGAGTGATGGTCCGCTTCCTGGACCGCACTGAATATGGATTGGACTTAAAGGCGGATATTCCCGACCGGCCGGAGCGTGGAAAGGGAAATGCCGGATCCACGCGGTCGCGACCGGCCGGTTGGTAGGTACTTGTTTTATGAAAGACCACGGCCCTTTCCCCCTAACGAGTACTCGAGGGTGACGGTACCGGTTAAACGGGGAAGTGCTGCCTCTGGTTCGGGGTTCCTTCCAAGACTGAGCGGGGGCTTAATCTGCCAATAATTCTTCTGCGGCGCATCCACGCGCTTCGCTGGACAAAAATCATGTCAAACATCTTCGTTCTCAAACATAGACTCGCGACGTCGACGGGCTCCCCCGGGTCCACATCCTTCAATCCATGCGGCTACGGCTGCATAACTGCCCAATATAGACCCCCAGAGCCGGGACGGGAAGGCATCGAGGTGCGGAACCAAATTGTTTCTCAGCTTCTCCTTAGGAACGCGGTCCCATAATGCCGTATGAAGTCTTCCGCGGTCGACGAGGCACGCGTAGCGGATGGCCTTTTGGCTGCGCGCGACCCGATGATGCCGGCCTTGGCGGCCGTGCTGGACAACGATCGCCTCTCCGCCATGCTGGGGAGCCACGTCGAGGTGACACGCGTCCGCTACAAACCGGATACCTCGCTGCTGGTGGCGTTTCGCGGGCCCGGGTCCGGAATGACGAGTTACGGGTGGGCGATGACCCGGGCCCGTCATTCGGCTTCACAGTTGCGGGCCACTGTCGCTCGGGTGTCCGAGGCCCAGGATGGACCCCGGATCGTGTGTGCGGAACCGAACAATGAAGACACGGCCGTGGCGGTCGGTACGATTGCCAACGACCGGCGGCTGCGCCGGAATCTCAGATGGCTGACGCACGGCGGGATGGCGCGGTTGCACGGAACGGACCTGGACCGGGCGGCCGATGGCCCAACCGCTGTGCTGCGCTATAAACCCGAACGCAGGCTGGTTGTGCGCGTGCCATCGTCCGTCGGTGCGCTCGTGCTGAAAGTTTCAGGCGGCCCATACGATGCCACCTTGTGGCAAGAACTGTTGGACCGCATGAGGGACGCCGGTGTTCCCCTGGTCCAGGAACTGGCGGACCGGGAATGCGCCGCCCACGGACTCCGCGCCGCCGCGGCGTGGGGGGCCGGAGACCTGCTGGCGTTTCCGGCCACTGAGACAGCGTTCCAGGCAGGCACCGGCCTGGCCGCGCTGCATCGTTGCGCACGCGATGATGACGATCTGTGGCAGCGGTTGAGCTCCCGGTCCGGTCCGGAGCAGTTGGTTGCGCAGCTGCTGGCGGTCCAGGCCATGGTCGGTGTCCTGGTCCCGGAGCTCACGGAGGTGGCGGCGCGACTGACGGAGCGGCTGCGGACGGCTCTGGAAGGTTTTGAACCGCAGGGACAGCAGGTTCTGGTCCACGGTGATTTTTCACCCGATCAGATCCTGGTATCCGGGGGCGATGTCAGGATCATCGACTTCGACCAGGTCAGGACCGGAGAACGGGCTGCCGATTTGGGATCGTTTGCTGCCGCCGAGGAGATCGCCGTCCGCCGCTCCGACGGTCTCGGGCCAGGGAACCTCACAATGTCCTTTCTCGACGGATATCGCCATGCCGGCGGGGAGGTTGTGCCGGGCCGAGTGGAGCTGTGGGCCGCGCACCGTCTGTTCATGGCGAGCATGGATCCGTTCCGGGACAGGCATCCGGCATGGACGACGGAAACCTCCTGGCACCTGCAGCGCGCGCTGGAGCTTCTTGGCTGAATTCCACCGATTGTATAATCTCCACCGGCGGCCCATCCTAGAACGATGCAGACCGCACGGATTCGCCCTGCTGCAGCTCCGCTCCACGTCCATTCGAGTTGGGGAGTCCGCAGGCGTGTGACGGCGGCCGCAGTGGTCGTGGTGGCCGCCGCACTGCTGGCCGGCGGGCTCCTGCTGGTGGTCCTGCTTCAGCGTTCGCTGTTGGCCAGTGCGGAAGGTGATGCCCTCGATGAAGCGGCCGAGGTGGCCACCCAGCTGGCCACCCAGCTGGCCGCCGGAGGCATCGGGAAGGCGAGCGACTCCATCACGACGGCGCACGCCGGACAGTACGTGCAGATCGTGGATCCGGCTGGCCACGTGGTGGCCTTCTCCGCGCCGTCCGCTCGGGCGGCTCCGCTGTCTTCATTGAGGCCCGGCGCCGGTCGGACCCTGACGGAGACCGTGACCAACCTGCCCACTCTCGGCAGCAACGATGATTTCTTCATCGTCGTCACTGGTGTCCGAACGGGCGGAGCCGTCTATTCTGTCCAGGTGGCAGCCACCGTCCAGGTCCAGGCCGACACGGTCGCAACCGTGGCCTGGTTCGCGCTCGGGGCTTCGCCGCTGTTGTTGGCCATCGTCGGGGGGGCTGTGTGGGTATTAGCGGGACGGTCCCTGCGGCAGGTGGAACGGATCCGCGGCCAGGTCGCGCGAATCAATGCGCGCCGGCTGGATGATCGCGTCGATGTTCCACATACCCGCGATGAAATCCACGCTCTCGCCGTAACCATGAACATCATGCTGGACCGTCTGCAGGTCTCCGACCGTGGGCAGCGGCGCTTCGTCTCGGACGCGAGCCACGAACTCCGCAGCCCGCTGGCCACCCTCAGCGCGGGCGTGGAGATCGCCTCCACCGATCCGACCGGGGAAACCTGGAAGCAGTTGCAGGATGTCCTGGTGGGGGAGACAAACCGGATGCGTTACCTGGTGGACGATCTGTTGACCCTGGCGCAGGCTAACGATGACGGCATCCGGATAGCGAGTGAAGATGTGGACCTGGACGACGTGGTGGACGCCGAGGTGCGCCGGCTCCGCTCCACCAGCCTGCACCGGATCACCGCGGAGCTTTCCGCCGCTCGGATTGTCGGGGACTCCCGGCGGCTGGCGCAGGTTCTCCGCAATGTGCTCGACAACGCCGACCGGCACGCGCTCTCCCATGTCCACGTCCGGCTCGCCGCCGACGCGTCCAGTACCATCATAGAGATCGACGACGACGGCGCCCCCGTTCCGGAGGCGGACCGGCAGCGGATTTTTGAGCGGTTCGTCCGTCTGGACGAAAGCCGGTCCCGGGAGAGTGGCGGCAGCGGGCTGGGGCTGGCCATCGCCGCCGGAATTCTGGCCGCCCATCACGGTTCGATCAGGGCAACCCAAAGCCGCGCGGGGGAGTGCCGCTTTGAAATTTGCTTTCCCGCCGGACCGAATCACGCTCCGGCCGAACTATGACGGAATTGTTGTGGCGAGAGCGTCATCCAGCCATTTCCCTCAGCACGGTTGCCCGGCTACGGCGCCTTCACCTTCGGATCGGGGCCGCCGTGTGGTAAAACGATTGCAGATTGAACGCCCCGCGGCACGGGCCGCGCGCACGTCGAAGGAGATGCCTGATGAGCGCCAGTACGGATACGGGACGGGGCCGGGGGCTGGAAGTCCGTTCGATCGACTACGTGCCCCTGAATGAACGGCACGGCAAGGTTTCACACATTGGACCCTTGTGGTTCATGAGCAATGCCCAGATCGCCACCCTGGCCGTGGGACTGATCAGCATCACCACGGGCGGCAACCTGATCTGGTCGCTGATTGCGATCGCCGTCGGAATCTTCCTGGGCACACTTTTCATGGCGGCACACTCGTCGCAGGGACCGCAGCTCGGCCTGCCGCAGATGATCCAATCCCGGCCGCAATTCGGGTATATCGGAGCCCTGCTGGTGTGGTTGTTCGCCTATCTGCAGTACGCGGGGTTCAACATCTTCAACACCATCCTTGCGGGCCAGGCGATCGCGGAGTCCGTGAACGTCGGTTCGCAGAACCTCTGGTTCTGGATCGTGACAATTGTAGCCGTCGTGGTGGCGCTCTTCGGCTACGACCTGATCCATGGGTTTGAGCGCTACCTGACGTACCTCACCATCGCCATGCTGGCGCTGCTCACGGTGGCCGCACTCGCCAACCTCAACGTGCCGGCTGGCGCCTACAACCTCGGGGACTTCCAGCTGGTGCCGTTCCTGGGCCAGTTGGGCGTCGCGGCGGGATACCAGATCTCCTGGGCCATTTACGTCTCCGATTACTCCCGCTACCTGCCGCCGGCGTCAGGCCGCGGCACCTTCCGATGGACGTTCTGGGGCAGCGCGCTGGGCGGCATCTGGGTGATGTTCCTGGGTGCGTTCATTGCCGCGGCGGCGGGCAAGGATTTCGAAACCGTCGCTTCCATCAAGGCCACGGCGGACAAGCTGTTCCCAGGCTTTGGTTCGATCGCCCTCTTCGTGGCCGCCCTGGGCCTGGTATCCGTCACGGCCCTGAATATGTACGGCGGATCACTGACCCTGATTTCCTCCATCGACAGCCTGCGCCAGATCCGGCCGACGCTGCGGCTGCGGATCATCACCATCTCGATCACGGCCGTGATCTCGCTGGTCCTGGCGAACCTGGCATCAGCGGATTTCCTGGTCAATTTCAACGACTTCCTGCTGCTGGTGCTGTACTTCTTCATTCCCTGGACGGCCGTCAACCTCACCGACTACTTCATCGTCCGGAAGGGGCACTACGCCATCGCCGAGATCTTCAAGCCCGGCGGTATCTACGGCCGCTGGGGCTGGCCCGGGATCATCTCCTATCTGGTCGGCTTCTTGGTCATGATCCCTTTCTTCTCCGCCGGGAAACTCTTTGTCGGGTTCATGGCGCAGGCGATGGATGGCACCGACATTTCCTTGTTCATCGGGCTGCCGGTCTCCGCAGGACTGTACTGGCTGCTCACTCGGAACATCGATGTTGCCGCCGAGACACGGCTGGCCAAGTCCCAGGCCGCCGACTTGGAACAGGCGGCCCACGAACACATCCTGCCCTAGTCGGGCCGCCGCGGCGGCTTAATGGGCGGCGGTCTTAGCGTCATGGAGCACAATGGGGGTATGGACAAGACATACTCAGCCACAGCGGAATCGTCGAGCCGCAATCCGCAGGACTGGGGACGGGCGATGGCGCAGGCCATGAGCAGCCTGGCGACGCAGGCCACGACGGACACGGACCAAAGCAACTGGGAGGATCTCATCGGGGAGGATCTTCAGCTCCACATCGCCGATGCCGGCGAAGGGGTCATCATCAGCCTTTCCTGGTCGCCCGGTGGAGGGCACCCGGCACACGAACAGTAGAAGAGACGGTATGAGGGAAGAGACCGTGAGAGAAGAAACACTGTGGGAAGCCCAGAAGCGCGCCAATCCGGGACACTCGGCCTGGTACATCCAGCGCTTTGAGCAGATGCGGGCGGACGGGCAGGACCTGGCGGGGGAGGCCCGCCTGGCGGACGCGATGGTGCCCCGTGGCGCCAGGATCCTGGACGCGGGCTGCGGTCCGGGCCGGGTGGGCGGCGAGCTGGCCCGGCGCGGCCATTCGGTGGTGGGCGTCGATGTGGATCCGGAGCTGATCGACGCGGCCCGGGCGGACTTTCCGGAGGCCGCCTGGCTGGTGGGGGACCTGGCGGAGCTGGACCTGCCGGCCCACGGCATAGCGGCACCCTTCGACCTGATTGTCAGCGCGGGCAACGTCATGACCTTCCTGGCCCCGGGCACCGCACCGGCGGTGCTGGCGAAGCTGGGCAGCCATCTGGCACCGCAGGGCCGCCTGGTCACCGGTTTCGGAGCCGGCCGCGGATACGACTTCGGCCAGTTCTTTGCCGACGCGGCGGCCGCGGGCCATCAGTGCCAGCAGCGCTTCGCGACGTGGGACCTGAGGCCGTGGTCGCCGTCGTCGGACTTCCTGGTCGCCGTCTTCGGCCGGGACCCGGGAACGGATCCGGGACAGCAGGGTCACTGACCTTTGAGCACGTCGTCAAGGTTGAAGCTGACGGGTTCCTCGAGCTGTC
>JALYYI010000286.1 GCA_030946705.1 Actinomycetota bacterium | reverse complement strand
GAGCAGCTTCGCGGCTTCGAGCGGGACTACCGGGCACGTCTGAAGGCCTACATCGAGGGCCAGCTGCGGGACCTGGATGCCCGCGGCTCGGTCGCGGCTCCGGATATTTCCGGCGCGGAGTCCTAGGAACCGTAGACGGGTGCCGGCGGCTGATTTTCCCAGCCGCCGGCTTTTGCCGTTAACCGCCCCCGCAGGCATTTACCCAGCCGGCAGTGATAAAACGAAAGCATCATGAACGACGATTCCACTCCCCACGCCGCGCCCGACGTCTCCGGCACGGAGCCCACCGGGCCCGCGGTGCCCGTTCCGTCCCGTCGCCGGCTGTGGCCGCTGCTGCTGATCCTGGCCGGCTTTGCGGTGCTGGCTTATGGGCTGGACCAGCTCACCAAATGGTGGGTGACCAGCACCATGGCCGAGGGCCAGGTGACCCCGGTGCTCCCGCCGGTGCTCAACTGGCATTACATCCGCAATTCCGGCGCCGCGTTCTCCATCGGTGAAAACGTCACCTGGCTGTTCAGCATCGTGATGGCCGTCGTCGCCGTCGCCATCATCATCCAGGCCCGCAGGCTCGGTTCCGTCTGGTGGTCGATCGCGCTGGGCATGCTGCTGGGCGGCGCGCTGGGCAATCTTACCGACAGGCTGTTCCGCCAGCCCTCCTTCGGCATGGGGCACGTGGTGGACTTCATCGCACTGCCGAACTTTGCCATCTTCAACATTGCCGATTCATCGGTGGTCGGTGCCGTCATCCTGATCTGCATCCTGACGCTGAAGGGTATTCCGCTGCGCGGCAGGCCCGTCTCCACGGTCGGCGCCGGGCAGGAGCCTGCACCGGGGGACCGGGATGCCTGAGCGCGTCGACATACCGTTGGAGCTGGCCGGCGAACGTGTTGACACGGCGCTGGCCCAGCTGCTGGGGATCTCCCGTTCGGCCGCGGCGCTTTTGTGCGCGGAGGGAAATGTCCGGCTGGCTGCCGGTTCCCCGGAGAGGACCGAGCTGCGGAAGGCCGACAAACTCCAGGCCGGGGCGGCCCTGGACGTCACCATCCCGGCGCGCCGCGATCCGCTGGCCGTCGTCGTCGAACCCGTCGAGGATCTGAGGATCCTCCTCGATGACGACGCCTTCGTCGTCATCGACAAACCCGTTGGCGTCGCGGCGCACCCCTCGCCCGGGTGGGTGGGCCCGACCGTCGTCGGCGCGCTGGCGGCGGCAGGCTACCGCATCTCCACCTCCGGTGCGCCGGAACGGGCCGGCATCGTGCACCGCCTTGACGTGGGCACCTCCGGAGCCATGGTGGTGGCCAAGACCGAACCGGCCTACACCGCCCTGAAGCGCGCCTTCAAGGAGCGCACCGTGGACAAGGTCTACCACGCGCTGGTCCAGGGGCTCCCGGACCCGCTGAAGGGCACCATCGACGCTCCGGTCGGCCGGCACCCGGGCTACGACTGGCGGTTTGCCGTGATCGAAGACGGTCGTCCGTCCGTGACCCACTACGAGGTGCTGGAGGCGTTCGGCCGGGCGGCACTGGTGGAGGTGCACCTGGAGACCGGCCGAACGCACCAGATCCGGGTCCATTTTTCCGCCCTCCGGCATCCCTGCGTGGGGGACCTCACTTATGGCGCGGATCCGAGACTGGCCGCGGAGCTGGGCCTGACCCGGCAATGGCTGCACGCCCGCAAACTCGGGTTCAGCCACCCGGGAAGCGGCGAATGGGTCGAGGTGGTCAGCGACTACCCCGAGGACCTTTCCTATGCCCTGGGCGCGCTGGAAAACGGCACGCGCTGACCCGGTGAGCCGGGCGGGAGGGTTGCCGCCGAGCACCTAGAATGGACAGGTGGCTAGCTCTGATTCATTCGTCCATCTGCACAATCACACCGAATACTCGATGTTGGACGGTGCGGCGCGCCTGACGGATCTGTTCAGCCACGCCGGGGAACTCGGCATGGATGCGCTGGCCACCACGGACCACGGCTTCGTCTTCGGCGCCTTTGACTTCTGGTCCAAGGCCAAGTCCGCCGGCATCAAACCGATTATCGGCGTCGAGGCCTATCTGACTCCCGGCACAGCACGCCAGGACCGCAGCCGCGTGAAGTGGGGCGGCGGCGGGCGCGACGATGTCTCCGGCGCCGGAGCCTACACGCACATGACGCTCTGGTCCGAGACCACGGAGGGCATGCATAACCTGTTCCGGATGTCCTCACTGGCGTCGCTGGAAGGTTACCTGTACAAGCCGCGGATGGACCGGGACCTGCTGCAGCGCTACGGCAGGGGCCTGATCGCCAGCACCGGCTGCCCCTCCGGTGAGGTGCAGACCAAACTGCGCTTGGGCATGTACCGGGAGGCCGTCCAGGCGGCCTCGGATTTCCGGGACATTTTCGGCAAGGACAACTTCTTCTGCGAACTCATGGACCACGGGCTGGACATTGAGCGCAGGGTCACCGGGGATCTGCTGAAGCTCGCCAAGGAACTCGACCTGCCGCTGGTGGCCACCAATGACCTGCACTACACCCATGCCGAGGACTCCGCTTCGCACGCTGCCCTGCTGTGCGTGCAGTCCGGCTCCACCATGGCGGATCCCAAGCGCTTCAAGTTCGACGCCGACGAGTTCTACCTGAAATCCCCGCAGGAAATGCGGCTGCTCTTCCGCGACCACCAGGATGCCTGCGACAACACCTTGCTCATCGCCGAGCGCTGCGAGGTGGACTTCAACACCAAGGCCAACTACATGCCGCGCTTCCCTGCCCCGGAGGGCGAGGATGAGCAGTCCTGGTTCGTGAAGGAAGTGGAGAAGGGCCTTCACTACCGCTATCCCGGCGGCATCCCGGACGACGTGCGCAAGCAGGCCGAGTTCGAGGTCGGGGTCATCACGCAGATGGGCTTCCCGGGCTACTTCCTGGTGGTGGCGGACTTCATCAACTGGGCCAAGGACCACGGCATCCGGGTGGGTCCCGGCCGCGGTTCCGGTGCCGGTTCCATGGTGGCCTACGCCATGCGCATCACGGACCTGGACCCGCTGGTGCACGGGCTGATCTTTGAGCGTTTCCTCAACCCGGAACGCGTTTCCATGCCCGACTTCGACGTCGACTTCGATGACCGGCGCCGCTCCGAAGTGATCCGGTATGTCACGGAGAAGTATGGTGACGAGCGGGTGGCCATGATTGTCACCTACGGCACCATCAAGGCCAAGCAGGCACTGAAGGACTCCTCGCGCGTGCAGGGCTATCCCTTTTCCACCGGTGAGCGTCTTACCAAGGCGATGCCCCCGGACGTGATGGGCAAGGGTATGCTGCTCACCGAGGTCCACAATCCGGAGGCAAAGCGCTATTCCGAGGCCGAAGAGCTGCGCGAGCTGTTGCGTACCGATGCGGATTCGCAGCGGGTCTTCGACATGGCGCTGGGGCTGGAGGGCCTCAAACGGCAGTGGGGCGTGCATGCGGCCGGCGTGATCATGTCCTCGGATCCGTTGATCGACATCGTGCCGATCATGCGCCGGGAGCAGGACGGGCAGGTCATCACCCAGTTCGACTACCCCACCTGTGAGGGCCTTGGCCTGATCAAGATGGACTTCCTGGGGCTGCGGAACCTGACGATCATTACCGACGCGGTGGAGAACATCAGGGCCAACGCCGACATGGACCTGGTGCTCGAAGACCTGGGCCTGGATGACAGGGAATCCTACGAGCTGCTGGCCCGCGGCGATACGCTGGGCGTTTTCCAGCTCGACGGCGGACCCATGCGTGCGCTGCTGAAGCAGATGCGCCCGGACAACTTTGAAGATATATCCGCCGTGATCGCGCTCTACCGGCCCGGCCCGATGGGCGCCAATTCGCATACGAATTATGCTCTGCGCAAGACCGGGCTGCAGAACATCGACCCGATCCACACGGAACTCGAGGAACCGCTGGCGGAGATCCTGGGCGGCACCTATGGCCTGATCGTGTACCAGGAGCAGGTGATGGCCATCGCCCAGAAGGTGGCCGGCTTCACGCTGGGCCAGGCGGATATCCTCCGCCGCGCCATGGGCAAGAAGAAGAAGTCGGAGCTGGACAAGCAGTACGCCGGCTTTGAAAAGGGCATGATCGACAACGGCTATTCCGCCGCCGCGATCAAGACTCTCTGGGACATCCTGCTGCCCTTCTCCGACTATGCCTTCAACAAGGCACATTCGGCGGCCTACGGGCTGATCTCATACTGGACCGCGTACCTGAAGGCGCACTACCCGGCCGAATACATGGCCGCCCTGCTGACCAGCGTCGGTGACGACAAGGACAAGCTGGCCCTGTACCTCAACGAATGCCGCAAAATGGGCATCACCGTGCTGCCCCCGGATGTAAATGAATCCAGCGTCAACTTCACCCCGGTGGGCCGGGATATCCGCTTCGGCATGGCCGCCATCCGCAATGTCGGTGTCAACGTGGTCGAAGCCATGGTCGGCGCCCGGGACAAGGAGGGCGCCTTCACCTCCTTCAAGGACTACCTGCTCAAGGTGCCCGCCGTCGTCTGCAACAAGCGGACCATCGAATCGCTGATCAAGGCCGGAGCCTTCGACTCGCTCGGTCATCCGCGGCGGGCCCTGGCCATGATCCACGAAGAGGCCATCGACTCCGTCATCGTGCTCAAGCGCAATGAGGCCGTGGGGCAATTCGACCTCTTTGCGGGCCTGGGCGGCGACGACGCCGAACCGCAGGACGGGCTGACCACGGAAATCCCGGACCTGCCCGAGTGGGAGAAAAAGGACAAACTCGCCTTCGAGCGGGACATGTTGGGCCTGTACGTCTCGGACCACCCGCTTCAGGGCCTCGAGGGAGTCCTGAGCCAGCACGCGGACCAGTCCATCACCTCACTGATCGGCGAGGAAGGCCCGGCGGACGGATCCATTGTCACCATCGCCGGCATGATCACCTCGCTCTCCCGCCGCATCGCCAAGGCCAGCGGCAACGCCTACGCCCGGGCAGAGGTGGAGGACCTGGGCGGCTCCATCGAGGTCATGTTCTTCGGCCAGGTCTACGGACCCATCGCCAGCGTGCTCGCGGAAGACCTGATTGTGGTGATCAAGGGCCGGCTGCAAAGGCGCGACGACGGAGCCGTCACCTTGAACGCGATGGAACTGACCGTACCGGACCTCAGCGACGGCCACTCCGGACCCGTGGTCATCTCGATGCCGAACCACAAGGCCACCGAGCTGGTGGTGACGGCGCTCGGCGAGGTGCTGCAGACCCATCCCGGTACCACCGAGGTCCAGCTGCGGCTTGCCGGCTCACGCAACATCGAGGTGATGAAGCTGGGGCTGCACCTGCGGGTCAGCCCCACCCCGGCGCTCTTCGGCGACCTGAAGGTGCTGCTGGGCCCGGCCTGCCTGGAGGTATAGCCCGGCCGGCACCACCGGAGCGTTCCGAGGTGCCCGGCGAATTTGTTAAACTTGGAACCATGACACAACCGCCGCCCGGTGCGCAGCAGTATCCGCCCGCAGTTTATGCCGCAGCCGTCCCGGGCGACCTGACCAGCGCCCCGCCCGCGTCCCTGCTGCGCTGGTTCTCCTCCTGCACAGCGGCCGGCGTTCCGGTCGGAATCCTGTGGTGGTGCCTGGCGCCCGGCGGCGCGTTCTACGGCTCGGGTGAGGACACCGCCACCTGGATGGGCCGCGACCTGGTGCTCGGCCTGATCGGACTGGTTGCCGGCATCGTCATTGCGTGCTTCCTGGCACCGCAGCGCAGGAGTGCGGGCGCCTATGCAAAGGTTGCCGCCGCCGTCGTCGGCTCAGCCGTCGGCTCCGTTGTCGCCTGGCAGCTGGGGACCCTGGCCGGCGCCCTGTGGGGACACACCCCGCCGCACCCCGCCAGCGAGAGCGTGGCGTTCTCGCTGCGCTCCTACGGGGTGCTGGCGGTCTGGCCGGCCGTCTGCGCAATCATCATTTTTGCCATCACGCTGGGCAGTTTGTTACGCTCGGGCCCCTCGCACGAGCAGTGAAGGCGCCCTCCCGCCGGTAAACTGGGGTGGTGACCAGCAGCCAGCTCCAGGATTCCGACCGCAGCAATCCCGCCTCCGGCAATACTCCCGCCGATGCGCCGGCCCTCGACTTCCGGACCGTTGACCTGCGCGGCCGGCAGCTGTCCCTGGCCGAGCTCCGCCGGGCTGTCCCGCGTGCCACCTCGGCGTCCGCGGCGGATGCGGAACAGAAGGTCCAGCAGATCATAGATGACGTCAGGCAGCGCGGCTTTGCCGCCCTGGCCGAGCTCGCGGCAAGGTTCGACGGCGTTGCGCAGCAGCACCCTCGCGTCCCCGCAGCGGCGCTGGCCAAAGCACTGGCCGAGCTTGCGCCGGAGGTCCGGGTGGCGCTGGAGGAATCCATCGCCCGGGCCCGCACTTTTGCCCGGGCCCAGCGGCCCGCCGATGTTGACGTGGCGATGGCCGATGGCGCCACCGTCAGCCAGAAATGGCTGCCCGTCGGCCGGGTGGGGCTCTACGTCCCCGGAGGCCTGGCCGTGTACCCGTCGTCGGTGGTGATGAACGTCGTTCCGGCCCTGGCCGCCGGAGTGGCCTCCATCGCGCTGGCCTCGCCGCCGCAGAAGGAATTCAACGGACTGCCGCACCCCACCATCCTGGCCGCCGCCGCGCTGCTGGGCATCGAGGAGGTCTACGCCATCGGCGGCGCCCAGGCCATCGCCGCCTTCGCCTACGGGGTTCCGGGCGGCAGTACAGCCGGCCCGGCACTGGAGCCCGTCGACGTCATCACCGGGCCCGGCAACATCTTCGTCGCCACCGCCAAACGCATGGTCAAGGGCGCCGTCGGCATCGATTCCGTGGCCGGCACGACTGAAATCGCCATTCTTGCCGATGCCACCGCCGTCCCGGCACTGGTGGCGGCGGATCTGATCAGCCAGGCCGAGCATGATCCGCACGCCGCCTCCGTCCTGGTCACCGATTCCCCGGAACTGGCCGACGCCGTCCGCGCGGAGCTGCAGGTCCAGGCCGCCACTACCAAGCACCGCGCCCGAGTGGTGCACGCGCTCTCCGGCCCGCAGTCCGGCGTCGTCCTCGTGGATGGACTTGAGCAGGCCATAGCCGCCTGCGATGCCTATGCCGCGGAGCACCTGGAAATCATGACGGCGAACGCGCCGGCGGTGGCCGCGCGGATCCGAAACGCCGGCGCCATCTTCGTGGGCAACTTCAGTCCGGTCAGCCTGGGGGACTACTGCGCCGGCTCCAACCACGTTCTGCCCACCGGTGGGACCGCGGCGTTCTCCTCGGGCCTGAACGTCACGACCTTCCTGCGTGCCGTCCAGGTCATCAACTATGACCAGGCAGCCCTGGAGCAGGTCAGCGGCCACATCGTCGCGCTTTCCACCGCGGAGGATCTGCCGGCGCACGGGGACGCCGTCACGATCCGGTTCCGCTGAAGGCGGCCAACCACTACATATAGTAATTACGCGCTTGTAATTAGCCCACATGTAGTCATAGACTTAACCCAGACGGTACGCTCAATGGCCCCGGTCGCAAGACCGTCAGCACCAAACCATCAGCACAGGGCCGCCAGCGCAGTATTCCGGTTTCTTATCCGACCAGGGCGAGGAGGGTTTGGCATGTACTGTCCGTTCTGCCGCAATCCCGACTCGCGGGTCGTGGACAGCCGGGTCGCCGACGACGGCTCGGCCATCCGCCGCCGGCGGCAGTGCGCCGAGTGCGGGCGCCGCTTCACCACCGTGGAAACCACCAGCCTCTCGGTCATCAAACGCTCCGGAGTTGGCGAGCCGTTCAGCCGCAGCAAGATCATCAATGGCGTCCGCAAAGCCTGCCAGGGCCGGCCGGTGACCGAGGATGACCTGGCACTGCTGGCCCAGGAGGTCGAGGAGGCTATCCGGGCCAGCGGCGCGGCCGAGATCGAAGCCCATGAGGTGGGCCTGGCCATTCTTGGCCCGCTGCAGAAGCTGGACCAGGTAGCCTACCTCCGCTTCGCCAGCGTGTACCAGGCGTTCCAGTCGCTTGAAGACTTCGAAACCGCCATCGCCCTGCTGCGCCACGAACACGACGTGGCGGCCAAAGGCACGGGCAAGGCGCGAAGCGCGGACTAGGAAGCGCACACAGACTCCGGTGGTGGCCAGGGAGGGGAAGCCCGGGCCACCACCGGCACCAAGGAATACCGCTCTCGCAGCCGCGTGCAATCCCGTCTTCGTGCGGACCGCCGCCACATTGCGGCCACCCCGACCGCCTCCGCGGAGTAATTGACGACGACGGCGTACCCGGCCTTCGCGCCCGGACGGGCCATGGCGGCGCCAATGCCCCGGCTGCCGCCGGTGACGATCAGGACCGGCGGACCCGCGGCGGTTATCGACGGACCGGCTACTTGACCAGTTTGAAGTGCATCGCCGCCTGCAGGGCCGCGCCAACAATCCCGGCATTGTTCTGCAGTTGGGCCGGGATGATCGGTGTCTGCAGCTTCAGCAGCGGCAGGTAATCCTCGCTGCGCTTGGAAATGCCGCCGCCAACGATGAAAAGCTCGGGGGAGAACAGGAACTCCACGTGCGAGAAGTACCGCTGCAGCCGCTTGGCGTATTCATCCCAGCCCAGGTTGTCCCGCTCGCGCGCACTGGCCGAGGCCCTGGTCTCCGCATCCGCGCCGTCGATCTCCAAATGACCCAGCTCCGCATTCGGCACCAGCTTGCCGTTGAAAATGAACGCCGAGCCGATCCCGGTGCCCAGCGTGATCACCAGCACCGTTCCCTTGACACCCTCACCGGCGCCATAGCGGGCCTCCGCCAGACCCGCAGCGTCGGCGTCGTTCATGACCTGGACGTCGCGGCCCAGCTCCCCGGTCAGGAGCGAATCCACGTCCGTCCCAACCCAGCTCTTGTCCACATTAGCCGCCGAACGGGCCACGCCGTGGGCGATGATCGCCGGGAACGTCACACCCACCGGGGCGTGCTTGTCTGGAGCGTCCTCGCGCGTCATCAGCTCCGCCACAATGGCGCCGACCACCTTCGCAACCGCCGCCGGCGTGGCCGGCTGCGGCGTGTCGATCCGGAACCTCTCGCCCACCAGCTTGCCCTTATCCAGGTTGACGATTCCGCCTTTGATCCCCGTGCCGCCGATGTCGATGCCGATCACATGGGTCTGGGGCGAATTCTTTTTCGACATCGTGGCTCCGTGGGACTGGTAGGGAATGGATGTTGGTCGGGCAGCGGCGCCGGTTACGGCAGGGTCAGGATCTCGGCGCCGGACTCGGTGACCAGCAGCGTGTGCTCGAACTGGGCCGTGCGCTTGCGGTCACGTGTCACGACGGTCCAGTCATCGTCCCACATGTCCCATTCCACGGTGCCTAATGTAAGCATCGGTTCGATGGTAAACGTCATACCCGGTTCAATCACAGTGTTGTACGCCGGTGCCGCGTCATAATGCGGAATGATCAGGCCGGTGTGGAACGCCTCGCCCACACCATGGCCGGTGAAGTCGCGCACGACCCCGTAGCCGAAACGCCTGGCGTAGGACTCAATGGCCCGGCCGATCACGTTGATCTCCCGCCCCGGAGCTACCGCGCGGATGGCGCGCGCCAAGGACTCCCGGGTCCGTTCCACCAGAAGCCTGGACTCCTCATCCACATCGCCGACCAGGAAGGTGAAGTTCGTGTCCCCGTGGACCGCGTCCTTGTAGGCCGTGATGTCGATGTTGATAATGTCACCGTCCTGCAGAACGCTGGAATCCGGAATGCCGTGGCAGATGACCTCATTCAGCGATGAGCAGAGCGACTTGGGGAAGCCCCGGTATCCCAGAGTGGAGGGGTACGCGTGGTGGTCCAGCAGGAATTCGTGGCCTACCCGGTCCAGCTGGTCCGTGGTCACGCCAGGCTCGATGTGGTTGCCCACCTCCACAATCGCCTGCGCGGCGATCCGGGAGGCAAGGCGGATCTTTTCGATGGTCTCGGGCGACTTGACCTCCGACCCCGTGAATTTCGCCGGCCCGGCCTTTCCCACGTATTCCGGTCGGGGGATTGACGCAGGAACGGGGAGTTGTGGGCTGACTGTTCCCTGGGTCAGGGATCCGAGCGGGGCTGTGGTGGCTTGCTGAGGCATGATTCCATCCTATAAGGTCCGGGCCTTGCCAGGATCCGGCGGCGGTGCGGATGTTCCGGAGCGAACATGCGGGTGCGGCGTAGGATCTTGATAGAGCCGGGGGACGCAGCCAATCGGACGCCTAAACCGGACGCGACGGATAAAGGAGCAGGCATGCCGCAGTACTGGTACAACGTCAAGACCCACCAGGTGGAAGAGGACGCGCAGTCGGACTGGACGCAGCTGATCGGACCGTACATCAGCCGCGAAGAAGCGGAAAAGGCACTGGAGAAGGTCAGGTCCCGCAACGAGTCCTGGGACGCGGGCGACGACGACTGACACTTCGCGGGTCCGGCGCCTCGACCGCCTCGACCGGGTCCGCCGCACCCACCGCGTCGGATTCCCTCCCCACCCGATCCCGCGCGGACGCGCACTCAAAGCCAACAGCCGCGTCGTTATCGGGCCGCCCATCTGCCAACGCATCGATCGCGCCCACCAAAGCCTCGTCGCCCATGGCCCCGGCGTTCATCCAGACCGTCGTCAGGGGGGATTCCCAATCAACTGATATCTCGTCCATCCGTGCATTCTTTCAGGATCCCTGCGGATCTAAGGAACCAGACGGCCCCTGTGGATCGCTGCGCTGTTTTGTCGGTGGGCTCTGGGAGAGTGTGGTTATGGAGGGATTTGAGGATCGGGCACGGGGCTGGGACCCTGCGCAGGAACGGCCGGCGACGGCGGCTCTGCCGCTGCCTGCGCCGGAGCGGCCTGCGCTGTCTGCTCCTGCTCCTGTCCTGCCTGCGCCGGTCCCGGACTTCCCGCTGGCCGCCGCCGTGGCCGCGGTGGCGCTGCCCGCGGTGCCGGTCTTTGACCCTGATGATCCCGCGGCCCGGTTTCCGGGCCGCGGCGCCCGCTCCGCGGACGGGGTGAACCTGCCCGTGGCCTGGGTGCGTGCCATGCAAACCCGTTACAACGCAGCGGTGGCCGCCGTCGTTGAAATCGCCGCGCTGGAGGCCCGCACCGCCGCGCTGAAAGCCCGCGTGGTGGCGGATC
>JALYYI010000270.1 GCA_030946705.1 Actinomycetota bacterium | reverse complement strand
CCACAGGACCGGCCGGTAGGGTCCTGGCCAGCAGCAGCACCCCGATCAGAGCCCGCGTCCCGGCGCCGTCACCGAGCTGGTGCCGGGCCTTGTCCCAGAACCGTTGATGAGTGGTGGTGAAGGCACCGCTGGCCCGCGCCGCGACCAGGGCGGTGGCCCCGGCCATCGCACCAGGTTTACGGGTGAGGACCTCGAGGTAGTGGTCGAGTTCGAGCACGTGCGCGTACTTGTGCACGGCGCGCACATGGGTGGCGATCCGCTTGCCGTCGGCGAAGACCTCGATGAGCGCCGCGCCTACCCGCACGCTGACACGCCGCCCGGCATAGGTGACCGGCACGGAGTAGTAGCACTGCCGGACACAGACCTCGGCCTTGTGGTTGGCCTTGACCGAGACGGTGGGCCCGGCCTCGAAGACATCGGCGGGCAGAGCCAGCAGCTCCGGGGTCTCGGCGGCGGCCGCGGCACCGACGGTGACCGGGCGGGCGGAGATCACCCGGTGGTCGTCCCTGTCCTCGCAGGCAGCAATGAACGCGTTCAGATCAGCCAGGGTCGCGAACTCCGGGACCGGGGTGAGCCAGCGGCGCCGGAACCGGCCGACCTCGCCCTCCACGCCGCCCTTCTCATGGGCGCCTTCAATGCCGGGGATGCAAAAGAACGAGTCGAAACCGTAATGGGACCTCATGGCGATGAACCGCGGGTTCTCCACCCGCTTCCGGCCCAGCACCACCCGGATGACCGCGGGGGTCAGGTTGTCATAGCGGATCATTTTCGACGGCACCCCGCCGAGGCGTTCGAAGGCCACATTGTGCCCGTCCAGGAAAGATTCCTGGGCCTGGTTCGCATACGCCACATGCACTGCCCGGCCCGAATGGGACAGGCGCAGCACGAACATGAACAGCTTGACCATGATCCCGCCGATCAGGGCCTGGAACTCACCGAAATCGACTTCCGCCTCCGCGCCGGGGGCATGGGTCTGCGGGACCGCGACATCGACCGGGGTGCCGACCAGCTCGCGGCGGATCTTCGCCACGGCATGGGTGACCGTGGATTCCGCCACGGTGGCCCCGTGCTCGTCCACCAGCCGCTGCCAGACCCGCCGGGCGGTATGGCGCTGCTTTCGCGGCGCTTCCAGATCAGCGACCAGCCACGCCCTGATGATTTTCAGCCACGGACCCATGGCTGGCGACTGGCGCACTGGGGCCTTGCGCGGGGGTGGCGTCGAGTCAGCCAGCGCCGCACGCACCGTGCGCCGATGCACACCATGGACCCGGGCCAGCTCTCGGACGGACATATCTTTTACTCTCGCATCGCGGCGGATACGCTCGAATTGTTCCACTCTCGATCTCTCTTTCAAACCCGTTCCGTTCTCTCAGTCTTGGTCGACAAAGGGAACGCTACGGGCGGGTCGAGGGTGGGGCCAATTCAAGCGACTAAAAGCCTACAGGTGGGGCCATTTCAGGATGCCATACCCAGAAGAGGCGCGGCCGAAGGGGCTTCCCCGTGCTGACCATGCAGGTCCTACACAAGGGCAGTGGCCAATTGCTGAAGATGCCATTGCCGATCAGTGGACGCAACGGTCTCTCCTTCGCACGAATCGACCGTGCCAATGCACTCCTCGGAGCCTTCGCCCGCTACACCGATATCGGATGACGATAGCCGCTGGAAAATCTGGAATCAGGGGTCGTACCCGAGCGGAGCTAGGAATGTGTCGCAGCGCGGCCCAACGCCAGGACGTTGCGGGGCCATTGTCTCTTGAGAACCATGCCATTTACCGCTGCTAGAACCACGCCAAATATCTCTGCGATTCACAACCAGAAGCGTTCCGTAGGACCCGTCCGGTGAACTGACCGGTGAAGGGGCGGGCCCTATGCGACACACTATTCACCACGTCTGGACTACCGGTTGGCCATGCCCGATGCTCCACTGATGAACAAGACCTCACAGCCCAGCGCAACGCGCTGACAGACCTGCGTTTGGGGGGCACAGCTCCACGCTCAAGGAAAGGGAAGGCCCGGCACAGGCTGATCAGTCCATCTGATGGCTGTGCCGGAGCTTGACCAGGGCGTTATTGAGCAGCTGCTCCGCCTCGGCAATGGTCCGGCGTTCCTTCACATACTCCAGATGGCTTTTGAAGGGCTCTCCCGGCGGCTGGGCCATCCCGCTGCCGGGTGTCCTGCTGGCCGACATGCCGCAGCGGATGCAATCCCAGCGGTCCGGAAT
>JALYYI010000269.1 GCA_030946705.1 Actinomycetota bacterium | reverse complement strand
CCCGGAACTTCTCCAGCTGATCTGGATCGGCGCCGTCGTCGGTCACCAGGGTCCACGGCAGCGCCAGGCGGGCCCAGGTGTGAAACGACCGCAGGCCCACCTTGGAGGAGTCCGCCAGCACATAGGCAGGTGTCCCGCGCCGGGCCACCAGCTCCTTGAGCCGGGTCTGGGCGTGGTCCGCCTCGCAGATCCCGTCCTCTGCAGTGACCGCGTCGGCACCGAGAAGGACTCGGTCGAAGGTCATCCGTTCCAGGCTCGCCTCGGCGAGCGGGCCGAAGAAGCTCTGGTTGAGGGCCCGGAGCCGGCCGCCCGGGCAGACCACCTCAATGCCGGGGCTGTCGGCTAGTTCCCGCAGGATGTTGATGCCGGGCGTGGTCACGGAGAGCCGGTCGAAGGTCCGCAGCTCATTGGCCAGCGCGCCCACGGTGGAGCCGCCGTCGAGCAGGATGTTTTCACCCGGCTGGACCAGGGACGCGGCGAATCTGGCGATGGCGGATTTCTGTTCGTAGGGGAGGCCAGTCCGGTGGTGACGGCGAGATGTTAGATCTCCTCGCGCCGCTTGTTCGCAGTGGTCGTGATGGAAGTTCCTCGCGTTTGAAGTGTCATGGTGCCCCCTACGGTCTGGGGCCGGGTGGCCATTTCCGCAGCCTGATGAAGCGCTTCCGCTTGGCTGCCGACGCCGGGCGAACGCCTTATATCCGTCCACGATCCGGGCGGAGGCGGCGGTAGCATCCCCCAATTCACCTCCCGCCACCTGACCGATCGGCGAGGGGTGCCGAGGGTGCACCTCGGACGGTTCCGGCACGTTCCCAGCGGCCGTCCAAGGAATCATGCAAGACTGTAGGGGTCCGGAGTTGTGGGTCTCGGGGGTGCTCCAAGGCAGCAGTGCATCTATCCCCGCAGCCATCTTCATCCGGCAGCTGCCACTAAAGGAGCAAGAAAAGGCATGTTCGTAAAGACATTCGGCTGGTCCATGGCCGTGAGTGCGGTTGCGCTGGTGATCGCGTTCCTTTACGGCGGTCCGGGCGCCCTTGTCCTGTGCGCCATCCTGGGCATCCTTGAGGTCAGCCTGAGCTTCGACAACGCCGTGATCAACGCCCGGATCCTGGAACGGATGAACGCCTTCTGGCAGCGGATCTTCCTCACCGTCGGCATCCTGATCGCCGTCGTCGGCATGCGCGTCCTCTTCCCGCTGCTCATCGTCGGGGTGACCGCCAACCTCAACCCGGCGCAGGCCATCGACCTCGCCATGCAGAAGGGCGACATTGCCACCCAGGGCACCTACGCCAACCTGCTGCACCACGCGCACCCGCAGATCGCCGCATTCGGCGGGTTCTTCCTGCTGATGATCTTCCTGGACTTCATGTTTGAGGAACGCGAGCTGCACTGGCTCGGATTCCTGGAACGGCCGCTGGCCAAGGTCGGCCGGCTCAACGGGGCGTCGCTGATCGTCGCACTGATCAGCCTGCTCGTGGTCTCGGCCTTCGCCGGCGGCCGCAGTGAGGTCATCGTCGCCGGCGTGTTCGGGCTGGCCGCCTACCTGCTGGTCAACGCGCTGGGGGATTTCTTCGACGTCGATAAAGACGGTGACGTGGACGAGGACGACGCCACGCTCGCAGCTTCGAGGAAGGCGGGCCCGAATGGTGCCGTCAAGGCCGTGGGCAAGGCCGCCTTCATGCTCTTCATCTACCTCGAGGTCATCGATGCCTCGTTCTCCTTCGACGGGGTCATCGGCGCCTTTGCCATCACGTCCGATCCGATCATCATCGCCCTGGGCCTCGGGCTCATCGGTGCCCTCTTCGTGCGGAGCCTGACGGTCTTCCTCGTCCGGCAGGGCACGCTCGATGAATACGAATACCTTGACCACGGCGCGCACTGGGCCATCGGTGCCCTGGCGGTCATCCTGCTGGTCACCATCGGCGTCCAGGTCAACGAGGTCATCACCGGGCTGATCGGCGTCGTCTTTATCCTCGCTTCCTTCCTCAGCTCCGTTCGCCGCAACAAGCGCGCCGACGCGCCCGCCACGGACGAACTCCAACTTACTCACTGATACGAACAAAGGATCATCATGGGATTGACGCTTCAAAAGGGACAGTCGCTGTCGCTGACCAAGCACGACGGCGGATTGCTTACCAAGGTGCGCATGGGGCTTGGGTGGGATGCCGCACCCGTCAAGCGCGGGTTCTTCGGCGGCTCGAAGGCGGTCGAGATTGACCTGGATGCCTCGGCCATCTTTTTCGACGCCGCACATCGCCCCCTCGACAAGGTCTGGTTCCAGCAGCTGGTCAGCAACGACGGTTCCACGCACCACACCGGCGACAACCTCACCGGCGCGGGAGAGGGCGACGACGAAACCATCGTGGTTGACCTGGCCCGCGTGGCTCCCGAGGTCGCCCACATCGTTTTCGTGATCAGCAGCTACAGCAAGCAGACGTTCGACCAGATCGACAACGCGTTCTGCCGGCTCATCGATGACTCCAGCGCAGGCAGCCCCGAGGTGGCCCGCTACGAGCTGACCGACTCCGGAAAGCACACGGCCATGATCATGTCGAAAGTCTCCCGCGAGGGTGCCGGCTGGTCGTTCAAGGCCGTCGGGGAGCGCGCCGTCGGCCGCACCGCGCTGGACCTGATCGCCCCGGCAGCAAACGTCCTCTAAGCCCCAAAACTGAAGGAAGGCACACCAATGACAAGCCTCACTCTGAGCAAAGGCAACAACCTCTCCCTGACCAAGGCGGATCCGGGCCTCAAGCGTGCCCTCGTCGGTCTGGGCTGGGACCCCCGGACCACCAGCGGCGAAGCGTTCGACCTCGACGCCTCCGCGATCCTGCTCGGCGCGGATGGGAAGGTCCGTTCCCAGGACGACTTCATCTTCTACAACCAGCTCGCATCCAAAGACCAGTCTGTGGTCCACCAGGGCGACAACCGCACGGGAGAGGGCGACGGCGACGACGAGCAGATCGTCATCGACCTGGGCCTTGTATCCGCGGATGTGGAGCGCATCGTCATCGTCGTTTCGATCGACCAGGCGGAAGCACGCCGTCAGAACTTCGGGCAGGTCCGTGATGCCTACTGCCGCGTCGTCAATGACGACTCCGCCGCGGAAATTGTGCGCTACGACCTCAGTGAGGATGCCGCATCCGAGACGTCAATGGTCTTCTCGGAGCTCTACCGCCGCGACACGGAGTGGAAGTTTCGGGCCATCGGTCAGGGTTACGCCGCCGGTCTTCGCGGGATTGCGACCGACTTCGGCATAGTCCTCGACTAGAAGAACGCGGCTTCCGAACCGGCAACAAGGCACGCACCAATAAAGACAGGCAGATGCAATGACCCTCCCGTTGTCCCCACCCAACGCTGTGGAAGCGTCCCTTATGCTGCAGGCACCGGACGCCCCCGCGATCGTGCAGCCCGAAGAGGCGCCGGGCATGGTTCCCGTGTCCGCCGAACGGCGGACCGAAATTGACAGCCAGGCACGTGCCTTTGTTGCCGACGTCGTCCAGATGAATCCGCGGAGCCCGGAATTCACGCAAAAGGTGGAAGGGATCACCAAGCTGGCCGGGGCCGAGATGGTCCAGTCCAGCAATTTCTCCAGCCATATGCTGGAGAGGTCCTCAACCTCGGTGTCGGGGGCCAAGAGGAGCGGTGACAGTGCGCAAATTGGTGTCGCCTCCACCCTGAATGAGCTGCGGTCCACGGTGGAGGACCTGACACCCAATCAGGCCCATTTGGGAACCGGCCGGAAGATTCTTGGCATGTTCCCGGGCGGAAACAAGTTGGCCAAATACTTCCAGCGGTATGACAGCGCGCAGGTGCAGATCGACAAGATCATCAAGGCGCTCATGTCCGGCCAGGATGAGCTGCTCAAGGACAATGCTTCGCTTGCGGGCGAGAAGGTGAAGCTGTGGGAAACCATGCAAACCCTGAGCGAGTACGCGGTCTTCGCGAAGGCATTGGACGCCGCCTGTGTCGAAAAGATCGAGAGCGCCCGGACAACAGGCCAGATCGATGAAGCCAGCGCCCTCGAGGCGGACGTCTTGTTCCCCATTCGCCAGCGGCATCAGGACATCCTGACACAGCTCGCGGTGGGAGTGCAGGGATATCTGGCCATGGACCTGATCAGGAAGAACAATCTCGAGCTGATCAAGGGCGTGGATCGGGCCCGAACCACCACGATCGCGGCTCTGCGGACCGCCGTCATCGTGGCACAGGCTCTTGCCAACCAGAAGCTGGTTCTGGACCAGATCGATGCCATCAACACGACCACCAACAACATGATTCTCAAGACGAGCGAAATGTTGAAGGACCAGACAACGCGTATCCACCAGCAGGCATCCAGCGCCGGGGTCAGTGTCGAGACCCTTCAGAAGGCCTTTGACAATGTCTTTGCGACGATGGACGCCATCGACACGTTCCGCTCAGATGCCGCGAAGAACATGGAAGGCACCGTCCGCGCCCTCGAATCCGGCTTGGAACGAGCCAAGCCGTACCTGGAGCGGACACGCCGGAACGAAGCGAACTAACAGGCAGAAATGTTGAAGGCAGGTCTTTAAGTTGCTTCCGAGACTATTCGGTGGTCGCTCCACCGTTCCGTCCATGGACAGCATTGTGGAACAGGGCTCCGCGGCTGCTGCCGAGGAAGAGCTGGAACAGCTGATCCGCGGTCTGGACGCGCTGCGGTCTTCCATGCGCAGATCCGGCGCTACTCTGCCAACCGTTCTTTCGTCGCAGCTGCGTCAGATTGACGATGTGCTCCGACCCCTGGTCAACTACGTTGCTGCTCACGGAGCCTCCACCGAGCAAAAGGTGTTGCTGGGCGCGGTCATCACGGACTATATTCCGTCACCGCTTCGCGCCTATCTGGCCGTCGATGCCAGCGAACATGCGGATGGATCGAAGAGCACGAAGCTGTTCGCGGAGCAGCTTAAGGTGCTGGAGGCCACCGTGAAGGATCTGGACGCTCAGGTGCGCAGCGGTGCGGTGTCCGAACTGTCTGTTCATGCGCGGTTCCTGGCGGACAAATTCGGACCTTCCCTCAGACTGGAGGGAAGCTAGCCCGTGAGCAAGCTCATTCCGGGGGCCAACGCGGCGCTGACCGCCGAGAACCCCGGCCTGGCCAACGTGATGGTCGGGCTCGGCTGGTCGGTCATCGCAAGCCGCGGGCCGCAAGCCGAGCTGGTGCCGCTGGCCATCATGTGCGATGCCTCCGGCCGCGCCCTTTCGGACGACCACCTGGTGTTCTTCAACCAGATTGCCAGCCCGGAGGGTGCCGTGCACTTCGTGGGGGATGAGGATAACGAGCAGATCGACGTTGACTTCAGCCTCGTGCCGGCGGCCGTCGCCAAGATAGTGTTCCTTGTTTATGTCGATCCGGAAGTCCGCGGACCGGGCAACTTCTCCTCCGTCGGGGGCGCGCACATACGCATTACGGATCGGCAGAATCTGGAACTGGTCCGCTTTGACGCCCCCGTCGGACATTTGAGCAACATCAACGCGATGATGC
>JALYYI010000236.1 GCA_030946705.1 Actinomycetota bacterium | reverse complement strand
GTACCGCGCCGCCCTGGCCCTGTCCCGGGGCGATGTGCCCGGCACCGTGACGCACGCCGGGCGGGCGCACGAACTCTCGCCCGAGGAGGAGCACCTCGGCCGTGCTTCGGCTGCGGGCCTGCTGGGGCTCGCGGCCTGGGGGAGCGGGGACCTGGAGGGCGGCCACCAGGCATACTCGGCGTGCGTGGCCGGGCTGCGGCGGGCCGGGTTCGTCTCTGACATCCTCGGTTGTTCGCTAGCACTAGCGGACATCCGGATCACGCAGGGTCGTCTCGGCGAGGCGATGCGCACCTATGAGCAGGCATTGCAGCGTGCGTCTGAGCCGGGCGGCCCAGTTCTGCGCGGAACCGCGGACATGTACGTGGGCCTGAGCGAGATCCACCGCGAGCGCAACGACTTGCATGCCGCCACGCAGAGTCTGCTGCGCAGCCAGGAACTCGGCGAGCACATCGGGTTGCCGCAGAACCGCTACCGCTGGCGGGTCGCGATGGCTCGGATCCGCCAGGCCGAAGGAGATCTGAGCGGCGCCCTCGACCTGCTCAACGAGGCGGAGCGCCTGTATGTCGGTGACTACTTCCCCAATGTGCGGCCGGTCCCGGCCTTGAGGGCAAGGGTGCTGGTCGCGCAGCGAGAGCTGGGCGCAGCGCTCGGCTGGGCGCGTGAGCGAGGCCTATCGGTTGAGGACGACCTCAGCTATCTGCACGAGTTTGAGCACATCACCCTGGCCAGGGTGATCCTGGCGCGGTACGCGGCAGACCGTGCACAGCGCTCCATCCAGGAGGTGACCCGGCTCCTGGAGCGCCTCTTGCGAGTGGCCGGAACAGGGCAGAGGACGGGCAGCGTTATCGAAATCCTGGTAGTGCAGGCGCTTGCCCATCAGGCACGAGCGGACGTCCCCGCTGCACTTACATCACTGCAACGCGCGGTGACGCTGGCTGAGCCGGAAGGCTACGTTCGGATCTTCGCGGAAGAAGGCCCACTCATGGCCTCCCTGCTCAGGGCGGTCTCAAAACAGGGGACCGCCCCGAACTATGTCCGTCGGCTTCTGGCCGCCATCAACAAGGCCGAGGACAGCACGCCCGCCAATAACGGTTTGATCGAGCCACTGAGCGCACGCGAGCTGGATGTGCTTCGGCTGCTCGGAACCGACCTGGACGGCCCGGACATCGCGCGCGAGCTGATGGTGTCCCTGAACACGGTGCGGACCCACACCAGCCACATCTACGCCAAGCTCGGCGTGAACAACCGCCGGGCAGCCGTCCGTCGGGCCAGGGAATTCGACCTGTAGCCGCGACCCGGCGACCGTCAGGCGAAATCACCACGTCAATCACCACATGTGGTGATGCCGGCTCACCACGTCTGCTTCTATCTATGGATCAGGCCAGCAAACCACGGCTGGCTGAGATCCATATAGGGAAGCCCGAGGAGGAGCACCATGAACGGAATATCGACCGGTCACCATCACAACCCCGGAAGGTACCAGATCCGGCTCCAGGGGCATCTGGACTCCCATTGGGCCACGTGGTTTGACGGACTGACCCTGACCACTGAGAGCGACGGCACCACCATCATCTCTGGCCCCGTCGCCGACCAGGCCGCCCTTCACGGCCTGCTCCAGAAAGTGCGCGACGTCGGCCTGCCGCTGGTCTCGGTCACTTCCGTCGACCCCGACGAGCCCACCATCGCACCTAGCTAGGTGCCCACCAATCCGGACGGCGTGCAACCCAACCATCCAACAACCCATCCACCAAGGAGAATGACATGACTATCACCGGCCGAAGCACCGCATCGAAACGGGTTCCGATGGACTCGCTGCGGAAGACGGCGCTCATCGCGGGCGTGCTGTACCTGCTCACCTTCGTCTCGATCCCGACCCTCGCCCTGTACGGCCCGGTGCGCGGTCCGAATTACATCGTCGGCGCCGGCCCGGATACTGGCGCGCTCTGGGGCGGCGCCCTGGAGATGATCGTGGCCCTCGCCTCCATCGGCACCGCGATAGCGTTGTACCCGGTGGTCAGGAGGCAGAACGAGGGGCTCGCACTGGGCTTTGTCGGCTCGCGGGCCCTGGAAGCCGCTGCCATTGTCACAGGCGTCGTGTGCCTCATGTCGGTCGTGACGCTGCGGCAGGGCGGAGCCGGAGCACCGGCGTTGGCCACCGGCCAGGCGCTGGTCGCCATGTATGGCTGGACATTCCTTCTAGGACAAACCCTCATGCCGGCCCTGAACGCCCTGCTTTTGGGCTCCCTGCTGTACCGGTCCCGCCTGGTGCCCCGGGTTCTCCCCCTACTGGGCCTCATCGGAGCCCCGCTGCTCCTCGCGTCCACCGCAGCAACCTTCTTCGGGATCAATGCGGTGATCTCCGTATGGTCGGCGATCGCGACCGCCCCGATCGCGCTGTGGGAGTTTTCGTTAGGCGTCTGGCTGGTCGTCAAAGGCTTCAGGCCCTCTCCCATCACCGCTGGATTGGGCACTGCAGGTACCGCGGCCCAGGAGCCCAACGCCACTGCTTAGCCCTCGCGAACACGGCCGGGCCCATCAAGGGCCCGGCCGCTGCCGATGGGAGGAGATGTCCGGATGTCTTATTTCGACACGTTAATGCCCATCGGCGCGGCCCCGTCCGTAACATTGAAGCAAATACAGGCTCCCGCTTGCCAAGTTCACTGAAAAGGACTAGAGACGTTGCCACTCGAATCATTGCCCGTACTCGACTTCTCCCTCCTGAATGCGGGACCGGAGGAGGCGTCCCGGTTTCGTGACGAATTGCGCAATGCCATGCATGAGGTCGGATTCCTCTACCTGGCCGGCCATGGCATCCCGCAGGAGCTTACGGACGCAATCCTGGACGTATCCCGGCGGTTCTTCGAGCTGGCCGACGAACAGAAACTCGCGGTCGAGAATGTCAACAGCCCGCAGTTCCGCGGCTACACCCGCGTCGGCGGCGAACTCACGGATGGTGCCGTGGACTGGCGTGAGCAGATCGACATCGGCGTCGAGCGGGACGCGGTGGAGCCGGGCGCGGGCGCCGCTGACTACTGGCGCCTCGAGGGGCCCAACCTGTGGCCGGATGCGCTGCCCGAAATGCGAGAGATTGTCTCGGAGTGGACCGAACGGCTGAGCACCATCTCGCTGACTCTGCTGCGGGCACTGGCGGTGTCCCTCGGAGCGCCCGAGGACACCTTCGACGCGGCCTTCGCCGCGCGGGCTTTCCCCCTGCTCAAAATTGTCCGGTATCCGGGGGAGTCCGACCCCGAACCCAGGCAGGGGGTCGGCTCCCACCGCGACGGCGGGGTGCTGACGCTCCTCCTGGTGGAGCCCGGAAAGGGAGGCCTGCAGGTCGAGCACCGGGGGCAGTGGATCGACGCACCTCAGGTGCCCGGAACATTCGTGGTCAACATCGGCGAGATGCTCGAGCTGGCCACGAACGGCTACCTCAAGGCAACCCTGCACCGCGTGATCTCGCCTCTTCGCGGCACGGACAGGATCTCCCTTCCGTTCTTCTACAATCCGGCGCTGGACGCCACAATGCCGCGGCTCGCGCTGGACCCGGAGTTTCAAGTCAAGGCCCGGGGCCTGTCGGTAGACCCGACGAACAGCCCGATTCTGGAAACCTACGGCGATAACGCCCTCCGCTACCGGCTGCGGGCCCACCCGAACGTCGCCGCGGCGCACCACGCGGACCTGCTGAAGTAGCGGCCGGCGCCGACAAAGCCCTGCCCGAGGGGTTATCCAGAGGGGCCTATGTCGGGAAATTTGCGGCCTGGATCCGCTGGAGCGCGTAGTCCCACTGGACGTGCTCCTGCTCCAGCCGCACGGCCGGTCCGAACGTGCCGTCACCCAGGGCCGTGTAGAGGGCGGATTCGGCCGCGCTCAGCCGGGTAAGCGTTGCCCGCGACGGCTTGGGTTCCTTCCCCCAATAGGCGCGGTGCGCCAGCAGCGTCTCCTGGTCCATCATGAGGCTCTCCACGTGCGGATGGACCGACCGCAGCTGGTCCAGGATTCTGAACCCGTGGGTGTCCAGGTCTCCCCAATAGCGGACCGCGCAGCCGCGCAGCCACTGAGCGTCGCGAAGCATCCTGAAACCGTAACCGGCCCCGAATAGAGCCAGTGTGCCTGAGCGCTCGGGCAGGGACAGGAAATTGACCAGGTTTTCCGTGACCAGGACTGTGCGAACGGCCGGGTCCAAAGCCCTGAACGCCTCCGCCGTAACGGTCAGGTCGCGGGCCCCGCCCAAAACGGACATTGAAGGATCCAGGATCCTGTAGCGCACCAGCTCCGGCGGAGCAAGGAATCCGTGGCGCTCGGTGAAGCTCCGCCGCCGCGGAGCGAAATCCAGTTCGGCGGAGGATTCGCAGTTGTCCGGCGACCGGGCGGTGACACTCGCGTCGTCGGGCTCCCCGCCGGGGCCGCCTGCAGCGCCCCGGGCATCGTGCGCGCGGGCCGGATCGAGGGCCAGCACCATCTCGTCGATGGTGCGCCGGTGCGTTTCCATGAATTTGGTATGGACGCCGGGGATGGAGAGCTGCCGAAGGTAGATGCCCGGCGCCGGATGTGCCGTGAACCAGAGGGCCGCCGCGGCTGCGGTCCGGGCGTCCGCGCCCAGTTCCAGCAGGCGCAACGGATGGCGGGCCGCCCAGCCGCCCAGGGCCGGGTGCGCAGCCGCCAGGTCGCCGGCGAGTCGTTCGAACCGGTCGGCGTCACGTCCCTTGCCGGCGAAACCGATCTCGTCCCGGACGGTGTCAAAGACGGCCGCTGAGGGCACCCGATTGGTCCCTACGGTATTCCGGCCAACGTCCGAGGTTACCAGGCGGTAGCCCACAGTTCCGGAGGCCCCGTGCTGGAGCTCGGAAGCCCACAGGCGCGCGGCCGCGTAATCGTCGCGGAGCTCGGCGGCCGTGGGCCGTTTCAGGGTGCGACGGCGCGGGTAGGCTTCGGTGGGCGCCAGCAGCTCCCGCAGCAGTTCCCCGCGGCTCCAGGCCCTGCGCGACTGCTCGCGCAGCGCGGCGAGGGTGGTCCAGCGCGGTCCGACGGAATCAGCCGCCACGGCGGTCCCGCTCGGCCCGGTATTCCTTGATGGTCAGGTTGCGCAGCTGCGAGTCGTCGCCGTTCCTGTTGGCCACGAAACCGACGTTGGCGACGAACGGCTCGATGACGTGGATCTTCTGCAGCGGCGTGACGATCAGCAGCTGCAGGCGCATGCGCTTGAACAGCTCCAGCCCGTAGCGGGCGGACTCGTCCGACCCGCGGCCGAAGGCCTCGTCGATGACGACAAACCGGAAGCTGCGGTTGCCTCCGCTTCCGGGTCCGGCGGCAAGGCCGAATTGGAAGGCCAGCGCGGCCGCGAGGATGGTGTAGGCGAGTTTCTCCTTCTGCCCGCCGGACTTTCCTCCGGAGTCGGTGAAGTGCTCGTGTTCCTCGCCCGTCTCCGTCCAGCGCTCCGAGGCCGAAAAGGTGAACCAGTTCCGCACATCGGTGACCTTGGCGGTCCAGCGCTCGTCCAGGCCGGCCAGCCCGTCGCGCCCGCGGAAGCGTTCCACCAGTTTTTCCACCTGCAGGAACTTCTGTTCGGAGTACTGGTCCTCGTTGCCCAGCGTGCCCTCCGAACAGGCACGCAAATCGGAACCGAATTCACGCACATCGGCGTCCGTGGTGGCCTGATGCTCCAGCTGGATGTGGCGCCCCGGGTTGTACTCGATCCGGGCCAGCGACTCGTTGATCTCGCCGATCCGGCCCATGATGTCCTGCCGGCGGGAATCCAGGAATGCGTTGAAGGCGACGATCTCGTGGATGGTGTTCTGGTTCAGCGATTCCTTGAAGCGCTCCTCGAATCGCGGGAGATCGTTATCCGCCAGCTGCGCCAGGATCCTGTTGAATTCCGGCGCTGCCTCAAGGGAGGCATCTATTTCCGTTGTCTCCGCCGGATAGGTGTTCCGGAAATCGGCCATCAGGCGCACGGTCGACTCGGCCGCACGGGCCGCCTGCTTGTTCAACGCATCGATGGTGTGGGTCAGCGTTTCGCGGACCTTGCTCTCGGTCCGGGGCGTGTTCTTGTAGGTCATGGTCTCGCCGGCCAGCGCCGCGGAGGCCAGGCCGGCCAGCTCTGCCAGCAGCCCGTCGTCGTCGGCCAGCGGCAGCTCCGCGAGGATCTGGCGGCACTCCTCGATTTTCTCCGCGATGTCCTTGGCGGCGTTCATATTGGCACCGATGCGCTGCTGCATCGCGTCCGATTTCTCGGAGATGCGGGTCAGCCGGGCGGCTACTTCGCCCTCCTTGGCTGTCAGCTGCGCCAGTACGTCGCTGGCCGATTCCAGCGCGGTCTTCTCCGCCGTGAGCTCCTCGATGCGGCGGGCGGTAAGCTGCCAGCCGAGCTCGGAGAAGTCCTTGACTCCGCGCACCATGCCCACGTGCTGCTGCTGCCGGCCCAGGGCGCCGAGGTCGGTGTCGATGCGGGCCATCGCGGAGTCTGCGCTGCGCAGCCGTCCGTCCGCCGCGTCCAGGTCGCCGCGCAGGCGCGCGATCTTGTCGTGGTTGTCCCAGCCCAGGCAGTAATTGCCGCGGTCGTGCAGATCCCGCCGGTCGTCCTTTTCGTGCCGGCCGGAGGCTGCCTTGACCTGGCCATTGAGGCTCAGCGCCTTCGGATAGCGCCGGAAGTCCGCCAGCGATTCGCAGCACTGGTGGTCGTAGCGGCGCGCCAGCTCCTCGAGCAGGAAGTCGCGGAAGGGCGTGCCCGGTTTGATCGCGACCTTGGATGCCAGGGTTCCCGGCTCCGCGGCGCGCTGACCGGTGCTCTGACCGACCTTCAGGTACACCAGGCGGGCGCGCAGGTTGTTGGCATCCACCCAGGAACTGACGTCGGTGTAGTGCTCGGCCGGCACGAGCAGGGACAGGGCAAAGCCGTGCAGGGTGCGTTCGGCTGCCCCCTCCCAGGCGCCTTCGCCGTCCCGCACGCGCAGGAGCTCGCCGGCAAACGGCAGGGCGCTCTCGGCAACTCCGGTGCCCTCGCACAGCCGGCGGCGGAGCGCCACCAGCCAGCCCGGCAGCAGGTTCTGCCTTGTTTGCAGGCTGGTCAGCTCCGCACGAAGCTCCCCGGACTGTTCCTGGGCCTCGGCACGCTGCCGGTCGGCTTCGGTGCGACGCCCCTGCAGCCCGTCGCCCCGCCCGGCCAGTTCCTCTTCCACGCCGGCCAGGGCCGCGGTGTTGGCGTCGAAGACGACCCTGTCCTCGGGCGTGCGCAGGCCAAGGGACTCCGCAGCGGCGGCGTAGCCGTCGAAACGCGCGCGCTGCGTCCGGGACTCTCCGGTCAGCCTCGTGATCTCGGCCTCGATACCGGCGATGCGGCCGCCGCCGTGGGTGCGGATGTCCTCCCGCAGTCCGGCGAGCTCGTGGCCCAGCCGGCTGGCCTCGGCCGAGAGCGCCTCGCGTTCGGTGTCCAGCCGCGCCGCCGTGCGGTCCAGTTCCGTGTGGTGTTCCAGGCTGAGTTCCAGCCGCCGGGCCGCGAACCAGGGGGTGAGTTGGTCGCGGTGCAGCCGCCCCCGGGATTCCTGCCGTGCCAGCTCCCCATGCCGGGCGGCGCCGTCACGCACCGGGGTGAGCATCCGGATCTGGTCCTTGGCCCGCAGCACGGCCTCGTGGGCCTTCTTCAGGTCGCTGAAGTGGTGCAGCAGGTTCTTAATCCGCTGCTCGACGTCGTCCTCTTCGAGCATGTTGGTGCGCACGAAGTGCGTGATGTTCTCGACCTGTTTCATGGACACCGTGCGGTGGAACAGGTCCATGGCCTGGTTGGAGCCGATGCCGAAATGCCGCTTGAAGCAGGCCGCGTACTTTTCGAACACGTCGAACACCAGCACGCCGGATTCGCGCAGTCGTTTCTTCAGTTTCGACGTGTCCTGGCCGAAGTCCGCGAAGTCCGCGGCGATGCTCTGCTCGCCCTCGGCCACGGAGTAGAAGCGGTTCGGCTGCCCGGCTTCCTGGGTTGCCCACAGGGTGATGGCCAGCGTGACCGACTTGCCGAGCACCGCGTGGTGGAACACTCCGAGCACCACCGTGTAGGAGCCCGGGCCGCGCAGCGCAACGGGTTTGGAATGGTCGCCGAGCCCGCTGCGGGCACTCTTGTGGAAGCCCCGCACGTAGGAGAGGAGGCTGCGTTCCTTCTTCTGCGCGCCCGCCGCCTTGTTGTAATCGATCCGGTTCGCCGGCAGCAGCAGCGTGGTGATGGCGTCCACCACAGTGGACTTCCCGGAGCCGATGTCGCCCGTGAGCAGGCTGTTGTCGCCGTTCAGCCGGAAGCTGCGCACACCTTGGTGGAAGGTGCCCCAGTTGAGCAGCTCCAGACGCTGCAGCCGGAAGCCGGGAGGCTTACCGGCCTCGTCCGGGAAAACGTCGTCCAGGCTGAACAGGCCCGCCTGCACTTCGGCCGTCATGCGCGGAGCCCCTCAGCGGCGGCGTCGGACGTCATGGTCCTGCCGCCCGGCCCGACCCCGGGCCTGCCCTCAAGCCTGACCCCGAGCGTCGCGCGGTAGTCGCTCAGCCGGGCGTCGAAATCCTCCAGCCACTGGGCGTCAACGAACGCCTTGAGGATACGGGCCACCTCGTAGGTCCGGTCCTGGCCGCGCATTTTGCGCAGGAAACCCAGATCCACGACCTTCTTGATGTTGGAGCCCAGCTGGTCCAGGATGCGGGCCTCGTTGCTGGACTCGGGGAGGAACACGGCCACCATATCCATGATCTGCGCCTCCGTCATGACCAGCCTCGTCTCGCCGTTCTGCTGGTCGAACTCGGCCAGCCGGGCACGCAGCAGCGCCAGCAGCAGGCTCACGTTGAACGTCAGCGGACGGCGCGGAACCAGGCGGGGCAGGGCGGCATCGTAATCTTCCCGGGAGCGCAGGAATGCGTAGCCCTCGGCGTCGTCGAGCACCAGATCCAGCCCAAGGACCGCCACGTAGTCGCGCGCATGCGAGGTCAGCGCGGACAGCGCCTGCCAGAGCTTTTCGTCGGCCTCGCGGTAGAGGACACCCTTGAAGAGCTTGGCAACGACGGCGGTGAGCTCGTCCGGGCGGGTCCCTTCCGCGACTGCCAGGTCGGCTGGTTCGATGCTCATGTTGGCCTCACGAAGATGATTTGGTCGACGGTCGACTCGCGGATGCTGCCGTCGGGCAGCGTCCAGGAGAGGTGTTGGGGGTGCTCCGGGTCGACGCTGGCCCAGGATGATTCCGAGGCGAGCTGGAAGTAGGTGACAAGCTCCGCCAAACCCTGGCTGAGCGGGTAGGCATCGGTGATGTCAGCCAGCGTGGCCTGCTCGGCGTCGGTGAGCACCGCATCGATGTTGCCCTGGAGCCGGTCCTTGTCGACGTGGAACTGCTCGAACAGGGCGCCGGGATCGACGTCAAGGTCCTCCGAGACGGTCACGGAGTCATCGATTGATACCCGTGTGCTGGGCTCGTAGAGCGGCCGCTCGAAGGGCAGCGTCACGTCGACGCCCTGCCCGGGCAGCTCGATGAAGTCGCCGGCCGGCGCGGTACCGCGCAGCGCGAGCGCGCTGGATTCGATGCTGCGGATCAGCTGCATGATCCGTTTGTTCTCCAGGAACACCTTGTCATCCAGGAGCCGGCGGACCTGCTGGGAGAGCTGGCGGACGGTGGTTTGTGTCTGTTCGACGGCGGGGAGCCAGCCCAGGTGCAGCTGGGCAATGGAACCGATGTTCTCCAGGGCGATCAGCGCCTCAATTTTGGTGGCACGCTCCAGCAGATCCCGCAGCTCAACGCGCAGCTGCGGGGACATGAGGTAGTCCCAGAAGCCCTGGAAGGTGCGGCCCTGGAGGGAGCCGCTGATGTCCTGCTGGCTGGAGAAGATGGCTTCCAGCAGCTCGCCCTGCGTCCCCTCCCAGGTGGAGATCTGCTCCCGGACCCGGCGGTCCAGCACCCTGAAGTTCTGCTCAACCTCGCGGAAATCCGCCAACAGATCCTTGGCCTGCGCGGTGAGCTGCTGGAAGTGGTCCAGGGCTTCGGGTCCGCTCATCACACGGATTTGGCCGCTTCGGATCCGCTCGATTTCCGTGTCGATGGCATCGCGCTGGCGCCCCAGTTCGGCGAGGCGGACCTCGGGGTCGGTTTCGGAGCCGTGGACCAGCGCCTTGAGCAGGCCGAAGATGCTGGTCAGGCGGGACTGCGTGGCCACAAAATCCCGGCCGCGCAGGGATTCCACCCACCGCACGACGTCCTCGGCCGCAGCGGTCAGGTCGTACACCGGCTCGTCCTTCTCCGGGGCGTAGTACTTGCGCAGCCACGCTTTCTCCGGCGCGGCCCAGTCGTCGAGGTATTCGGCGGCGGAACGCGGGAATGTGGCCTCGCCCAGCGCATCGCGGAGTTCAAACAGCACGTCGTCCAGGGCATCGAACATGGTCTGGCGCCCCAGATTGCGCAGGTTGGGAATCGTAAA
>JALYYI010000219.1 GCA_030946705.1 Actinomycetota bacterium | reverse complement strand
CCCCGAGGCTTCATGGCCCACGAGAAATATCACAAGCCCAAAGCCGTAACGTCCACAAAGTCCTGAGACATGAAACGCCCACGAACTCCTGAGACATCAAACGTCCACGATGTGGTGAGACATGACACGCCCATTTAAGCGCACAATCTCACCACTCAACGCATGCTCCCGGGCCAAGCCGGAGTCACCGCGGGGAAAACTTCCCGCACCGGCGAACCAGCCCTGGTCGGTGCGGGCGTTAAGGTCATTCGCAGACTCGCCCAGTAGTATCAGGATGAGTGCAGATTCGCCGGACGCCACTGTAAGAGGTGCAGCAGTCCGGTCAAGCAGCGCCCGATGAGTAACTGCCGGATAACGAGTTCACGTAAGGAGAGGGCCGATGGGGTTATTGGACAATGTCGAGAAGGGCATTGAAAAAGCCGTGCGCGGTGCCTTCTCACGCGGCTCCAAGATGCAGGTCCAGCCGGTGGAAATCGCCAGCCGGCTGCGCCGTGAACTGGACGACAAGGCCATGACGCTGGCCGCCGGGCGCACGTTGGCGCCCAACGTCTTTGAGGCGCGCCTGAGCGAACCCGACTTTGACCGGGCCCGCAGCTGGGGTACAGCCCTGGCCGAAGAGTTGTGCGATGTGGTCATCAACCATGCCCGCAGCCAGGGCTATGTGCTGCAGGGTCCAGTCCGCGTTTCGTTCACGCAGGACACGGAACTGAAGGCGGGCAGCTTCGAGGTCAGTTCGCAGACCGAGCGGGCCAATGCGGCAGACCACGGCCCGTACGCCAGCCATGCCCCCGCGGTGGCGGCACCGGCGGCAGCTGCCCCCCCGCGGCCCAATTACCCCTCCAACGTCCCCGCTGCGCCGGGCCGCCAGCCCCAGCCCTCCCGCCTGCAGCCGGTGCTGGACATCGATGGTCAGCGCTACTCCCTGAACGCCGCATCCATTGTGCTTGGCCGTTCTTCCGAGGCGGACATCCTGATCGACGACACGGGCGTCTCCCGGCGCCACCTGGAGATCCGGACCGAAAACGGCCAGTCCACCGCCGTCGACCTCGGCTCCACCAACGGCAGCTACGTCGACGGCCGCAAGGTCAACGGCACCGCGCCGCTCAATGACGGCGCGGCCATTTCCATGGGACGCACGAAAATCACCTTCCGCCTCATCCCCGTGAAGAACGGCGGACGCGGATGAGTGAACTGACCGTCACCGTCCTGCGGTTCGGTTTCCTGCTGCTGCTGTGGGTCATGATCTTCAGCATTGTCGCGGCCATGCGCCGGGATCTGGTGATCGGCCGCAAGGCCAAGGTGGGTTCACCCACGGCCCGGCAGGCGCGCAAGCACCCCGAGCTTGTGGACGAAGCGCCGCCGGCCCGCCAGCAGGCGCACCGCCTGGTGGTCACCGAGGGCCCGCTGGCCGGCAGGGTGGTGGAGCTGACGGGCAGCCCCATCCTGATGGGCCGCGCCCAGGAGGCGACGCTGGTGCTGGAGGATGACTACGCCTCCGGCCGGCATGCCCGGCTGTTCCCGCAGGGCAGCCGCTGGTTCATCGAGGATCTCGGTTCCACCAACGGCACGTATCTGGGTGACAGCCAGCTGACCCGTGCACTGCCCGTTGAGCTTGGCGTCCCCGTTCGGATCGGTAAGACGGTCATTGAATTGAGGCCGTAGGCATGGCTGAACTACCACTGGTGCTCCGTTATGCGGCGCGGTCGGATGTGGGGATGATCAGGGCCAAGAACGACGATTCCGCCTACGCCGGGCATTTCCTGGCGGTGGTGGCTGACGGCATGGGCGGCCACGCCGGCGGCGACGTCGCCAGCGCCTCCACCGTCCTTGACCTGATCCATCTGGACCGCGACGGCTACGACGGCAACGCCGCCACCTATCTGGCGGATGAGATCCAGACCGCCAACTCTCTGCTTTCCGAACTGGTGCACGTCAACCCCAAGCTGGCTGGCATGGGGACCACGGTGACGGCTCTGCTGCTCTCCGATGGGCAGCTGGCCATGGCCCACATCGGTGATTCCCGCGCCTACCGGCTCAAGAACGGCGTCTTCGAGCAGGTCAGCGTGGACCATACCTTCGTCCAGCGGCTCATTGATGAGCACCGGCTGCTGCCCGAAGAGGCGGAAACGCATCCCCACAAAAACGTCCTGATGCGTGTGCTGGGCGATGTTGACGCCTCCCCCGAGCTGGACCTGACAACCTTCGATGCCGAGGTCGGTGAGCGCTGGCTGCTCTGCTCCGACGGACTGAACTTCGTCCGCACCTCAGTGGTTGAGGACGTAGTGCGCCACACTCCGGATCTGGGCGCCTGCGCGGACAGGCTGATCGAACTGACACTGGCCGCCGGCTCTCCGGACAACGTCACCGTAGTGCTCTTCGAGGTGGCCGAGGCCACGGACGATGACGTCCAGACCGCGTCCCTGCGGACTGTTCCGGTCGCTGGCGCTACCCCGCCCGGTTCCGCGGCAGCGCCTGAAACCTCCCAATCCTCCGTCGACGTCCACTCTGCGGAAGGTCCGACGACGGCGGCGGCCCCGGTGGCTCCGGCCTACCGGGCACCCCACGGGGGCCCCGAGGAGCTGGGCGCGCATCTGTCCGCAGCGGTGATCCGCGAGGAACTGGCCGGTCGCCCGCATGAACTGGTCGGCGCAGCGGTGACGGCGGCCGCCGAAGGTAAGATTCCGACCATCGCGGGACGCTCCGCCGCGCGCCGGGCCGCCGTAGTGCTCACCCACAAGCAGGAGTCACCGAGCGCCGAGGACCAGGACGGGACCGACGGGACGATACCACTGCGCCGCCGCCGGGTCCTCGCGGCGGTGGTCGCCGCCGTCGTGCTGGTGCTGCTCGCGCTGGGATTGGGACTGGGCTACGCCTGGACCCAGACGAGGTACTACGTGGGGGAATCCAACGGCCGGGTCGCGGTCTACGCCGGTGTATCGCAGTCGCTGGGGCCGATCCAGCTCTCGCACGTCTACCGGGAAACCGATGTGAAGGTCTCCTCGCTGCCGGAATTCTCGCAGCAGCGCGTGCACCAAACGGTCCCGGCAATCGGTCTGGAAGACGCGCAGCAGATAATCATCGACCTGCAGATGGGCACCCAGGAACACCCGTGCCCGCCGCCGCCTTCGGCGAGCCCATCCGCAACGCGGACGCCCAGCCCGGCGCCCGCCTCAACGGCCGCCGCAGCGCCCTCGGCCCCTCCGAGCCACGCCGCGGCCACGCCCTCCGCCTCCGCGACCTCCTCGGCCCGGCCGTCTTCCTGCACCGGAGGTGCCCAATGAGCCAGGTCCAGACCGTGGCCAAACCACGCCGCACCGTGGAGCTATTCCTGCTGATCCTGGCGCTTGGACTCGGCATCTTTGCCAACGCGCTGGTCAATATCAACCTGAACCGGCCGTTCGATTCCGACTTCTACTCGCAGGCCGCGGTGCTGGCGGTGCTGGCCTTCGGCATGCATGTTTCGCTGCGCTTCAAGGCGAAATATGCTGATCCTGTAATACTTCCGGTGGTAGTTGCCCTGAACGGCATAGGTCTGGCGATGATCCACCGGCTGGATATTGCCACCGGGGACACCGCCGGTCCCCGGCAGTGGCTCTGGACCTCCCTGGCCGTAGTTGCGGCCATCGCGGTGCTCTGGTTCCTGCGCGACCACCGCATCCTGCGCCGCTTCACCTATATCTCCCTCATTGTCAGCGTCGTGCTGCTGATCCTGCCCTTGGTTCCGGGGATTAGCGCCGGCGACGTCAATGGCGCCAACGTCTGGATCCGGATCGGAGGCAGCACTTTCCAGCCCGGCGAAGTCGCCAAGATCACGCTCGCTATTTTCTTTGCGGGGTATCTGTCCTCCAACCGGGACCTGATTTTGCTGGCCGGCAAGAAGGTTGGCCCGCTCCAGCTGCCGCGTGCCCGCGACCTCGGCCCGATGATCGTGGCGTGGCTGGCAAGCGTCGGGGTGCTGGTCTTCCAGCACGACATCGGAACCTCCGTGCTGTTTTTCGGCCTGTTCCTGACGATGATCTATGTGGCCACCAGCCGGGTCAGCTGGGTCGTTATCGGCGTGGTGCTGATCGCGGTCGGCGGCTTCCTGGCGGCCAAAATCTTCCCGCACGTGTCGGCGCGCATCGACGTCTGGGCCAACGCGTTCAATCCGGAGGTGATCAGCGGCGGCGGCTACCAGGTGGTGCAGGGACTCTTCGGGATGGCCAACGGCGGCATGATCGGCACGGGGCTGGGCAAGGGCCGGCCGGACATGGTCCCGCTCGCCAACAGCGACATGATCATCGCCTCGCTTGGTGAGGAACTGGGTCTGATTGGGCTGTTCGCAGTTGTCCTGCTCTTCGTGCTGCTCATCACCCGCGGCTTCCGGGCAGCGCTGGGAACGCGGGACGCGTTCGGCAAATTGCTGGCCTGCGGGCTGTCCTTCGCCATTGCCCTGCAGTGCTTCATCGTCATCGGCGGGGTGACCCGGCTGATCCCGCTGACCGGTCTGACCACTCCGTTTATGGCCGCCGGCGGGTCGTCACTGCTGGCAAACTGGATCATTGTGGCCCTGCTGCTGCTCATCTCCGATGCGGCCCGGCGTCCGATTTCCACCTCTGCCGCGGTGGACGATGCGGGGCCGCACGCGGTGCGGGGCCGCCAACGGATGAGAAACGAGACCGACGGCGTTCCTGCCAGGGAGGCACCTATCGAGGCGGTGGAAACCCCATGAACCAGGCCATTCGAAGCTCCTGGGTTGTAGCCATTGCGCTCTTTGCCTTGGTTTTTGGCTCGATCACCTATGTCCAGTTCTTTGCCGTGGATGATCTGAAGAAAAATGCCAACAACAACCGCTCGCTGATCCAGGAGTTCTGCAACGACCGCGGATCGATCCTGGTGGGCGGCCAGGCCATAGCCCAGTCCGTACCTACCAACGACACGTGCAAGTACCAGCGCCAGTACCTGCAGCCGGAGCTCTACGCCGGGCTGACCGGGTTCTTCACCCAGTTCTCCGGAGCATCGGGGATTGAAGCCGCCAAGTCGGACCAGTTGTCCGGAAATTCCCCGGATGCCTTCTACGACAAGATCATGCAGGTCCTCTCCGGATCCCAGCCCAAGGGGCGCTCGGTGGAACTGACCATCGATCCGAAAATCCAGCAGCTGGCCTACGATATGATCCCGGAGGGCCAGCCGGGCTCCATTGTGGTCATGAACCCGAAGACCGGCGCCATCATCGCCATGGTCTCCAAACCCTCCTATGACACGAACCTGCTCGCGGGCCATAACCGCGATGCCGTGCAGGCCAACTTCAATCGGTTGGTCAATGTTCCGGGCATCGACATGTACGGCTCCAAGGCGTACAAGGGCCTTTACGCGCCAGGTTCGGTCTTCAAGCTCGTGGACACCGCCGCCGCGCTGGCGTCCGGTAAGTACAATAAGGACAGCGTGCTGGCGAACCCGGCGACACTGAGCTTTCCCGGCACCGATGTGCTGCTGCCCAACTATGCCGGCGGCGGCTGTTCGGCCAAGACGCAGGCCGACTTCGCGTTTGTGCTGGAGCAGTCCTGCAATACGCCCTTCGCCCAGATTGCGATGGACCTGGGCCAGAACGCCATTACGGACCAGGCCACCAAGTTCGGTTTCAATGACGGCGGCCTGCAGATCCCTGATAGCGTACAGGCCAGCCAGTTCCCCGGCAGCAAGGGACCACTGGGACCGGCGGACCTGGCCCGCAGCGCGATCGGCCAGCAGAATGTGAAGGTCACTCCGCTGGAAATTGCGATGATGACCGCCGCCATTGCCAATGGCGGTCAACAGATGAAGCCGAACCTGATCAAGGACATCCGGACTCCGGATCTTAAACCCGTAGAGGAACTCCAGCCGGAGGTGCTGCGCCAATCCACTACCCCGGAGATCGCAGCACAGATCACCCAGTGGATGAGGGACGTGGTGGACGTTGGCATTGCCCACGCTGCGGCCGTTCCCGGCGTCGAGGTGGCGGGCAAGACCGGCACGGCGGAGGGCAATACCGCGGATCCCAACAGCAAGAACAACGCGTGGTTCACCGGATTTGCCCCCGCCAACGATCCGCAGGTGGTGGTCTCGATCGTCATGTCGAATGTCGACATCGCCACCGGAGCAAAACTGACCAGTCCAAACGCAAGCAAACTTTTCAAGGCGGTGTTGAATAAGTGAGGCCTACTTCCGGTATCACCTTAGGCGGCAGGTTCCAGCTCACTTCTCGCATCGCCATCGGCGGCATGGGTGAAGTCTGGAAGGCAAGGGACCAGGTCCTGGGCCGGATTGTGGCCATCAAGGTCCTCAAGGAGGAATACACCGGGGATCCGGGTTTCCTTGAGCGCTTCCGCGCCGAGGCCCGCCATACAGCCCTGCTCAACCACGTGGGCATTGCCAACGTCTTCGACTATGGCGAGGAGGAAGGTTCCGCGTACCTGGTGATGGAATTGGTGCCCGGTGACCCGCTCTCCAGCATCATCGAGCGGGAACATGTGCTCTCCTCGGACCGCACCCTCTCGATCATTGCGCAGACCGCCCGCGCGCTCTCGATTGCGCATGCCCAGGGTCTTGTGCACCGCGACATCAAGCCCGGAAACGTGCTGATCACCCCCGAAGGGCGTGTCAAGGTCACGGACTTTGGTATTGCCCGGCTCGCGGACCAAGTGCCACTGACCCAGACCGGTCAGGTCATGGGCACCGCACAGTACCTGGCTCCGGAGCAGGCCACCGGGCAGATGGCCACCGGGTCCAGCGACATCTATTCCCTGGGCATTATCGGTTACGAGTGCATCACCGGCCACCGGCCATTCTCGGGTGAATCGCAGATAGCCATCGCCCTGGCACAGGTCAACGACGCGCCTCCGCCGCTGCCGGAGACGTTGCCGGCCCCGGTGCGCGCCCTGCTGATGTCCATGCTGTCCAAGGATCCGGCCAATCGGCCCGCCAACGCGGACCAGCTGGCCGAGGCGGCGGACGCGATCCGTAATGGCGATATCAGAGCCGCACACGCGGCCGTCCCGGGGATGCTGTTGTTTGAAACAGCAACCGGACCCATCACCGCTCCGGTCGATGTCCAGGCCACGGCCGCCACCTCCGTCGTCGGAGCGCTGCCGTTCGACAGCTCGGCTCCGGCCACCTCCGCCCTGCCCTCGCTGTCCCGCTCCGAATCCCTGGCGGCCGAGCGCAGTTGGGTCGAGGAAGATGAGGAGGAAGAGCAGTCCGAAGAACCGCCGGCGAAGCGTGGACGCAGTCCGTGGACCTGGCCGCTGATCGCCCTGATCCTGCTGCTGCTCTTCGTCATCGGCGCCATCCTGCTGCAGCAGTTGGGGGTCTTCAACCAAAAGGCCGTCACCAGCACCAGCAGCAGCGCCGCCCAGTCCTCCACGGCCGTCTCGACCTCCGCCACTCCCAGTACCACGCCGACGCCGACCATCACCACCCCGCCTCCGACCACGGCGCCCAGCACCGTGACACTCTTCCCCGACCATTACAAGGGCCGGCCCTACTCCGACGTCCAATCGGAGCTGATCAACCAGGGCATGGGCGTCTCCGGCAATCCGGTGGCGGACAACAGCCCGAAGAATACGGTACTGGGCATAGAGCCTTCGGGCCCCGTCCCGTTGGGTACGAAGATCACCGTGACCTACTCCAAGGGACCGGAGATGGTCACCGTCCCGCCGCTCACCCCCGACACGACCGTCGCCGCGCTCAATTCCGAGCTCACGCAGGCGGGTCTGGTCCTGGGTACCCAGTCCCAGCAGCCAAGCGACTCGGTGAAGAAAGGCAACGTCATCTCCATCACCCCGCAGTCAGGGGTCTCTGTCGTCAAGGGGTCGGCGGTCAACTACACGACCTCCACGGGTCCGGCTGGCTCCGGTTCACCACCGGCGGCGCCGTAACCGCAACACCGGCGCCCACCGCCGTCGACCATCAGCCACACATCACAACACCCGGGAAGGGCAAGCATGGCAATGAACACCACCTCGCGCGTCCTTAACGGGCGTTATGAACTGGCCGGGCTGCTGGGCCGCGGCGGCATGGCGGACGTCTACCAGGGAAAGGACATCCGGCTGGGCCGGACCGTTGCGGTCAAACTGCTCCGCGCCGACCTCGCCCGGGACCCCCAGTTCCAGGCCCGGTTCCGCCGCGAGGCCCAGGCGGTGGCCGGGCTGAACCATCCGTCCATCGTTGCCGTCTATGACACCGGTGAGCAGGCAACGGACCAGTCGCCGGATGGCGCCCGGGTTCCGTTCATTGTGATGGAGTACGTCTCCGGACGTACCCTGCGGGACCTGGTGCGCAGCAAGGAACTGACCATCGACCACGCCATCGACTACACGCTGGGCGTGCTCTCGGCGCTGGAATACAGCCACCGGGCCGGGATTGTGCACCGGGACATCAAGCCGGCCAATGTCATGGTCACCCAGGACGGCAACGCCGTGAAGGTAATGGATTTCGGCATCGCCCGCGCCATCGCGGACTCCTCCGCGACCATGACGCAGACGCAGGCCGTGATCGGCACCGCCCAGTATCTTTCCCCGGAGCAGGCCCGCGGCGAAACGGTGGACGCCCGCAGCGACCTTTATTCAGCCGCATGCCTGTTCTACGAAATGCTCACCGGTCGGCCGCCCTTTGTGGGGGACAGCCCGGTTTCCGTTGCCTACCAGCACGTCCGTGAGACCGCGGAAATGCCGAGCCACTTCAATGACCAGGTCAGTTCCGCCCTGGACAGCGTCGTCGTCAGGGCCCTGCAGAAGAACCGGACGGACCGCTTCCAGGATGCCGCAGCGTTCCGGCGTGCCCTGAGAGCGGCCAAGAGCGGGGTACAGCTGGCGCCGTTCTCGGCCAGCGAGGCCCCGACGGACCCGGACGGCCTTGCCCGGACGGAAACCGCCTCCAAGGCCAGCTTCTCCCGTGCGCCGCTGAACGCCACGGTCGGCACCGCGGAGGCATCCGGTGTCGAGCCTGCCACCCGCGCGATGGCCAAGGCGCTCACCGGAGGTCCGCTGACCACCGGTCCGTCACCGGAGAGCGATACCGGCGCGCTCCCGCTGGGACTGCCGCCGGAACGGGAACGGGACGCGGCGTCGAAGAAGCGCCGCCGCGCATGGATTGTGACCCTCTTCGTTTTCCTTGCGTTGGTGCTGGCAGGCGGTGGCGTACTGGGGTACAACCTGCTCACGGCCAAACCCCCGGCCAATCCGCAGGTGGCTATCCCGACGGTAAAGCTGCTCAATGAAACCGATGCCCAGGCCAAGCTCTTCAATGCCCAGCTGAAACCCACGACCGACCGGCGCTACGATGACACCGTTCCCAAGGGCGAAGCTGTCGGGACTGATCCCGCGGCAGGAGTGTCCGTGGACACCAATTCGGCCGTTCGGCTGATCATCTCCAACGGCCCGTCAACCATCACGATCCCCGACAGCCTGGTCAAGATGACCGAGCCTTCCGCACGTGATGCCATCAGGGCCCTGGGCCTGACGGCCGGTGCCACAAAGCTGGCCAACGACGGGACCATCGGCCAGGGACAGGTGGTCGGTACGGATCCCTCGCCCGGCCAGGTGGTGGCCGCCGGATCCAGCGTGGACCTGACGGTCTCTACCGGCAAGGTCACCATGCCGGCGCTGATCGGGCTGGCCAAGGATGACGCGGCAAAGGCCATCAAGGATGCGTCACCGACCCTTCAGGTGGCCTTCGTGGAGAAGGAGAACGCCGTGGTGGATCCGGGCAAGGTGACCAATCAGTCCACCGATGCCGGTTCCGACGTGGACCAGTTCAGCACCATTACCGTGGAGATCGCCAAGGCACCGGCACCGCCGCCGCCGCCGCCGCCGCCGCCGACCCCTTGTCCGTCGTCCGGCAGCACCGCCAGCCCCACCCCCAGCCCGGGCAGTTGCACCCCCGCAACGAAGAGCACCTCATCCGGGACTGGCGGCAAGAACAGCGGGGACCTGCTGCTCGGCTGAGCGGGACCTTATTTGCTGATGAGCGGGCTCAGCGTGGCGGCCTTGGCAGCCGCCCCGGTCAGGCCCAGCGACTCCAGCCAGTTGCCCAGCATCAGGTAACCACCCTCCGTCAGCACCGATTCCGGGTGGAACTGGACCCCGTACAGCGGTGCCGTGCGGTGTGCCAGTCCCATGATGACCCCGCTCTCGGTGGTTGCAGTGATCTCCAGTTCCGGCGGGATGGACGCAGTGACGGCGGCCAGGGAGTGATAGCGGGTCGCCGTGAACGGACTGGGCAGCCCGGAAAAAACATTCTTGCCGTTGTGGATCACCGCGGATGTCTTGCCGTGCATCAGTTCGGGGGCGTGCGTTACCGTGCCGCCGTAGGCCTCGGCCAGAGCCTGATGCCCCAGGCAGACGCCCAGCATCGGTTTGGCTACCTCTCCGCACCATTTGATCAGGTCGATGCAGACGCCGGCCTCCGCGGGGTTGCCCGGTCCGGGCGAAATCAGTATGCCGTCGCGCGGCTCGGCAAGCTCAACCGCCTCGGCGAGGGTGACGTCGTCGTTCCTGACCACCGTGGTTTCAGCACCGAGCTGCTGCAGGTATCCCACCAGGGTGTAAACGAAGCTGTCGTAATTGTCGACGACCAATATGCGTGTAGTCATGGCTGGCGTTTGGAACCAATCGTTGAGTCGGTACGCGGACCGAATGGGGAAAGCCCGCGCATACAGCTAGAATTACAGCCACAAACAAAGCAGGCCAATTCCACGGAATAATCCTCTATGCAGAATAGCAAGGACCCGGTCTGCCCCCGCTACACCGGCGGCCCGCCCCGTGCCGGCCGCCGGTCAAGGAGTTCCCGTGCCCGAGTCGAAACCACGCCGCCGAACCGCCCGCACCAGCCAGGACCAGCAGGCTGTCCACGTCAACAAACCCAACGCGGTCTGGTTCAAGCCCGTGATGCTCGGCCTGATGTTGATCGGTCTGGTCTGGATCATCGTCTTCTACATCACCCGCGGCGCCTGGCCGGTGCCCAACATCGGCAATTGGAACATCATGATCGGCTTCGGCATTGCGATCGCCGGATTCCTGATGACCACCCGCTGGCGCTCTTAGCCCCCCGGTTGCGATAAGGCCCGGCTCAGTCCCGGGCGGCCTTCGGCTTGCGCTTCGGGTCCACCGTGCCGCCTTCACCGTAGTCGCCCTCGGCGTATTGGCCGACCTCGGACTCCGCGGTACGTGGCGGCACCGAGCCGGCGTCGCCATAGTCGGCCTCGATGTAACGGCCGGACTCCGTCGCATTGCTCCCCAGGGGTTCCGGCCTTCCGCCCTCGGTGCCGGCTTTGCCGTAATCACCTTCGACGAACCGGCCTTCCTCGTTTTCGGCCAGACGGCCGCGCTCGGCTCCTGCCGTGCCGTAGCTTCCCTCCACGTAGCGGCCGCGGACTTCTGCTTCCCCGGGCCCGGCTGTCTCCCCGTCGGCGCCGACGTCGTCGGTGCCGCTGCCGGCCAGGTTCTCGGTTCCGCTGTCCGGTTGCCCGTCTGACGGGCCGTCAGCGCGGTGGGCGCCAGGGCCGGCCTCCCGGCCATCATCGTGGCCCGCTGTTTCCTCAAACCCGCTGTTATCGGTCATCATGTTGCCTTTCTGCGACGGTTGATTGCGTCTGCACTGGCGCTTTTCCAGTCTATCGACGGCCGGTTCCGGACGACATAGCGTTGCTGGAAATCCGCGTTGCTGGAAATCCGGGACCGGACACACCGGCGGCGGGTGCATGGTTGGGGGTGCACCCGCCGTCGGCTGGCAAATCCGTCCGGGCCAGCACCGCGGCTGGTAGACGGCTTGCCATGCTCCCGCATTGGCCGTGGAACCGTTACCCGCTGCCTCAACAGCCAGCACCACGTTCGCACCAATGACAGGGGCGGCATTTGAAGTTCCTGGGGCGAGTTCACCTTTCCATGTCGACGGCGTGCTCGATAAGACCCAGCGGCCGCAGCTCCCGGTCGATCAGGTGGATCAGGCCGACGGTGGTCAATTTACGACCGCAGATCCGGCTCACTTCCAGACTCAGGGCCTCGGTGGTTCGCTCATACCCGGCGGCGCCGACTATGAGGTACAGCAGTTCGGAAAGCTGAACGGCCCGACCGTCGGGACGCCGCACGAGGAACAACCTCTGCGCTGGGTTTGAACCCGGAACCGTCCCCAGCAGCACAACGCCAGCCACTCGGCGCCACCGAATTTCCCTCCCGGGTCTGGGACCACCGTCATGGCCCCACGGACTGTCTTTCCTGGATGCCATATCGCCGGGGGG
>JALYYI010000198.1 GCA_030946705.1 Actinomycetota bacterium | reverse complement strand
CCCCCCGCCTCCTCCTGTGCTTAACCGTGCCGGGCAGGACCTCGTCCTGAGCAGCTAACTACTATTTGGACTATTTGGACAAGACGCCCAGCCGGAACTTGAAGGATGCGTCCAAGGTGTCCTTGACGCCCTTCACGTTTGTGCCCGACACCGCCACCTGCGCGCCCTGGAGCAGCGGCAGCGTGGGCAGGTCCTTGGCAACTGCGGTCTGGATGTCGCCAATGAGCGCGTCGCGGGCGGACTTGTCCGTCGTGGTCCGCTGCTTGGTGATCATGTCCTGAACGGTCGGGTTGTCGTAGTGGTTCTTCAGGAAGTTGTTCTTGCTGAAGAACGGCGTGAGGTAGTTGTCCGCATCCGAGTAGTCCGGGAACCAGCCCAACTGGTACAGCGGATAGGCATCCACCACGCGGTCCTTGGTGTAGGTAACCCACTCGGTGGACTGCAGGTTGACCTTGAACAGGCCGGTCTTTTCCAGTTGCGCCTTCACGGCCGCGTACTCATCGCCGGAGGACGTGCCGTAGTGGTCGGGGTTGTACTGGAGCTTAATCGTCACCGGTGTGGGAACGCCGGCGTCGGCGAGGGCCTTCTTCGCCTTATCCATGCTCGGCTTGCCCGAACCGTCGCCGTACATCGCCTTCAGCGGCTCGGTAGCACCGGCGAAGCCCTGCGGAACGTAGGAATACACGGGCAGGTAGGTGCCCTTGTAGACCTGGTCCGCGATGGCCTGGCGGTCAACCGAATCGGCGACGGCCTGCCGAACGGCCAGTGCCTTGGCCGGATCGGCTTCCGCGGTGGTGGCGCCGAACGGCATCGTGTTGAAGTTGAAGACGATGTACCGCAGTTCCCCACCGGGGCCGGTTGTCACGTTGACCTTGGAGTCGGTCTTCAGGCTCGCGATGTCGGTGGGGGTCAGGCTGCGTGAGGCAACGTCGATGTTGCCCTGCTGGACGTCGAGTTTGAGGTTGTTCGAGGACGCGTAGTACTTGATGATCACGTTGTCGGTCTTCGGCTTGCCCAGCAGGCCCTGATAATCAGGGTTGGCCTTAAAGCTGATCAGCTCGTTCTTCTTGTACGACTCGATCGTATACTGGCCGGCGAAGGCCTTGGCCTTGATGATGGCATCGTCGTTCATGACCTTGTCCGCCGGGAAGACCTTGTGGTCAACGATCGGGCCGGCCGGGCTGGTGAGGATCTGCGGGAACGTCTGGTCATTGCCCGTCTTCAGATGGAATACCACGGTGGTGGCGTCCGGGGCGTCGACGCTGGCCAGGTTGCCCAGCAGTGTTGCCGGGCCGTTGGCGTCGTTGATCTTGAGCTGGCGGTCAAAGCTGAACTTCACGTCGGTTGAATCCAGCGAGTCGCCATTGGCCCATTTGAGTCCGGACTTCAGCTTGACCGTGTACGTCGTCGGAGTGGTGAAGGAGGCCGACTCAGCCATGTCCGGCTGGGGATCCGCGCTGCCCGGCTTGGAGTTGAGGACGAACGGATAGATTTGGTTCATCACCATGAACGACCCGTTGTCATAGGAGCCGGCCGGGTCAAGGAACGTGACCTTGTCCGTGGTGCCAAAGGTGATCGGTGCTCCGCTGCCGCCGCCGCCGCCGGCGCTGCCGCCGCCGCTGGGGCCCGTGCAGGCCGTCAAGGCCAGCATCGAGACGCCCACGAGCGCAACTGCGTAGCGCAGGCCCATTTTCTTCTTAGCCATCTGCAAACTTTCTTTCGATGTATGCAACACGCGCCACCTTCGCCTCAGACGTGAGGAAGCGCACATTAGTGATTCTTCGTTTCTATCAGACACCGGGGAAGTTCTTTGCACTGCATCAAAAGTTGCAACCAGATATTTACCTACCGAAGGGTCGGTCGGCCCTGTTGTGGCGCGGTTAAACGTTGCCAGCAGCCGATTTTTAAATTATCGGCCTCGTGGCCGCTGTTGCCGCCGCATCAAGGGCAAACAGCCCGAAGGCGTGCTGCGCCGCCGCTGTCCGCGCGTCGGCGTGGAGCGCGAATTCCGCCAGCAGCTCCCCCGCCGTCGTCTCCGTCAGCTCCCGGGCCATGCCGCCGTCGTCGAGCCAGGCCCTCAGCAGGACCGCATCCAGCTCCAGATGGAACTGGATGCCGATCGCGCTGCCCAGACGGAAGGCCTGATTGGGGCACTGCGCCGTGCGAGCCAGCAGCGTGGCGCCCACCGGCACACCCACGTTGTCCGCATGCCAGTGCACCACCGGTGTGCTGCGCAGATGGCCCAGCAGCCTGTCGTCCGCCACCAGCTCCACCGGCGCCAGCCCCACCTCATGCGCCACGCCCTTGTGCAACTGCCCGCCGAGGGCAAGGGCGATGATCTGGTGGCCCAGGCAGATCCCCAGCACCGGAACGTCCGCGGCGACGGCGTCGCGTACCAGTTGCGCCTCCCGCGCCAGCCCGGGATGGTGGGCCGCGTCATCCGCCTCCATCGGGCCGCCCATAATCACGACGCCGGCCAGATCATCCATGCCGGGCAGCTGGGGTGCCGCTTCGGAGACGATGCTGCGGACCTCATAGGGGACTCCGACGGCGTCCAGGGCATCCGCGATGAGCCCCGGACCTTCCCACGGGACATGCTGGAGGATCAGGACACTTTTCTGCACGAATTTCGCCACGGGGCCAGCCTAATCCAGCGCGGCCGACGGCGGGCCGGAGCGGATGGCCTGGTCCAGCAGTGCCTCGGCGGACCAGCTCATCGAGGCCGCGGCCTGCTCACGAGTCAAGTGCCCGATGTCAGTCAGCCAGACCAGGGCCTCGATGCCGATCGCGCTCCTGATGGCCAACGCCAGCGAGTGAATCCCGGCTTCGGAGATGTCGCCGCGCAATGGCTCCAAGGCCTCTTCGATCCAGCCGATGGCCCGGCCCTGCCGCAGCGGCAGCGGCAGCAGGCCGCTTTCAGGTTCCGGCTCCAACGACAGCCGGAGCATGGTGCGCTGTTGTGCTTCCGTCTGGCGGATCAGCCGGGTGAACTCTTCGACGACGGCGCGGAGCCGGAGCGCCGGATCCGCCGGGGCGTCAGCCGGCAGCATCGAGCGCCGGGTGGTCTCGGGATGGGCCGCGGCCAGCAGGTCCCGCTGCCCGGGGAAATAGCGGTAGGCCGTGCTCCGGGCCACACCGGCCAGCGCAGCGGCATCGTCCACCGTTGGGGTTCGCCCCGCTGCCACCAATTCCCGCGCGGCGTTCGTCAGAGCATCGTAGGTCCGCTGTTTCTGTGAGGTGCGGCCGGCGTCCAGATAGGGGCTTGACATGACATTCATGATACTTCAGTCTTGTTATGGGACCAATGTCCCATAAAGATTTCCACTCCTATCAACGAGGTGAGTCCCTTGGACAGGACGAGATACTTAGCACCCATCCTCCGGAACCGGGACCAGGGCGAACGCCGCTGGTTCTTCGGCGGCGGAGTCCATATCTGGAAGGCGCAGGCACACGAAACAGGCGGCGCCTTTCTGCTGTTCGAGGACCGGATGGAGGCGGGCAAAATGACCCCGCTGCACACGCACCCCGACTCCGACGAATCCATGTACATCCTCTCCGGCGAGATCCTGATGCACCTGGACGGGGCGGAGTACCGCATCGGCCCCGGGGGCCTGGCGGTGGCACCGCGCCGCGTTCCGCATGCCTTCATGGTGCTTGCCGATTCCACCCGCATGTTGTGCCTGCACACCCCGGGATGCTGCCAGGCCTTCTACTGGGGTGCCAGCGACCCCCTGGGCCCCGACGACCCGGGGTCCGGTGAGGTTGACTTCGGCCGGGTGCAGGAGTCCGCCCGACTGAATGGGGGAATCGAGATTCTGGGCCCTCCGCCTTTCGTACGGCACACCCTGCCCAGTTTCGAAGTTGAGTGGTGAGATAATGACGGCAAACCGGCCCCATAGTGTCATTATCTAACGCCTCGAATGGGATGGGACGTCCCGCGGCCAACGACACTGGGCCAACGACACTGCCTGTACGGCAGGGTTCAGAGCGACGGGCGGGCCAGCGAGCGGGCGGTATCGATCGTCGCCTGCCCCAGCACCCGGGTGCCCTGATACAGCACGACGGTTTGTCCCGGCGCGACGCCGCGCAGCGGCTCCTCCAGCGTAACCACCAGCTCCTCGCGGAGTGCGCGGCCGTCGTCGTCGGGCACGAGTTCCAGATACGCCCGCGCCGACACCGGATCGCCGTGGGCGCGGACCTGGGCCATGCAGTCGAAGCTCCGGGAACGGCGGGTCTCGCTCCCCACCAACTCCCCAACCTCGCAAGCTCGGCCAGGGAGCCCTGCCGGCGTGGCCCCAGGCTCGACCAGCGGGTCGGGCAGGGTCCCGACAGAGTCGGCCACCGTTGCCTCGGGAAGGGGCAGCCCGGCCCAGGACACCTTTATGCCGCGGATCTCCTCGATCGCCAGCAGGGCCTGCGGCCCCACCACCACCTGGTTCTCCTTCGGCCGGATCTCCAGCACGAAGCGCGGTTTTCCGTCGGCGGCCGGGGTACCCAGCTTGAGCCCGCGGCGCTGGCCCACCGTGAAGGCGTTGGCGCCGGGATGCTCGCCGACCTTGGCCCCGGACTCGTCAACGACGTCCCCGGTGCTCATCTGGATCTTCTCCGCCAGCCAGCCGGCCGTGTCGCCGTCGGGGATGAAACAGATGTCGTGGCTGTCCGGCTTCTTGGCCACGGACAGCCCGCGGCGCTCCGCCTCGGCGCGCACCTCGGCCTTGGAGGGGGTGTCCGCCAGCGGGAACATCGAGTGCTTGAGTTGCTCGTGGGTCAGCACACCGAGGACGTAGCTTTGGTCCTTCGCCCAGTCCGCGGCCCGGTGCAGCTCCTTGTTGCCGCGCCCGTCGTCGACCACCTTGGCGTAGTGCCCGGTGCAGACGGCGTCGAATCCCAGCGCCAGTGCCTTCTCCAGCAGCGCGGCGAACTTGATCCGCTCATTGCAGCGCATGCACGGGTTCGGCGTGCGACCGGCGGCGTACTCGTCGATGAAGTCCTGGACCACATCCTCCTTGAACCGCTCGGAGAAGTCCCAGACGTAATACGGAATGCCCAGCTTGTCGCAGGCGCGCCAGGCGTCATTCGAGTCCTCCACGGTGCAGCATCCCCGGCTGCCGGTGCGCAGCGTCCCGGGCATCCGGGAGAGCGCAAGGTGGACTCCGACGACGTCATGCCCGGCATCGACGGCGCGCGCGGCGGCCACGGCCGAGTCCACGCCCCCGCTCATGGCGGCTAATACTCGCATTACTTCCCAACTCCAGACGGTGCGGCGCCGACGCTCGGCGCGGCGACTTCACTCAACCGCTTCTTGTACTTCGAACCGGCGGTTTCAATGCTCGATGCGTGACCGGCCATCCCGGCCTGCCTGGCGCGCGCGTAGGCGGCCGGCAACACTGCCACGAACTGCTCAACGTCGCCGGCCGTGGAGGTATGCCCCAGGCTGAATCTTTGGGCCCCGCGCGCCTCATGCTCGGTCAGCCCCATCGCCAGCAGCACATGCGAGGGCCGCGGCACGCCGGCGGTACACGCGGATCCGGTGGAGGTTTCGATCCCGGCCATGTCCAACAGGAACAGCAGCGAATCACCCTCACAGCCGGGAAAGGTGAAATGGGCGTTTCCGGGCAACCGGTGATTCAGCGGGTCTTCAACCAGCGCGCCGTCCACCGGCATGCCGCGCAGGATCGCTTCGGGCACGGAGGTCCGGACACCGGCGATCAGCCGGTCGCGCAGTCCGGCGATGCGGGCGCTTTCTTCCGGCAAATGGTCGACGACGTCATGGGCGGCCGCCGCGAAGGCCGCTATCGAGGCGGTATCGAGGGTCCCGGAACGGACGTCGCGCTCCTGACCGCCGCCGTGCTGCACCGGCACCAGCTTGACGGACCGCCCCAGCAACAGGGCACCGACCCCAACCGGGCCGCCGATCTTGTGCCCGCTGATGGACATCGCGGCCAGGCCGGAGGCAGCGAAGTCGACGGGCACCGAGCCGAACGCCTGCACCGCGTCGGAGTGCACGGGAATCCCGTGGCCGGCCGCGAGCGCCACGATCTCGGCGATCGGCTGGACCGTGCCGACCTCGTTGTTGGCCCACATCACCGTGATCAGTGCGACGGTCTCCGCACCGGAGCCGTGTCCGCCGTCGAGCTCTTCCCTGAGGGCATCCAGCCGGACCAGCCCGTGCTCATCAACCGGCAGCCAGACAGCCTCGGCGTGCTCATGCCTTTCCAGCCACTCCACCGTGTCCTGCACCGCCGGGTGCTCAACGGCGGAAACGAGAATCCGCTTCCGCGCGGGATCGGCATCGTGCCGGAACCAATACAACCCCTTGACGGCAAGGTTGTCCGCCTCGGTGCCCCCTGAGGTGAAGATCACCTCAGACGGGTGGGCTCCAGCCGATGCGGCCAGCGTTTCGCGCGCCTGCTCAACCACCGCGCGGGCGCGCCGACCAGAGCCGTGCAGCGACGAAGGGTTGCCGCTGCGGCTCAGTTCGGACGTAAGTGCGGCGAGGGCCGGGGCCGATATTGGCGTGGTCGCCGCGTGGTCAAGGTACACGGGCACCCCACCATCCTACCGACATCGCCGCAGCCCGGGTTTCAACTGCATGTGGCCGGCTGCTCGCGGCCCCACCATGGCCGTTGCGTCGCAACATCATTGACTTCCACGGCACGGTTGACTTTCACGGTCCCGGCTTCTAAAATCAAGAAAATAGAATTTTAGAAAAGGGGCATCATGTCTACGCAAACCGAGGCGGACCAGCCGGGACGCAGCCTGCTCGGCATCGGCGAACTGGATGACCGCCTGGGAATTGGCGACCTCGACGACGGCGAACTTGGGCTTGATGGTCTGGACACCGGAGTCATCGACGTCGCCGCCGCGGAACGCGCCATTGGTGACTTTCTGCGGGCCCTTGGCCGGGACCTGGACAATCCGCATCTGATCGACACCCCGCGCCGCGTGGTGAGCGCGTTCCAGGAGATGCTCACACCCCGCGAAGCCAGCTGGACGACCTTCCCCAACGAGGACGATTACCGCGGGCTGGTGCTCGTGAAAAACGTCCCCTTCCACTCCCTCTGCCAGCACCATCTGCTGCCCTTCCGGGGTGTGGCGCACATCGGCTACCTGCCCGGCGATCGGCTCTTCGGCCTGTCCAAGCTGGCGCGGGGACTGGAACTGTTCGCCCGTGACCTGCAGGTCCAGGAGCGGCTGACCAAACAGCTGGCCGACTGGCTGGTGGAAACCCTGGATCCGCGCGGGGTGGGGGTCGTTCTGGAAGCCGAACACATGTGCATGTCCCTGCGCGGTGTCCAGGCCAGCGGAACCATGACGCGCACCTCCACGTTCTATGGTGAACTGAGTACTCCCGGCCCATTGCGCGACCAGTTTCCAAACTAGCTCCCCCAGGTTTCGAACCAGCACCCCGGTGCAGCTCCACCCAGCTCAGCTTCACAAGCCGAAAGAGACGACCATGGACACCGTGGAAAACAATGAGGGCACCATGCTGATCATCGGCGGCGGCCTGGCCGGCGCCACCGCGGCCGCCACGTTGCGCGAGGAGGGCTTCACCGGCCCGGTAGCGCTGATCGGCAACGAGGACCAGGTCCCCTACATCCGCCCGCCGCTGTCCAAGGGCTTCCTGGCCGGCAAGGACAGCGAGGAATCCCTGCTGCCGTACCCGCAGGAATGGTACGCGCAGAACAACGTGGAGCTGATCACCGGACTGAGCGCCAGCGCCATCAATCCCGCCGAGCACTCCGTCACGCTCTCCGACGGCAGCACCCGCAGCTATCAGAAGCTGCTGCTCGCCACCGGCGCCTCGCCCCGGGTGATCCCCTTCCCCGGCGCCGGGCTGGAGGGCGTGCAGTACTTCCGCACCAAGGCGGACAGCCAGCGGCTGCGCAAGGAACTGGCCGGCGGCGGCCGGCGCCTGGTGCTGGTCGGTTCCGGCTGGATCGGGATGGAAATTGCCGCGACCGCCCGGGAACTGGGCAATGACGTGACCCTGATGGGGTTGGAGGAGATTCCACTCAGCGCCGCGATCGGCCCGGAGATCGGTGCGGCCTTTGCCGCCCGGCACCGCGAGGCCGGCGTCCAGTTCCGGCTCCCGGCCTCCGCCAAGGAAATCAGGGGCGACGGCGGCCGCGTCACCGCCGTCGTCACCACCACGGGCGAAACACTCCCCGCGGACCTGGTGGTGATCGCCGTTGGCGTCGTTCCCGATACGGCCCTGGCCGAGGCCGCCGGCCTGACGCTGGGCAACGGAATCCGGGTGGATTCGGCGCTGCGCACCAGCGATCCGGACATTTTCGCCGCCGGCGACGTGGCCAACGCCCTGCACCCGGTGACCGGTGAATATGCCCGCAGCGAGCACTGGGCCAATGCCATTGCCAGCGGCAAGGTGGCCGGCCGGTCCATGCTGGGCAAGGATGCCGTGCTTGATGAGATCCCCTACTTCTACACGGATCAGTTCGACATCGGGATGGAATATTCGGGCTACGCCGCGCTGACCAGGGACGCGGACCTTGTGATCCGCGGCAGCCTGGAGACGCGGGAATTCATCGCCTTCTGGCTCCGCGGCGGCAAGGTGGTGGCCGGGATGAACGTCAATGTCTGGGACGTCCAGGACGCCATCAAGGCACTGGTCAGCAGCGGCCGGACCGTGGATCCGGAGCGGCTGGCGGATCCGGAAGTCGCCTTGGAGGACCTCTGATGGGGCGGGCGACGACGCTGGCCGGCACCGCCGCGACCTCGCCGTTCTATGCGCCTCCGCTACTGCACCCGGTCCACACTTTTGGTCAGCGGACCCTGGATTTCAGCCGGCGGGTGGCGCTGATGGCGATCATCAACCGGACACCCGATTCCTTTTACGACGGCGGCCGGAACTTTGCGCTCGAGGCGGCCGTGGCCGCCGCCATGCGGGCCGTGGAGGACGGTGCGGATTGGCTGGACATCGGCGGAGTGCCGTTCTCCCCCGGGCCGGCGCTGGGCGCCACGGAGGAGGCGGAGCGCGTAGTCCCGGTGATTGCCGCCATCGCGGCCCGAAGCGATGTGATCATCTCCGTGGACACGTATCTGCCGGAAGTGGCCGAGCAGAGCATCCGGGCGGGCGCGCAGGTCATCAACGACACGACCGGCCTGCAGGATCCCGAGCTGGCCGCCGTCGTCGCCGCGAGCGACGCCCACCTGGTGATCACGCACAGCCTGGCCAAGCCGCGGACCGCTTATCCGCGGCCGCAGTACGACGACGTCGTGGCCGAGGTGGCGGATTTCCTGCGCCGCAAGGCTGAGCTGGCCATGGAGCTGGGCGTCCGGCCGGAGAAGATCATTATCGATCCGGGGCACGACCTGAACAAGAACACCCTGCACTCGCTGGAGATCACCCGGCGCTACAGCGAGATCGCCGCCGTCGGGTTCCCGTCGCTGGCCGCCGTGTCCAACAAGGACTTCATCGGCGAAACCCTGGACCAGGAAAAGGAGCAGCGCGTCGAGGGGTCCCTGGCCGCGGCGGTGATGTGCATTCTGGGTGGCGCGCGGATTGTCCGCATGCACAACGTGGCCGCGGCCAACTCCGCCGTCCGGTTTACCGAGGCGGCGCTGGGCTGGCGGGAACCGCCATACCTGCACCACAACATGGGCGAATTCAACACACCGGTGAAACGGTGACCCAGGCCCCGATCGAACGGATCTTTCCGGCGCCATCCGGTCCGGCGACCGACGAGGACCTGCTGGAGTGGTACGCCGGTCCGGCCGCTTCGCAGCCGTGGGCCAGCTTTAACTTCGTCTCCAGCCTTGACGGCGCCGCGACGTTGAACGGTCGCTCCGGCGGACTGGGCAATGAAGCCGACCGGCGGATCTTCAGGTTGCTGCGCCGGCATGCGGACGTGGTCCTGCTCGGCGCGCAGACCGTCCGGGCGGAGGGCTATACCGGGGAATTGCTGGACGCAAAGGCTCAGCGCTGGCGCCGGGAGCACGGCAAACCCGCGCATCCCGCCTTCGCCATCGTCTCCGGCAGATTGGATCTGGACCCGTCGAGCGAACTCTTCACGGCAGCCCCGGTCCGGCCGCTGATCTTCACCACGGAAGCCGGCCCGGCGCAGCGCCGAGCCGCGCTGGAACCCGTTGCCGACGTCGTCGACGCCGGCTCCGAAGTCCTGGATGTTGACCTCATGATCGCCGAGCTTGCCGCCCGAGGCCTTTCCCGGATCCATTCCGAGGGCGGTCCGCACCTGTTTGGTTCGTTCCAGGAGGCGGGCCGCGTCGATGAGCTCTGCCTGTCCCTCTCGCCGCTGCTGGTGGGGGGCCAGGCGCCGCGGATTGCCGCGAGTGTTTCCGCCGGAACCGCCGGTCCCGGGCCGGCGGGTATGACGCTCTCGCACGTCCTGCGGAGCGGCGGGATGCTGTTCCTGCGATATCTGGCCGCCGGATAGGATTGACAGACATCCACGCCGCCGCGGCACCGGATTCGGACGGAAAGGCCGTTGAGTGAGTGACCCTCTCCTCACGCACTACCAGGTGCTCGGCGTCCCGGTGACCGCCACCGAACGGGAAATCAAGACCGCCTACCGCAAGGCCGCGCGCCACGCCCATCCGGACCACGGCGGCGATCCGGAGTCCTTCCGCGTGATCACGATGGCGTATGAAACCCTGATCGACCCCGGCCGTCGCGCCGCCTACGACCGTTCCTACGGGGCCGGGTCGCAGCGCCGGCCGGCCGGGTTTGGCACGTCGTCGGGCTCCGGTCCCACGTTCACCGCGACGGCCAGAGGCACCGCCTCGCCGCGAGCCCCCAAAGTCTCCGCCAGCGACCCGGCCGTATTCGTTCCCGCCTTCACCGATCTGCCGGAGGGGACGCAGCCGCTGATGCCGCTGGCCCGGGCGATGCAGCAGGTGCACGGTGCCCCACGCAAGCGCGGTCTCTTCGGCGCGCACGCCCGGCTGCAGCGCGAGGCCCGGACCATCCAGCTGCTGATGGGGCAGCTGCTGCCGCAGCTGCCCTCCGCCCGGTTGATCAACGGACTCGTCTCACCCGCGGATAACGGCTACATCGACCATGCCCTGCTGGTAGGCTACCGGCTGGTGCTGATCGGTTCCATGCTGCTGCCGGAAGGGGCCTACCGCTGGAACGGCGAAACGCTGATCCACGGCGCCAAGATGATTGAACCGCCGCGGATGCTCCCGGCCGTGCGGCGCATGCAGGAGCTGTTTCCCGAGTGCAATGTCACCGGCTGGATCTGCACCCACAGCCCGGACGGCAACCTCTACCAGCCCGTCATTGACTACGCGCGCGGCAGCGAACCGGACGGCTCGGACCTGGTGCACGTGGTCAACGGGTCCCGCCTGCTGCGCGAGGTCCGGCACTTCCTGGCCTCGGGGCCCGCGCCGAACGTGGTGGACCTGTCCGTGTTGAGCCGGTTGCTGGGCGGGATGTACTAGGTGCCGCGCGCTCCGGATTTGCATTCCGCGACGGTTAGCCCCTGGAACCCCTCCCAAGGCCGCCCCAACCGCATCATCCTGCCACTTCCGCATCAGCATCCGTTGCGCAGTGAAAATCCTGGGCCGCCGGACATCTAAGATGGTCTGGTGTTCCGCATCCTCTTCTGCTCCCCCGAGATCCCCGGCAATACGGGCAACGCCATCCGGCTGGCGGCGATCACCGGGGCGGAACTCCATCTGGTGGAACCACTCGGGTTCGATCTGGAGGACTCGAAGCTGCGCCGCGCCGGCCTGGACTACCACGATCTGGCGGTGCTGCACGTCCACAAGACGCTTGACGATGCGTGGAAGGCCCTTGATCCCGGGCGCGTTTATGCGTTTACCTCCGACGGCGAAACGCCGTACGCGGAGGTCAGCTACCAGCCCCGGGACGTGCTGATGTTCGGCCCGGAATCCGTCGGACTGTCCAGGGAGCTCAAGCGCGATCCGCACATCACCGCCAGGGTCCGGCTGCCGATGCTTCCCAGCCTGCGCTCGCTCAACCTGGCCAATTCAGCATCCATTGCCGTCTACGAAGCCTGGCGTCAAAACGGCTTCCACGGGGCCCAACTCTGAGCCGAACGGCCCCTAAAACACCCACCACCCACGGAGGTTCCAATGTCCGCCCGCGATCCCGGCCTTGCCTTTACCGACGGCGCACTGCAGTTTGAAGCCTGGTCCCAGAACCTCTGGGATCCGGTGGGCCGCGACGTGGTTGCGGCGGCGGAACTCAAACCGGGCCAGCGCGTCCTGGATGCCTGCTGCGGCACCGGCGCCGCGACGCTCCCCGCCGCGACCGCCGTCGGGCCGGAAGGATCCGTCGACGGCGTCGACCTCTCCACCGGGCTGCTCCGGCTCGCCGCGGCCAAACTCGCGGAACAACGCGTGCTGAACACCACCCTGACCGAGGCGGACGCGACCCGCTGGCGCGGTCACCGGGTCTTTGATGCTGTGCTCTGCTCGTACAGCATGTTCTTCTTCTCGGATATGGAATCCGGCGTGGAACATCTGGCCAGCCTGCTGCGTCCGGGCGGCCGCTTTGTCACCAGCACCTGGGTGGACGGCGCGCTGGAGCCCTTCGCGCAGCGCATCCTGGACGCCGCCATCACCGAGCGGCCCCGGCTGCGGGGCGTGGTACCGCTGCCCAACCTGAACATGGACAAGATCGCCTCCGCTCCGGCGCTGAAGTCGTGGCTCGAGGGCCGCGGGCTGGTTGATGTCACGGTGCAGGAGCACCCGCGCACCCTGACGGTCGACGACGAGATGGCCTGGACCTTGGTGATGGGCAGCGGCTGGCGCACGCTGTTGCCCCGCGATCCCGAGGCCATTGCCCGCGTCCGGAAGCACTTTGTCCGTTCCGTGGGCCCGCGGGTGGAGATGAACTCCGACACGCTGATCGGCATCGGCCACCGGGCGTAGGGACCCTGGCATCGGCGCTGTGCACTGGCACCCATCCGCACGGCCCGCGCCTCCGAATAACTATCGGAAGCAACTATCGGGCGGGATTCACAGAACGGGGTGGGCACATGGCCACCACCATGGAGCACCGTGCGCGGCTGGCTCCAACCCGGGTTGCTGCGGCTCCAAACGGCAACACAAGCTGCTGTTCACCTGATCGGTCCCGCGGACGCCTATGCTTGAACTCAATGGAAACTCCCAAAGGCGCGCGCCTCACGGCAGCTGGACGTGTGCACCCTCAGGCGCCAACCGTAGCCGAGGTACAGGACCGCGAGGTCCTGGTCCGTCTCATTGCGCTGACGGCTACCGGTGATCAGGGCGCGTTCGCCCAGCTGTACCAGCTCACATCGAAGCGGGTCTACGGCATGGCCCGGCGCGTCCTGGTCGATCCGGACCTGGCCGAGGACACCACGCAGGAGACCTACCTGCAGGTGTGGCAGGGTGCCGCGAAGTTCGACCCGGCCGCGGGCAGTCCGCTGGCCTGGCTGATGACCATCGCACACCGGCGGGCGGTGGACAAGGTGCGCTCCACGCAGAGCGCGACGGACCGCGAGGCCCGCTACGGCGCCACCAGCCAGGTGATCGAGCACGACGACGTCGTGGATTCGGTCAGTTCACGCCTGGAGGCCGAGTCGGTGGTCAACTGCCTGGGGACGCTGACGGAAACCCAACAGGAATCCGTCAAACTGGCCTACTACGGCGGGCTGACCTATCGCGAGGTGGCGGAAAAGCTCGGTGCCGCGGTGCCAACCATCAAATCCCGGATCCGGGATGGACTACTACGACTGAAAACCTGTCTGGGGGTGAGTTGAGATGAGCGACGACGCAATGAAGAACAACCAGTTCGCGGAAGAGATCGACAGGGACCTGGCCGAGGGGCGGGTGCTGGAGTTGGCTGAGGTGTACGCCTTGGATGCTGTCAGCGACGAGGAGCGCGCCAAGATCGAAGTGTACGTCTCAGCCGCTCCGGAGCCGCTGCGGCGCAGCTTTGAGGAGCGCGTGCGCCAGGCGCGCGAAACGCTGACGGCAACCTATGCCCTCGAGGAGGTGGAGCCTCCGTCGGACCTGCTGTCCAAGATCATGGTCCGGCTGCCGGAGCAGGCCACTCGGGACCAGCCGCAGCACGGCCAGGTCCAGGCAGACCCGGCTCCGGCCGAAGTTTTGGACGCGGGCCTCAATACCGCCGATGAGCTCTCGGTCCGCCGTGAGCACAAGGCACGACGGCGGGACCTCAGTACCGGCCGACGCTGGCTGGTCGGGGTGGTTGCGGCCGCGTTGATCGCCATCGGCGGAGTTGCCGTGGGATCGAGCATCATCAGCGCGCAGGATCCCGTGCACCAGATCCTCAACGCCTCCGATGTCCAAACCAGGAAGCTGCCGATTCCCGGCGGCGGAACGGCAACCCTGGCCATCTCCAGCTCCAAGGACGCAGCTGTGGTCACCATGCAGGCCGTACCGGCTCCCCCGCCGGGCAAGGTCTACCAGATGTGGCTGATCCCCAAGAACGGGGCAGCACCGGTTTCACAGGGGACCATGGACGCGGAGGCTCTGACCCGGTCCGCAACCATCAAGGGTGTGGACGCGGCCGCGGCCTTTGCCATCACGGTGGAACCCGCCGGCGGCTCGCCCACGCCGACCCTTCCCACCGTGGCCGCGCTGACCCTGACCAGCTGACCCGGAGCAGCTGGGCCACCAAGATCGGACCCGCGTTTCCAGAGGCCTTGACCTTGACGCTACGTCAACCTTTAGAGTCGATCCATGCCCGGAAATACCGGGCAGCATCACCCCGATGTGGACGACCAGGCAACGGAGGCCGGCGTGACCACCTCGTCCCACTCAACCCGGCCGCAGCCGTCCAGCTGGTCGATTTCCGACGTGGCGAAAATGTCCAGGCTGACGTCCCGGACGCTGCGGCACTATGACCAGATCGGCCTGCTGGAGCCCGAATCGACGGCACCGAACGGCTACCGCTATTACGGTCAACCTCAGCTTCGCAGGCTCCAGCGGATTTTGCTGCTGCGCGAGCTCGGGCTTCGACTCGACACCATCGCGGAGGTACTGGAGGGCCAGACCGACGAGGTCGAAGCCCTGAAAGCGCACCATGGCTGGCTGCTGGCAGAACGAGAGCGGATGAACCGCCTGGCCGAAACGGTCGCTTCGACAATCAGGGCATTAAACCAAGGAGAAGCCATGAACGCCCAGGACATGTTCACCGGATTCGATGAGAATCCTTATCAGGAAGAGGCCATCGCCCGCTGGGGCAAGGATGCTGTGGCCAGGAGCAACGCCAAGTACGCCGCCCTGACCCCGGACCAGAAGCAGGCCATGGCGGATGAGTCGTCAGCCATCAACGCGGAGTTGCACCGCTGCCATGATGCGGGACTGGCGGCCGACGACGACGCGGCGCAGGCCGCCCTCGGCCGCCACTATAAGTGGGTGAGCTTCCATTGGACACCGGACGCCGCGCGCTACATCGGGCTGGGCCAGATGTATGTCGACGATCCGCGCTTCGCCGCGAACTATGAAAAGGCCGGTGTCCCGGTTCAGTGCATGCTCGAGGCCATCAAGGTCTACGCGGCCAGAAACCTGCCATAAGGCGATGCCTCCAGGCACCGTGATCGGACCCGCCGGGATCAACCCCCCGGTGATGGACCGAGCGGGCCCCGCGGGCGTGTGGAGATCCCCCCGTCCGGATCTCCACGCGGCCGAGAACGGCCTCGGTCGATCACCGAGCGGTATCGCCTACCAGCGGGTCGGCTC
>JALYYI010000174.1 GCA_030946705.1 Actinomycetota bacterium | reverse complement strand
GCGGCGAACCGGTCCGCGTCGACGTAGTCGACACCGACCGGCGCCGCTGACTTCCGGTACAACAGCGTTAGTGAATCTGGCCCCGGCACCATAGTGGTGCCGGGGCCACACTTAATTATGGGCAGCCTCTGCGCGGCTGCGCAGGAGGAGTTTTCATGCAGGTTCAGGTTGCCAGGATCGGCAAACCGCACGGCATCCGCGGTGAAGTCACCGTCCAGGTGCTGACGGATGCGCCCGACGACCGATTTGTTCCGGGCATGGATGTGGTGGTGGAGCCGGCCACGCTGGGTCCGCTGACCCTGCGCAGCGCGCGCTGGAACAAGGACATCCTGCTGCTCGGCTTTGATCAGATCAGCACCCGCAACCAGGCCGAGACCCTGCGCGGAGCGCGGCTGTTTGTCGACTCGGACGAGGTCGAGGACGACGATGACGACGCCTGGTATGAGCATGAACTGGTGGGGCTGGAGGCCAGGGTCGGCTCCGAGGTCGTGGGAAAGGTCATCGGACTGAGCACCATGGCCGTGCAGGATCTGCTGCTGATTGAAAACGCGGACGGCGAGGAGATCCTGGTGCCGTTCGTTACCGAGATTGTGCCGGAGGTAAACGTCGACGGCGGTTACGTCAGGTTAACGCCGCCGCCGGGCCTCTTTGAACTGAATTCGGATTCCGCAACCGACGATTCCGCCGCCCAGGGCAGCGAGGAATAAATGCGCCTGGATGTCATCAGCATCTTCCCGGAGTATCTGGCACCGCTGGAGCTGAGCCTCATCGGCAAGGCACGCCAGGACGGCATCCTGGAGCTGCGCGTCCATGACCTGCGGGACTTCACCACGGACAGGCACCGCACTGTCGATGACACCCCGTACGGTGGCGGAGCGGGAATGGTGATGAAGCCGGAGCCGTGGGCCCAGGCCCTGGAGTCCGTGCTCCCGGCCGCCGACGAAGTGGGCCCCGGCAAACCTGCCCTGATCGTCCCGTCCCCGGCGGGTGAGGTTTTCAGCCAGGCGCTGGCCCACGAACTCGCCGAGGAAAAGCACCTGGTGTTTGCCTGCGGACGCTACGAAGGCATCGACGAGCGGGTGCTGGATTGGTCCAAGGAGCATTTCAAGGTGCGTCCGGTGAGCCTGGGGGACTACGTGCTCAACGGCGGCGAGGTGGCAGTGCTGGCCATGGTTGAGGCCATCGGCCGGCTGCTGCCCGGTGTGGTCGGCAACCCGGCGTCGCTGATTGAGGAGTCGCATGCGGACGGCCTGCTGGAATACCCGGTCTACACCAAGCCCTCATTGTGGCGCGGCCGGGACATTCCGGAGGTGCTGCTCAGCGGCAACCACGGCAAGATCGCCAAGTTCCGCCGCGACGAGCAGCTGCGCCGCACCGCGGACCGCCGCCCGGATCTGATCACCGCCCTGGACACCGCCGTCCTGACCAAAGCGGAACGCGCCACGCTGGCGGAACTCGGGTACGCCGTCGTCGGCGGCCGGCTCACCCGGCTCTGACCGCCGCGATTACCCGCAGCAGGGCCCGATATGGCAGAATGGACACTTGTGCTTACTGGGTCCGCCCCTGCCACGGGGGAGGCGCAGCCAACAGCCAAGCACTCCGGCCTTCCACCTGCGGAAATGCCGGTCAAACTTAACTTTCGGCAGTGTTTCCAGCGGGCCCGTGACGGGCCGGCAGGCTTCGCCGCCGTGACGCAAAGTGAATGACCCGTGGCGTTCACCAGGAGTGACAAAATGCACATCCTCGATACCGTCGACGCAGCCAGCCTGCGCAGCGACGTCCCCGCGTTCCGCGCCGGCGATACCCTCAAGGTTCACGTGAACATCATTGAAGGTAGCCGCTCCCGTGTCCAGGTGTTCCAGGGCTTCGTGCTCGGACGCCAGGGCGACGGCGTGCGCGAAACGTTCACGGTCCGCAAGGTCTCCTTCGGCGTCGGCGTGGAGCGTACCTTCCCGGTGCACTCCCCGATCATCGACAAGATCGAGCTCGTGTCCAAGGGCGACGTCCGCCGCGCCAAGCTGTACTTCATGCGCAACCTGCGCGGCAAGGCTGCCAAGATCAAGGAAAAGCGCGACATCATCCCCGCCAAATAAGGGATTCGCACTTTGAACCACGCGGAACGCCAGCCCGGCAAACTGGGCTGGCGTTTTGTGCTTCTGGCGGTGCTGGTGGTGGTGGTCATCAGTGCCGTGATCCGCAGCTGCTGGGTTGATGTCTACTACATTCCGTCGGATTCGATGGATCCTCTGCTGAAGACGGGCGACCGGGTGCTGGTTTCCCTCACCGACTATTCCGCCACACCGATCCGGCGCGGCGACGTTGTGGTCTTTGACGGGCGCGGTTCCTTCGCTCCGCTCAACAGCGGCAAGGGTCCGCTGGGCGACGCCGCCCAGCGGGTGGGCGAGTGGCTGGGCATAGCCGGCAGCGACACGGTCTACGTCAAACGCGTGCTGGGCGTGGCCGGCGACCATGTGCACTGCTGCGCTGCGGACGGCCGGCTGCAGATTAACGGCGTTCCGGTCTCGGAGGGTTATCTTTATCCCGGGGATGCGCCCAGCGAGATGAGGTTCGATGTTGTTGTTCCACAGGGTAAGTTGTGGCTGATGGGTGACCACAGGTCCGTTTCCGCGGATTCCCGATCGTTGCTGGGTGCGCCCGGAGGCGGCCTGGTTTCCACCACCAAGGTGATCGGCCGGCCGGTGCAGACCCTGTGGCCGCTGGGCAGTTTCCGCACCCTGCCGCACATCTGAGATTCCCCGGTTCACCCGGCCCCACCATCCCCGGCTTCAGAGAAGGACGCACAGTACATGCCGCAGAACACGCCAGGACCGTCCGGCACGGAGGATCCTACCGGGCCACAGACGAACCGGGCGGCTGACGTCGGGGCGCCTTCCGCACCGGGGGCGCCGGAGGCCGCGGGGCGCATTCCGGAGAACGACGACGGCGGCGGGACGCACCGAGGCCGTTCCGGCCGGTTGCGCCGCGGCGCCCTCGGCTGGCTGAAAGAAATCGGCACGATCGTGGTGATTGCGCTGGTGCTGTCCTTCCTGATCAAAACCTTCCTGTTCCGGGCGTACTGGATCCCGTCCGGGTCAATGGAGAACACCCTCGAACTCAACGACCGGATCTTCGTGAACCTGCTGGTGCCGCACCCCTTTGCCCTGCAGCGCGGCGATGTCGTGGTGTTTAAGGACAGCCAGGGCTGGCTGCCGCCCGCCCCTGCCAAGGCGCCCGGACCGCTGAGCTGGGTCAAGGGCGGGCTGACCTTCGTGGGGCTGCTGCCCGATGAATCGGAGCAGCACCTTGTCAAACGTGTGATCGGCCTGCCGGGCGACCGGGTGATCTGCTGCGACGCGGCCGGGAAACTCACCGTCAACGGTGCTCCCCTGACGGAACCGTACCTCTATCCCGGGTCCCCACCGGCGGATCCCGCCGCCCCCTTCGACGTCAGGGTTCCGGACGGCGAACTGTGGGTTATGGGGGACCACCGCAACGAATCGGCGGATTCCCGGGCCCACCAGAACACCCCGGGCAAGGGGTTCGTTCCGGTGGCCGATGTGGAGGGCAAGGCCACGGTGATCGCTTGGCCGCTTAGCCGGGTCACCTTCCTGGGGAATTACCCGGACGTTTTCCGCGCCGTACCCGCTCCGGCGCCGCATTCGGTTTCAACCCCCACGGCCATCCCCACCGGACAATAATGGTAGGTGTGAGCGGCAGGGCTCCCACCCTCGGGTTTGAGCGTTCCTTTCTCGCCTCCGGCCACCGTTTCGTGGCCGGATGCGACGAGGTGGGCCGCGGTTCCCTGGCCGGTCCGGTCAGCGTCGGCATGGTGGTGATAGATGCCAGCGCGCAGCGCGGGCTGGCGAGGGTCAGGGACAGCAAGCTGCTCACCCCGGCGGCGCGGCTGGAACTGGTGCCGCGGATCAGGAAATGGGCGGTGGCCTATGGCGTGGGCCACGCCTCCGCGGCCGAAATTGACGCGGTGGGACTGATTGCCGCGCTGCGGCTGGCCGGAACCCGTGCCTGGTGGCAGGTGCTTGACTCGGGAACGACGCCCGAGACCGTGATCCTGGACGGCAACCACAACTGGCTCTCGCCCCGGGTGCAGGAAACCCTCTTCGATGCCGTCGAGGATCTGGGCGGCCCGGGCTGCTGTGCCCCGGTCGTGACGAAGATCAAAGCGGACATGCAGTGCCTCAGCGTTGCGGCCGCCAGCGTGCTGGCCAAGGTTGAGCGCGACCGGATGCTGACGGAGCTCTCGGCGGCCCATCCGCAGTACGGCTGGGATTTCAACAAGGGCTACGCGACCGCCTCACACCGGGCAGCGATCATGGCCCACGGACCGTCCCCCTACCACCGGATGAGCTGGCGGCTCACCGGCGACGCGGACGCCGCCGGCGGCTTGGACGGCGAACCCCTTGCCGGTGGGGCATGATGGAAGCATGAGTGCCGAAGATCTGGAAAACTACGAAACGGACATGGAGCTGCAGCTCTACCGTGAATACCGCGACGTCGTGGGTCTTTTCAGCTATGTCGTGGAAACGGAAAGGCGCTTCTACCTGGCCAACCACGTGGACCTTCAGGCCCGCTCCGCCGATGGGGAGGTCTATTTCGACCTGACCCTGCAGGATGCCTGGGTCTGGGACGTCTACCGTTCGGCCCGGTTCGTCAAGAACGTCCGCGTCATCACGTTCAAGGACGTCAACGTCGAGGAACTGGCCAAATCAGACGATCTGGCGGTTCCCAAGGATGGAAGCCTGGGGCTCTAGGGCTGCGGCTCGTTAGCCCGCACAGCCGGTGGTCGGGAGCGTTCCATCGGCGCATCTGTCCTCCACAAGCGGCGCGCCGCCCCGCCGTTCCCACATACCGCGTTCGCCTCCTTCCGCTGATGCCTGAGTCCGTCCAGGCTGGTATCGGAGGTGCTCGTGAAAGCAAAGGACGTTCTGGGCCGGCGCGGGGAAATGCTGGCGGCGGATTATCTCGAAGACCGCGGAATCCGGGTCATCGATCACAATTGGCGTTGCCCGGTCGGGGAAATCGATCTCATCGCTGTGGACGGCCAGACCCTCGTCATTGCCGAAGTCAAGACCCGCAGATCGGTCAGGTACGGCCACCCCTTCGAGTCCATCACTGACGCGAAGCTGAACAGGCTCAGGACACTGTCCGTGTTGTGGTCGCGGGAGCACGGTGTCTTCCTGCCGCGCTCGCGCATCGATGCCCTGGCGGTGCTCGACGACGGTCGCGGCGAGCCGGTCGTCGAGCACCTCCGGGGGGTGGGCTAGATGCCGATGGGACGCACCTTCTCGGTGGCGCTGGTGGGGTTGAACGGGCACGTCGTGGAGGTCGAGGCGGACATCGGGCAGACCCTGCCCAATTTCATCCTGCTGGGCCTGCCGGACGCCTCCCTGAACGAGGCCAAGGAACGCATCAGGGCTGCGGCGCACAACTCCGGAATTCCACTGAGCCGGCGCAAGATCACCGTGAACCTGGTCCCGGCGTCGCTGCCCAAGAAGGGATCAGCCTTTGACCTGGCCATCCTCATGGCGGCCCTGCGTGCCGCCGGGGATATCCGGGAAACGGGGCGCACGATCTTCATTGCCGAACTCGGCCTGGACGGCCGGCTCCGGCCGGTACGCGGCATTCTTCCGGCGGTGATGGCTGCCGTCCGGGCCGGTTACGCGGACTTTGCCGTGGCCATGGGCAACATGCGGGAGGCGGAGCTGGTGCCCGGGGCCAGGGTTGCCGGCTATCGGTCGCTGGCCCAGGTGGCGCTGGATTTCGGTGCCGACCCGCAAAACCTGGTGATGGACGAATACCCCGAACCGGATGATGCCCCGGCAGGGGCGCCGCCGGGCGGGGATGCCGCGGCGCCACCTGATCTGGGCGATGTGGCCGGCCAGCAGGAAGCGCGGCAGGCCCTGGAAGTAGCGGCGGCCGGCGGCCACCATTTGATGCTGGTAGGACCGCCGGGGGCCGGGAAAACGATGCTGGCCGAACGGTTGCCGGGCCTGCTCCCGGACCTGGACGACGCGGACGCCATGGAAGTGACAGCCATCCATTCGCTGGATGGCTGGACCACTTCCGTGTCTTCGCTGATCCGCCGGCCGCCCTACGAACGTCCACACCACACCGCCAGCACCGTCTCGATCATCGGAGGAGGCAGCGGGCTGCCGCGACCGGGGGCGGCATCGCGGGCGCACAAAGGTGTTCTCTTCCTTGACGAGGCGCCCGAGTATGAGCGCAAGGTGCTCGACGCCCTTCGCCAGCCGTTGGAGAGCGGCGAGCTGATCCTGCACCGTTCCGCCGGGACGGCCTCCTATCCGGCAAGGTTCCAGCTGGTGCTGGCCGCCAATCCGTGTCCCTGCGGTAAAGCGGCGGGCAAGGGGCTGGAGTGCACCTGCACCGCGATGTCCAGGCGGCGCTACTTCGGCCGTCTGTCCGGACCCTTGCTGGATCGGGTGGACATCCAGCTTCAGGTCAACAGGCTCTCGCTGGCAGAACTTTCGGACAGCGGCCAACGCGATTCCACGGCCGCCGTTGCCGAGCGGGTCCGGATGGCGCGGGAGCGCCAGCGCCGGCGGTTGTCCGACTACGGACTGGCCCGTAATGCCGACATCACTGGGAAGCTGCTGCGCGGCATTTTTCGGCTGCCGGCCGGGGACCGGGCCACGCTGGACAAGGCAATGGAAATCGGCACCCTGACGGCCCGGGGCTATGACCGGGTGCTGCGGTTGTCCTGGACACTGGCCGATCTGGCGGACATCCGGCGACCGCGCGCGCACGAGGTTGGCATAGCCCTGACCATGCGGCAAAGGGGGATGGCGTCTTGATGGCGAAGGATGGCTCTGATTCGCCGAAGGATGGCTCTGATTCGCCGAACGATGGCAACGGCAGCCGCGAAAACAACGCGGCGGACACCGCACGGGTGGCAAGGGCTGCCCTCACCCGATTGATGGAACCCTCAGACCTGGTGGGGATGGCGCTGATCCGGGTCCTTGGGCCGGTGGAGGCCCTGCGGGTGGCCGCCGGGGAGGTCAGGACCGGCACCGCACTCGAGCGGCAGATCGCCGCGCAGTTGGACGAAGCCGGGGCTTCGTCCAGCTGGCAGGGGCTGGCGCCGGCATTGTCACGGTGGGGAACCCGTTTGCCTGACCTCGCGCCGAAACGTGACCTGGACGTGATCAGGCGTCTCGGCGGCGGACTGCTGACGCCGGAGGACCAGGAATGGCCGGAGGCGCTGGCGGATCTTGGGCTGGGTGAACCCATCGCGCTTTGGGTGCGGAGCCCCCACCGCCAGCTCCCGCCGCTCAGCCAGTCTGTCGCCGTGGTCGGATCGCGGGACAGTACCAGTTACGGGGCAGGTGTCACCGCGGAAATGGCACACGGGCTCGCACAACGGGGATTCACCGTGGTCAGCGGGGGAGCCTACGGCATCGATGCCCATGCCCACCGGGCCGCCCTGGCCGGCAGCAGGGGTGCGTTGGCCACCATTGCTGTCATGGCCGGCGGCGTGGACCGGTTCTATCCGGCGGGCAATGAGGAACTATTGCGCACGATTGCCGAGCAGGGCGCCATGATCGCCGAGGTGCCGCCGGGCTCCAATCCGACCCGGTACCGATTCCTGCAGCGGAACCGCCTTATTGCGGCTCTGTGCGCCGTCACCGTCGTCGTCGAGGCGAGATGGCGCTCCGGTGCCTTGAGCACGGCGCATCACGCGGACGTCCTGAGCCGAAACGTCGCAGCTGTGCCCGGCTCGGTGTATTCGGCAAACTCCGCCGGCTGTCACCGACTGCTGCGGGAGGGATCGGCGGTCTGCGTCACCGACGCCGCCGAGGTCGCCGAACTCGCCGGTGCCAGCGGAGACCATCTCGCAGCGGAAATGTCCGGACCGAATGCTGACCACGACGGGCTGAATCTTGAGGACCTGTTGCTGCTGGATGCCCTGCCGGTGGTCGCCGCCAGCACCGCCGAGAAGCTCTGCACCGTGGCGGGGCTGAGTCTTCAAACCGTCCTATCGGGGCTTGGCCGGCTGGAACTGCTGGGCCTGGCGGAGAGGAGCAATGGCAATTGGCGGCGCCGCAAACGTCCCTGACAACGTCCCTGACAACGTCGCTGACCAGGCTTGCCAGGCCGGTAGCCAAGCCAGATGATGCTCAGTAGGCTGACAAAGTGCGGGTGATTGCCAACACACAGCAGGAGGGGCAGAACCATGACCGAGCAGGATCGTCCCGACCAGGACCTTCGCATGGTTGGCGAGGAACGTACGATTCCGGATCCGGACACGGCCGAAGAGCTTGATTCGCGCGACGCGGAACGGCTGGACCCGCTCAAGGGGAATCGGCCGGATGACTATCCGGGCGCAGCGGAAAACGACCCGGACAACTGGCGCCAGGATCCGCTGCTGCAGGAGGAACCAGGGGCCGCGCCGGAGGATCCCGGCATGGAATCGGACCAGGCACTGCGGGATGAAACCGAGGAAGAGCGGTATCGCAACGGCGATGAGCAGGTGCCGCCGGAGGAGCCGACCATCGGTGAGGCTGCCGGGGACGTCGACTTCGGGGATCCGATGGACGAAGAGGACGTCGACGCCAGCAATGATTCGGCCAACTTCGGCGGCTCTCCGCTGAGCCAGTTCGAGTCGAAGGATGAGGCGGAGGACGAGTCGGAGGATTAGGACGGCTGACGGTCGGGCGCCGCAAACCCGTAACGGCAGGCGCGGCGGTTCGGCTTGATCGTGCCGCCGCAGCGACGCACAGTGGATAGGTGGAAAGAACCGAGCAGCTTCCTGAGGCCTTTACGCAGGCCGCCGACGGCTTTGAACGCTACCTTGTGCAGGAGCGCGCGCGGTCGGTCCACACCGTTCGAGCGTATCTGGGTGATGTGCAGAGCCTGCTGATCCATGCCCGCGTGGAGGGAGTCAGCACCCTGGACGGGCTGGAGCTTGGCACGGTGCGGCGCTGGTTGGGGGAGCAGAGTGCGGCGGGGATGTCCAGGGCTACCCTGGCCCGCCGGGCGGCCACGGCCCGGAGTTTCACCGCTTGGGCCGTGCGTGAGGAGCTGATAGCCGCGGACCCCGCGCTGCGCCTGAAGGCACCCAAGCGCGAAAAGTCGCTGCCGGGCGTGCTGGCGCAGCCGCAGATGGGACGTCTGTTCGCCGGCCTCCAGGAGCGGGCCGTCAAGGGGGAGGCGCTTCCGTTGCGGGATCTGGCTCTGGTGGAACTCCTCTACGCCACCGGAATGCGAGTCGGGGAGCTCGTTGCCCTGGACATCGACGACCTGAACCAGGAGCGGCGGACCCTCACCGTGATCGGTAAGGGCAACAAGGAACGCACCATCCCCTACGGTCAGCCCGCGGCCGCCGCAGCCCAGGAGTGGCTGACCTCCGGCCGGCCAAAACTGTGCACGGACCGCAGCGGTCCGGCTCTCTTCCTGGGCCAGCGGGGAAACCGGGTGGACCAGCGGCAGGTGCGCTCCGTCGTCGAGCGCCTGTTCCGCGAACTGGGGGATACCTCCGCCACCAGCCCGCACGCGCTCCGCCATTCGACCGCCACACATCTGCTGGACGGCGGTGCGGACCTGAGGGCGGTGCAGGAGATTCTGGGCCACAGCAGCCTGGCTACCACGCAGATCTACACGCACGTCTCGGTCGACCGGCTCCGCAGCAGCTACCAGCAGGCGCACCCGCGCGCCTGAGCGACACAAAATCTTATCTGGAGAATTCCACTGGCGTTATTCGTGTTGGTACGGCACAATGTGAGGGAACGCAGTTGGAGGACCGCGTTTAGGGACTGCAGAATGGCAATTCCGGCGCATCATTGAGCAACCGAACATCAGCCATACCGAAGGTCGTTGGGGAAGACGCACCTACAGCTATGGAGGATGGAATGTCTGTTGTAATGACGCGCGGTGTTTTGTTTGTTCACTCGGCCCCTACTGCGTTGTGCCCGCACGTTGAGTGGGCCATCGGGTCGGTGGTGGACAAGCGCACCGACCTCGAGTGGACGGCTCAGCCTGCCGCGCCCGGAATGTTCCGTGCGGAGCTGTCCTGGGCCGGTCCGCAGGGCACCGGATCGCTGCTGGCTTCTGCCCTCCGCGGCTGGGCGCACCTGCGCTACGAGGTCACCGAGGAGGCCAGTGCCGGGGTTGACGGCGGACGCTGGTCCCACACCCCCGAACTGGGAATCTTCCATGCCATGACGGACGTGCACGGGAACATCATGGTTTCCGAGGACCGCATCCGGTACGCCTACGAGGCCGGCGCAGGTGATCCGGCCGCCGTCTATCACGAGCTCTCGCTGGCACTGGGCGAGGCATGGGATGAGGAACTGGAGCCGTTCCGCCACGCTGCCGAGGGCGCCCCGGTACGCTGGCTGCACCAGGTCGGCTGACGCCGGCCAAATCCACCAACAGCGACATAGCAAGGTCACCCATAGCGTTAAAGGAGCCGGTCCCGCGGGACCGGCTCCTTTACGCTTGCCTCCACAGCGACAGCCACAGCGACAGCGGCAGCCACCGTCGACGGCGGCGCGTCAGTGGTTGCGGATCACAATGACCGCGTTGTGTCCGCCGAAGCCGAAGGAGTTGCTCAGGGCGACGATGTCTCCGGCGGGAAGATCCCGTGCGGTGGTGACAACATCCAGCGGAATCTCCGGATCCTGGTGCTCCAGGTTGATCGTTACGGGAGCCCTGCGCTCGTAGACGGCCAGCACGGTCATGACGGCTTCCACGGCACCAGAGGCGCCCAGCAGGTGGCCGGTCTGGGACTTGGTGGCGGAAACTGCCACACTGTCCACATGATCGCCCAGGGCAGCCTTGAGCGCGGTGAACTCGGGTTTGTCGCCGACGGGCGTAGAAGTGGCATGGGCGTTAATGTGCACCACGTCATCGGGCAGGGCGCGGGCATCGAAGAGCGCGGCCTTCAGGGCCCGGGTTGCGCCCAGCCCCTCAGGATCCGGGGCGGTGATGTGGTACGCGTCGGCCGTCACGGCCGCGCCGGCGAGCTCGCCGTAGATGCGCGCCCCGCGGGCCAGTGCGTGCTCCTCGGCCTCGAGCACCAGTGCACCGGCACCTTCACCCATGACGAAGCCGTCACGGTCCCGGTCGTACGGCCGGGAGGCGTGCTCGGGGTCGTCGTTGCGGCGTGAGAGGGCCTGCATCGAGGAAAACGCCGCCAGCGGAAGCGGGTGGATGGCGGCCTCGGCGCCGCCGGCCATGACGACGTCGGCCTTGCCGGAGCGGATCAGCTCCATCCCCAACTCCAGGGCTTCCGTACCGGAGGCACACGCGGAGACGGGCGTGTGCGCACCGGCGCGTGCCCCGAGATCGAGGCTCACAGCGGCCGCGGCGCCGTTGGGCATCAGCATCGGAACGGTCATCGGAAGCACCCGGCGCGGTCCCTTCTCGCGCAGGGTGTCCCAGGCATCCAGGAGGGTCCACACGCCGCCGATTCCGGTGGCGAAGGCGACGGCAAAGCGGTCGTTGTCAATCTCGGTGAGCCCGGAATCCTTCCAGGCTTCGCGGGCGGCGATCACGGCGAATTGGCTGGACGGGTCCAGCCGCTTGGCCTCGACGCGGGTCAGCACCTCGGAGGCAGGCGTGGAAACCCGGGCGGCAAAGTGGACGGGCAGCTGATACTTCTCTACCCATTCGTCCCCGAGCGTGTGGGCGCCGGACACGCCGACGAGGGCGTTCTTCCACATCGTCGGGACATCGCCGCCGATGGGCGTGGTAGCTCCGAGTCCGGTGATGACTACTTTGCGGGCCATGGTTCTACTCTCTGGAAACGATCAGGCGGTTGCGGGGAATATCGTGGTCTGCCGGTGGCCGGCCG
>JALYYI010000165.1 GCA_030946705.1 Actinomycetota bacterium | reverse complement strand
ACCACTTTTCTTGCCCTCCGACTGGAACCCGATCCCAGGACAAATGCCAGCGACCAGCCCTTCGCCCAGCATCGCTCCCCCGATCATGATCACCACCCACCTCCTTCTATCCCACGAAAAGCCACTGCCTTAACGGTCTCACCTGTCCATCAGGGATTCGACCGGAAACGACATCACCACCCGGGTTGGGCCGTTGAACGTGACCGTCTCAGATGCGGATGTCACCATACGCTCACATAATGAAAGTGGAAGGTGGGTATGGCATTTTGAAATGGCCCCCTTGCGGCGTTTTAGCCGCTTGACAAGGCCCCACCCTCGACTCGCCCGTAGCCTACCTTTCGTCCGCCAAGACAAAGAGAACACCTGCCATCATCGGCCCAGGCCGGGAGATCTTCGGCCTGATGTGTCCGGGGGACGTTCTACCGGTCGGCGTGGGGGTCGTTGATCCCGATGTACTGGGTGTAGAGGTATTCCTCGATGCCTTCCAGGCCGCCTTCACGTCCCAGACCGGACTGTTTGATGCCGCCGAACGGGGCGGCGGCGTTGGAGATGACGCCGGCGTTCAGGCCCAGCATGCCGGTCTCGAGGCGTTCCCCCATCCGGATGCCGCGGTTGAGGTCGCGGGTGAAGACGTAGGCCAAGAGCCCGTATTCGGTGTTGTTCGCGAGCCGGACGGCGTCTTCCTCGGTGTTGAAGGTGATGATGGGGGCGACGGGGCCGAAGATTTCCTCAGACAGGATCCGGGTGCCCTCGGTGACACCGGTGAGGATGGTCGGCTGGTAGAAGTAGCCTGGTCCGTCCACCGGGGCACCGCCGGTCAGGGCCGTGGCGCCGGAGGCGAGGGCATCGGTGACGAGTTCGTGTACCTTGTCCCGGCTCTTGGCATCGATCAGTGGCCCCACCTTGGAATCGGACTCTGTGCCGCGGGCGGTGGTCATGTCCGCCATTTTCGCGGCGAATTTCTTGGCGAACTCGTCCGCGACGGATTCGTGGATGATGAACCGGTTTGCCGCGGTGCAGGCCTCGCCCATGTTGCGCAGCTTCGCCAGCATCGCGCCGGCGACGGCGGCGTCGACGTCGGCGTCGGCGAAGACGATGAACGGGGCGTTGCCGCCGAGTTCCATCGAGGTCCGCAGCACTGTTTCGGAGGCATCGGAGAGTAGGCGGCGGCCGACCTCGGTGGAGCCGGTGAAGGACAGCTTTCGGAGCCGGGAATCCTTGATCAGCGGGCCCGTGGTCGCGCCGGCGGTGGAGGTCGGGATGACGTTCAGGACGCCTGCGGGGAGTCCGGCCTCCTGCATCACGGCCGCGAACAGCTGGGATGTCAGCGGGGTCAGGTTCGCGGACTTGAGGACCATGGTGCAGCCGGCGGCGACGGCGGGGGCAATCTTGCGGGTGGCCATGGCCAGCGGGAAGTTCCACGGGGTGATCAGCAGGCACGGGCCCACCGGCTTCTTGGTTACCAGCAGACGGGACTTCCCGTCCGGGGAGACGGAGTAGCGGCCGAAGGCTCGGACGGCTTCCTCGGAGAACCAGCGAAGGAACTCTGCACTGTAGGTGACCTCGCCGCGGGCCTCGGCCAGCGGTTTGCCCATCTCCAGGGTCATCAGCAGGGCGAAGTCCTCGGCGCGTTCGGTCACGAGTTCGAAGGCCCGGCGCAGCATCTCGCCGCGCTCACGGGACGGGACCCTGGCCCAGGATTCCTGGGCAGCGGCGGCCGCGTCCAGGGCCGCCGCGCCGTCCTCGGGCCCGGCGTCGGCGATGCTCATCAGCACCTTGCCCGTGGCCGGGTCCTCCACGTCGAAGGTCTTCCCGGACTTGGCCGGACGCCATGCGCCGTTGATCAGCAGGCCGGTCGGGACCGAGGCCAGCAAGGCATTTTCTTCCTCAGGTGAGACGGACATTCATTTTCCATTCGTTCAGGTACATCTCGGGTGAGTCAGCTGGTGCTGGGGCCCGCTCTGGGGTGGGCCTCGCTGATGGAAGTTTTCGTTTAGTACGCTTTGACGCGCTGTTCGACGATGAGGTGGATGAGTGCGAATACCTTGTCCTCATTGATGGCCTTCAGCGCCGCCGTGATGGCTGCAGGGACGTCCTGGTCTCTGTCGACCTTGATGCCGTAGCCGCCAAACGCTGTGGCCATCAGGGCAAAGTCCGGGTTTTTGAGCTGAGTGCCGGTGATTCTGTCCGGATAGTGGTGTTCCTGGTGGGTGCGGATTGTCCCGTATTCCTGGTTGTCCATGACGACCACCAGGGGTGTGGCACCGTACTGTGCGGCTGTGGCGAGTTCCTGGCCGTTCATGAGGAATTCCCCATCGCCGGCGATGGTCACCACCCTTCGGCCGGGGTGGGCCAGGGACGCTGCGACGGCTGAAGGGATGGAGTAGCCCATGGACCCGTTGCGGGCGCTGATCATCGAGGCGTAGCCCCGGGTGGGGAAGTATCGGTGGGCCCAGTTGGTGTGTTCACCGGCGCCGAAGGTGACCATTGCGTCGGCTGGCAGGGTTGGGACGAGGTTGGCCATGAGGGTGTCCATCCGGGCCGGGCCGTCCGTGGGGGTGGATGGGGGGAGCGCGGCGAAGGCTTCCTGTTCGGCGCGCATTCTGGCGGTCCAGGTCTTCCATTCTGGCTTGACCTCGGGCTCGATTTTGGCCAGGTCCCGGACGAATGCGTCCGGTTTGGCGACGATCTGCCGTGTGACGGGTCCGGAGCGTCCGCGCAGGGAGGGGTCGATGGTGACGAGGAAGTTCTTTTTCTTCCAGTCCTGGCGGCAGAGGAAACCGTCGGTGATGACGTCGCCGGGGACCGTGCCGACGAAGATGAGAAGGTCGGTCTCTTCCAGCAGATCGTAGGTGGGACGGGGGCGGCCGTAGCCGATGGGTCCGACGTAGGAGGGGGAATCGAACGGGACGGTGCCTTCGGTGCGCCATTCGGCTGCCGCGGGGATGTGGTGCTTTTCCAGCCACCGGGTGAGTTGGTCTGCACCGTTCTGGGTCCAGTCGTTCCCGCCGGTCACGACCAGGGGCTTGCGGGAGTCGGCGAGGGCTGCGGCGAGTGCTTCGGAGTCCGCGTTGGTGATGCCCCCGGTGGCGAGGGGGATGGGCGGGTGCAGCCTCGGGTCGATCTGCTCGCGGATGATGTCCTCCGGGAGGCCGATGACGACCGGTCCGGGGCGGCCGCTCATCGCGGCGAAGAAGGCTTCTGCCACGATTTCGGAGGCGCGTTCGGCGTGGTCGAGGACCATCACTCGTTTGGCGCCGGTGTCGAACCAGGCCTTGATGTCGAATTCCTGGAAGGCCTCCCGGTCCCGGTGGGCAAAGGGAATGAGGCCGACGAAGAGCACCATGGGTGTGGAGTCCTGCCAGGCGGTGTGCAGCCCGACGTGGGCGTTTGCTGCACCGGGCCCCCGGGTGACCATGGCGACGCCGGGGAGCTGGTTCATTTTCCCGTCAGCTTCTGCCATGTAGCTGGCGCCGCCCTCGTGGCGGCAGACGATGGTCTCGATCGGGGAGGTGTGCAATCCGTCCAGGACCTCGAGGTAACTTTCGCCCGGGACGACGTGGGCACGCTGGACCCCGTGGGCGAGAAGGGAGTCGACAATGACGTGACCTGCGGATTTCAGTGTGGCGGTGCCCCCGGAAATGGGGACGGACTGTGGTGCGATGACGGTCTGGGTCATCGTTGACCGTCTTCCGCGCCAGGGCGCCCTGTTGCCATGTCCTGGTGGCTGTCCGCCCGTTGGGTGTAGCCGGCTGTCGGATGATCGGCGTTGCCGGATAGCTTCATTGTTACTTCCTTGTCTGGGAATGTCTTGTTCGGGCGGCTGCGGGAAGGCCCTGCTGCCTGCTGGGGCCCGGCATGGCTTTCGACCTCGGAGCCGTGGTCCAGGGGGTGGGGACGGCATGGCCGGTGGCTGGCCCGGGAACCTCCCGCTGACGGGCCACGAACCTCGCCGGCATTCTCGGCCGCCGATGCCGGAACCCGCGAGGGATCGTTCCGTCGGCACGGGCCGAAAGGAGGTGTCGGTGTGACTTTTTTCGGACGCGGAGGCGGTGGAGTCGGGTGGCAACGTGGTGGGAGCAGCATGACCTCCGGGGATGGCCGCTCCCACCACGGTTGGTGGGTGGTGTCAGGTATGAAGCGCGGCTGCGTCTTCGAGGTTTTTGCCTTTGGTTTCGGGTGCCATGAAGTAGCTTGCCCCCGCACCGACCAGGGCTATCCCGGCGGCGATCCACATGGTCCCGGAAAGGCCCAGATGGGTTAGGGCCAGGGGTGTGGCGAAGGTGCCGATGGCGGCGCCGATGCGGCTGGTTCCCGTGCACAGGCCCACGGCGGTGGCACGGACCTTAGTCGGGAACAGTTCGTTGGGGTAGATCCATTCCAGGATCGACGGGCCTCCGTTGAAAATGGCGTAGAACGCGAAGGCCAGGGCGATCAGGGCCAGGGGTGCGGTGGGGAAGATGGCCAGGAACAACAGGCCGACGCCCGAGAGGATGAACCCCCAGATCAGAACCGGGCGGCGGCCGAGCTTGTCGACGACGAGGAGGGCGACGATGTTGCCGACCACGAAGAACACGTTGATCAGTCCGTAGCCGATGTTGGCTGCATCCCCGGACTCGAGGTGGAACAGGGCCAGGATCTGGGGTCCGAAGGCGTAGATGGAGAACAGGGTCACGATGGTGCAGGTCCAGAAGATGGAGATGAAGATGACCCGGTTCAGGTAGCCGCCGGTGAGAACCATCTTGAAGGCTTTTTTGGTGCTGAGCTTGACCGCGTTGGGGTCGTGGGCGGTGATTCCATCAAGTGTCGCCCCCTCTCCGATGGTCTTCTTCAGGATGGCCAGGGCCTCCTCATGGCGGCCCTTGCCAACGAGCCAGTGCGGGGATTCAGGGATGGTGGCACGGGCGATGAGGATCAGTACTGCAGGCACCGCGGAGGACAGGAGCATCCAGCGCCAACCGTCGGGCAGGGACAGCAGCCAGTAGCCGACAAAGGCTGCGACGGTGGCCCCAACGAACCACATGGCGTTCAGGCCGCCGAGCAGGCGGGCCCGCCAGTTCGCGGGGACGAATTCGGCGACCAGTGCGGTGGCGATGGGGTAGTCGGCCCCGACCGCGATACCGATGAGCAGGCGCAGGGTGAACAGCTGCCAGGGCTCGTTGGCCCAGAACTGTGCGATTGAGAACACGATGATCGCAATCAGGTCAATGGTGTACATGAGTTTGCGGCCGATTTTGTCGGTGATGTTGCCGAAGACCAGACCGCCAATGAAGACCCCGACCAGCGCGGAGGCGCCGATGAGCCCGTTCCACCACTCGTTCATCTGCCACTGGGGAATGATCTGGACCAAGGCGATGCCGATAATGGCCAGAATGTAGCCGTCCAGGAAGGGCCCGCCGGAACTGAAGAGGGTCAGGCGTTTGTGGAATGCGTTCAGCGGTGCTGAATCGATGGTGATTTGGGATGTGGGTGCCGGAGTGGGAGAGGGTGCGTGGGAGAGCATGTTGGTTCCGATCTGGGCTAAGGGAAAGCGACGGTGGTTACCCAACAGATCCATGGCCGTGGGTCGGTCAGGCTGTTGCGGCTGCGACGGCATCAATTTCGATGCGCTTCTCGCCCCGGAACCGGGCAACCTGCACGGTGGTCCGGGGTGGCAGGGGATGGCCGCTGAGCCTGGTGAGGTACGCGGCGTTGTAGTCCTCGAACTCGTCCAGGTCCGCGAGGTGGACGGTGAGTTTGAGGAGGCTGGACAGGTCCGAATGCGCTGCCGATAGGGCGTTTTCCAGGTTGTCTAAGGCTTGGGCCACCTGGCCGGCAATGTCGGCAGGGGTCGAGCCGTCGGCACGGGTGGGTACCTGCCCGCAGAGAAAGACGATGCCGTTCACGGCGGCTGAGGCCGAGTAGGGCCGGGGCTTTCCGTCGGAGAACTGGGTGCGCTCGATGCCGCTCACCGGTCCGCCATCAGGTAGTTCCGGGAGAGCTGATACATGCGATGCCATTCTTGTTCCCTTACTTTCAGGGGTTTTTGGGAGATGCTGAGGTCCCGTTGGGCCAGCTCGTTAATGCCCTGAAGGACGACGACGACCGTGTTGTCGCCTTCCGACGGGGGCAGCACCGACGCGGCAATGGCGGCGCTGGGCGGCTCCATTGCCGAGGTGACCGCACCGTTGTGGACTGTGAGGTATTCCGTGCCGTCTGCGGTGGAGATGGCCACAATGATGCTCCGCTGCAGGCTGGCGCTGCGCCGCAGCAGAAGGTCGTTCCACAGTTGGCGCGGGATACCGGCCACCGTGGTGCGTACCACGCGGACTTCCCTTAAACCGCCGCTGGCGGCCAGGTCAATGAGCTGCATCGCCGAACGCAGTGCCGGCTGGTCCGGGCAGTCGAGTTCGTGGACGGTGACACCGGCCCACGACGTCGCCCTGGTGCCGGCGGCTCGCATGGGCTGGGCCCAATCCGCCGCTAGCAGTTGTTCCAGGAGGGCAAGCCCGTGCTTTGAGTCAACTTCGGCCCGCAGCACGGCCAGTCCGCCTTCCCGGGCTTCGGCTGGGTCCGCTCCCGCAGCGCACAAGGCGCGGAAGGCTGATTCGGTGATCTCGCGGGGCTGGACGGAGGCGACGGCTGTCGCCCGGTCACCATCAGTGGCGCCAGTGAGAATGGTGGTGTTCTCAGACATGGGCCTTCTCCTTCGTGTTGTCCATGACCTCGGCGAACAGGCGGCTGAAGTTTCCGCCCAGGACCGCCGCAATGGTGTCATCCGTGAGTCCCGCGGCGACGAGCCCGTCGGTGAGCCGGGGGAAGTCTTCGGGTCCGGTGAACCAGTTGGGCCAGGCCGGCCACGCGGGTGCATGTTCCGGTGCCGTGGGCTGCCAGCGTCCGTTGCGGAGCCAGCCGACGAATTCGTGGTCCCAGCCGCGGGTGCAGTCGCTGCCCAAGCCGATGTGGGTGGGCCCGTACTGGTCCACCATGCGTGAGACCATGGCGGCGA
>JALYYI010000160.1 GCA_030946705.1 Actinomycetota bacterium | reverse complement strand
CGGCCGGCGCCGGCCCAGGCCACCGTCCGCAAGGCCACCCGGCCGCAGGTGATCGTGGCCCTGGACAGGGAGGCTCTGCTCCCGGCCATCACCTTTATCTTCTCCCGCAACGGCTGCGACGCCGCGGTGAAGCAGTGCGTGGACTCGGGGCTGTGGCTCACCACGGAGGTGGAACAGCTGGAAATTGCCCGTCGGGTGGATGAAGCCTGCCAGGATGTTCCCCCCGACGATCTGGGCGTGCTGGGCTTCTGGAGCTGGCGGGACGGGCTGATCCGGGGTTTCGCGGCGCACCACGCCGGCATGCTGCCCACCTTCAAGGAGGTGGTGGAGGGGCTCTTCGCCGACGGGCTGGTCCGCGCCGTTTTCGCTACCGAGACGCTGGCGCTGGGCGTGAATATGCCCGCGCGCTCGGTGGTGCTGGAGAAGCTGGACAAGTTCAATGGCGAAGCGCATGTGGATATCACCGCGGGGGAGTACACCCAGCTGACCGGGCGTGCGGGCCGGCGCGGCATCGATGTGGAGGGCCACGCGGTGGTGCTGTGGCAGCCGGGGACCAATCCCGCCGCCGTCGCCGGTTTGGCCTCCCGCCGGACCTATCCGCTCAATTCCAGCTTCCGGCCCACCTACAACATGAGCATCAACCTGCTGGCGCAGTTCGGCCGGCCGCGCGCGCGCGAGATCCTGGAGTCCTCCTTCGCCCAGTTCCAGGCGGACCGGTCTGTCGTCGGGCTCGCACGCCAGGTCCGCGCGCGTGAGGAGTCGCTGGCCGGCTACGAACAGTCCATGCACTGCCATCTCGGGGACTTCGGCGAGTACGCGACACTGCGCCGGGAGCTGGCGGAAGCGGAAAACGCCGCCTCCCGACAGAACTCCAGGATGCGCCGCTCCGCGGTCGAGGAATCGCTGGAGCGGCTGCGTGCCGGCGACGTGGTGGACGTCCCGGCCGGCCGCACGCCGGGATTCGCCGTCGTCGTCGCCGGTGATCCGAACTCGCATGAGCCGCGGCCCACGATCCTGACGCTGGAGAAGCAGATCCGCCGGCTCAGCATCCACGATCTGGAGGGCCCGATTGCGCCCGTGCGCCAGATTCGGATCCCGAAGCAGTTCAACGTGAAGCTGGCCAAGGACCGGCGGGACCTGACTTCCTCGCTGCGCAACAGCCTGCGCGGCCCCGAGACGCACGGGCCGGCGGCCGGTTCGACCGGCGCCAGCGGCGGTCGGCGCCAGGAATTCGTGCTGGCCCACGGCACCGACCAGCGGGAACGCGAAATCACCGAGCTGCGGCGCAAATTGCGGGCCCACCCCTGCCACGGCTGCAGCGACCGCGAGAGCCACGCCCGCTGGTCCGAACGCTGGTGGAAATTGCGCCGCGAGACGGACGGGCTGGTGCGCCAAATCCAGGGCCGCACCAACACCATTGCCAAGACCTTCGACCGGGTGTGCGAGGTGCTGGCCAGCTATGGCTACCTGGACGTAACGGCCGACGGCGGACTGCGGCCAACGCGCGACGGACAGCGGCTGCGCCGTGTCTACGGTGAGAAGGACCTGCTGATTTCGCTGTGCCTGCGCGAGGGTGCGTTCGCCGATCTGGACGCGGCGGAGTTGGCAACCCTGGTCTCCGCGCTGGTCTATCAGGCCAAGCGCGACGAACGCGGGCTGCGGCCGCGGATGCCCAGTATTTCGCTTGAGACCTCGGTGGACATCGTGATCCGCCAGTGGTCCGCGCTGGAGGATGTGGAGGAGCAGAACAAGCTGCCGCTCACCGGTGAACCCGAACTGGGCCTGGTCTGGCCGATGTACAAATGGGCGCGCGGCCGGCACCTCCAGGAAGTGCTGGAGGGCACCGAGCTGGCGGCGGGCGACTTTGTGCGCTGGGCCAAGCAGGTGATTGACCTGCTGGACCAGCTGGCCAAGGTCCCGGACCTGGAGCCTGCGTTCGGCCGGCTCTGCGTCCAGGCCATCGATGCCGTCCGCCGTGGCGTGGTGGCCTACTCCGCCGTTGCGGAGTAGTGGCGCGCCTCACTTAACCCGAAAGGACCCTCCTTCCATGTCTTTGACCCTCTACCGAAACGGCTCCGTCTACAGTGCCGCCGATCCGCTCGCGACGGCGATGCTGGTGGACGGGGACACCGTCGCCTGGGTGGGCTCCGAGCATGCTGCCGCGGCGCTTGCCGACGGCCGGATGCGGCAGGTGGATCTGGACGGCGCCTTGATGACGCCGGGGTTTGTGGATTCGCACGTGCACGTCACGGAGACCGGCATTGCCCTTGACTCCGTGGACCTGACGCAGGCGCGGTCCCTGCTGGAGGCCCTCACCCTGGTGGGACGGGCGGCGGCAGCCTCCGAAGGTCTGATCCTGGGACACGGCTGGGACGAGACCAGCTGGCCCGAACGCCGGCCGATCAGCGCCGCCGAGCTGGACCGGGCCGGCCGCGGCCGCGAGGTCTACCTCTCCCGCATCGACATACACTCCGCCGTTGTCTCCTCCGCGCTGGCCGTCCGGCATGCCCTGGCAGGCCAGGAGGGCTGGCTGGGGGACGGCCTGGTGGTCCGGGCAGCCCACGTTGCCGCGCGCGCGGCGTCGCGGCGGCTCAGCCCCGCACAGCGGCGCGGGCACCAGCTCAGAGCCCTCCGGGCAGCTGCGGCGGCCGGCTATGTGGCGCTGGCCGAAATGAGCGCGCCACATGCGGGGTCGGCGGAGGATCTGCAATTGCTCTCCGAGTTGACCGGTGCCGATGGCGGTCCTGGCGGGGAGGGTCCGGCCGGCGGCGGTCCTGGCGGCTCCGGTCCTGCGGAGCGGGCGCTGCCGCAGGTGCTGCCGTACTGGGCGCAGGCCGTCTCCTCCGCGGAGGAAGCCCGCGCGGTTTTGGCGTCCCTCGGAACGGCAGTGCTTGGTTTGGCCGGGGACTTGAATATTGACGGCTCCATCGGCTCTCGCACTGCGCTGCTCCGGCAGCCTTACGCCGATGCGCCCGGTGTCAGCGGTACTGCCTACCTGAGCGTCGAGCAGGTGGCGGACCATCTGGCGGCCACCTCCGAGGCCGGCATCCAGGCGGGCTTCCACCTGATCGGCGACGGCGCCATGGAAATCGCCGTCGAGGGCCTGCAGCGGGCCGCGGCCAAGGTGGGCATCGCGAAGGTGCGGGCCGCAGGGCACCGCTTTGAACACGCCGAAATGGCCGATCCGGCCGCTATCGCAACCCTGGCCGAGCACTCCGTCACGGTCTCCATGCAGCCGGTGTTTGACGCGCTCTGGGGCGGACCGGAAGGGTTGTACGAATCCCGGCTTGGACCCGTCCGGGGAGGGCAGCTGAACCCGATTGCGTCCTACTACGCCGCCGGAGTGCCGGTCTGCTTCGGCTCCGACGCACCGGTCACGCCACTGAACCCCTGGGCCAGCGTGCGCGCTGCACTGGAACACCACCGTCCGCAACAGCGCATCTCCGCCCGGGCGGCGTTCATCGGGCACAGCCGGGCCGGCTGGCGGGCCGCACGCGAGCGTGATCCGCTGATGGGCCAGCTGGTGCCGGGAGCCCCGGCCAGTTTTGCCGTTTGGCAGGTGGAGGCGCTGATGGTGCAGGTGGCGGACGCACGCGGGCAGTCGTGGAGCACCGATCCGCGGGCGCGTACTCCGATGCTGCCGGCACTTGACACGGGAACGGATCCGCTGTGCCTCCAAACCGTGCACCGGGGCAACGAAATCTACCGGGCCCCCGGTTTCGCCGTCCGTGGCAGCGACACGCCGTGACATCGCGGCCATTTGCGGTTATTTGGAGCCGGCGCCAGCCGGTCTGACCTGCGGGAACGCCCAGGCTCGCAGGTCAGACACCTGTTGACACCTCCTCCACAGGACGTAGGCTTTTAGCTCAACGGGTTCTTTTGAATTACCGAAAAGGCCTGGCCAGTGCGAGACCGCACACCCTCAGCGGCTGTTAAGCCGCCTGACGTGTGCCCCTCAGGGGAGTGTCTGCATTGGCTCCTGTAACGGGTAGGTTCACGCGTCAGTAGAAAACAGTTTTTGTGCCACCGCGACGGCGGCACGGAAATTGGCCCGAAGGCGCGTGAACCTATCCCTTTTCCTCGCCGCAGAGCCCGTTGATGCCGATTCAGGTGGACGACAGTAACCGCGCCATTTAATGTCAGTGTCGGCGCCGTCCCGGTGGTCGATGGGGGCCGCCTACTTGACGCCGTTCCGGTGGTCGACGGAGGCCGCCTGCGGGCGCATACAGCCCGCGCCGCCAGGACCTAGATCCCGCGCCCAAATTGTCGGTGCCCTCTGGAAGAGTGGGGTTATGGACGCGATTAAGGGAATCGGACAGGTTCCGGGAGCTTCGCCGGGACAGCCGACGACGGCCGCTGTCACCTTTGCGTCCTCGGCTCCCAGCGAGTCCCGGCAGGGCTGGTCCCGGCGATGCCACGGATTCCCGGTGCTCGACGCCGCCCCGGTGGTCGATGGAGGCCGCCTGCTGCCGGGCAGGGACCGCGCCGCCAGGACCTTGCTCCCGTGCCCAAATTGTCGGGACTCTCTAAAATATCGGTACGCTCTGAATTGTCGGTGCCCTCTGGGAGAGTGGGGTTATGGACACGAATAAGGGCAACGGGCGGGCTCCGGAAGCTGCGCAGGGGCAGCCGGCGACAGTTGTCGGCCCGGTCGTGTCCGCGGTTCCGGCCTCCTTGGGTGAACCGGACGCCGCCGCGGTGAGCCGGTTCGTGGCGGCCCTGGCTTTCATGGACCGGGGTGTTGATGATGCCGGCCGG
>JALYYI010000259.1 GCA_030946705.1 Actinomycetota bacterium | reverse complement strand
ATCTGACGCCCGGAGGTGCGGAAACGACGGAACGACACGCCGCATTTTCTGACTACACTTTTAGTCCAAAAGGTGACCTTTGGCCCGGAAATTCAAGGTTCCGGACCAAAGGCCCACGTAACTTCGGGTTAGCCGTCACCGGTGAGTGATCGGTCACTGGGCCGATTCTCGGGTAGGAGGCAGGGCCAGGAGAAATCGGGTGCGGGGCGATCCAGAAACCGATCGTACTATATGGTCCCTAATGGTGAAGTCAGCATCGTCCTGTCACTCCAGTACTTTCCATGCGTGTTGGGCCGGTGATGGCCACGTTCCCGATTCGGCGTAAGGTTCAGGCCAGTAGAACGGGTTTACCTCGATCAGCCGCCTGCTTGTCCACCCGTTGTTGGTGCGTGAGTCCAGTACTCCAACTTCGACGTCAGGACCCCACAAAGCAAGGCGTTCTTGGCAAGCACCACAGGGGGCAAGAACAAGGAAGTGATCTCGATCGGCTTCCCTGCTGATGCAGACGGACGCCGCGATCTTCCTGTCCAGTGTGTAGGCCTGGGTAATCGGTCCTGTTTCTGCACATAGGTTCATGATCGAGTTGAAGTTACTGAGCGATACGCCGGTCAAGATAGAACCGTCGTCGAGGTAGACGGCGGCCGCTACGGCCGACGGCGACGTAGGCCAGCGCCTATTCATCTGATCCACGGCAGCATCAACGAGTGCTTGGTCAACCTTCATGGCGTCACTCTATCGGAGCCTCAATTGCAGTATTCAGCGAGGGGACAAAGTGTCCCGGGCCGGGACTCCACATATACGGAGTGGTAGTTGTGAGGGCAATGAACCCGAGCCGAAGAAGGATGGGTTTGCTGTCTTCTGAGGCGTCCACCTGAAGATATTTCGCGCCTCGGTGCTGAGCCAGCTGAGCCCGACGTGCCACGAGTGCTTTGTAGATTCCTTGACTTCTCCAGCTGACCAACGTCGAACCGCCCCACAATCCGGCGAAATCTGTGCCCCCTTTGAGGACGAGCCAAGCGGCAGAAACAACTCGGCCGCCAGCCTCAGCCACAAGGACGATTATGTTGTGCGGCTCGGCCGCGATTCGGCTGTGGAGATCGTTGGCGAGCCAGCTAAAATCCCCTCCCCAGACCTCGGACTCCATCTCCGCGATTCGATCGAGGTCGTGGCGGGTGTGAACAGTTCGGATCACGACACCTTCGGGCAGTTGCGGCTCGACGGCCATGCTCTCCGTGTCGCCGACCATGACTGTTTCGACTTCCTCAGGAACGAAACCCGCGGCCTGCAGCCGCTCCGGGATGTCCGCTGGAAGATCGTGCGCCCGGGTTTTCCATTCCACGGCCTCACCGCGACTGGCGAAGAAGTCACGGTGTTTGATGATCAGGCGGTCCAACGCGTCGCCCTCAACGTCGAGTGTCTGCGCAGTTTCAATAAATCCTCGATTTTGCCCTGTTACGCGAAGTACGAGGCCGTGGTTCTGGAAGTCCTGCCCTTGCGGTGGGTCTGCCGGTACCAAGAGTCGCAGCTGGGAATCGTAGGAGGCGAGTATTTGAGTTTTCGTAATCATCAGGGTCATCCTAGTGGCTCGCGCCCAGGTTGGTGGTCGCCCGGAACAGCGACCGAAGAGCAAATGGTGACCGCCACGCCGACCCCGTAGCGGCCCTTAACAAAGTGCCCGCAATCCCATCGCTAACCGGGTTCCTGTCCGGTTCGGCCCCATTCGATCGTGGCCTAACGAATGTGGTTCAGTGTCAGCGTGAGCTTTGGTGTTAGCTCCTCCAGCCGGGTTCCTTTACCCGCCGGCTGTAAGCGGCATGGTCCGCATCGATCGGGTTGCTCTCACCGAGGCCTGAACCATCCGCGCCCATGAGACCCAGATGGTAGTCCAGGCTTTCATCAGGCTTTCATCAGGCTTTCATCAGGCTTAGTGTGCCTGACTTAACGCCACGCTCCGTTGGCAGTTCCACGCTCTACCGCCTCGTCAACGATGCCCATTTATTTCATAGTGCGGGGGGCGTACACTTGAATTATTGTTCGAATATAAATTCTAATAAATGCGTTCTGTAGCCCTGGCTGACGGGAGTGGGAGGCCCTGCGATGGGGATGTTTAGCGAAGCGGTGGAGGTTGTGTGTTCCCCCGCAGGGTTGCCGTTGCGCCTGATCTGGCAGGAACGCAGCTACACCATCGGGGCAGAACCAGCGAGATGGTACGAGCGCCGCCGATGGTGGGAGGAGGAAGTCCGTGCCGAGGTGGGCCGGGGTGCCGGCCTGGTGGACCATGAAATCTGGCGGGTGCAGGCACGGATCAGCGGGAAGGGGCCGTTGTGCACCTTTGATCTGGCCCATGACCTGGGCAGCGACAGCTGGCGTCTCCTGCGGCTACATGATGCGGTCCGGCGTCGGAGTGCGTAGATCCGGCCCGGGAATGCCCGGCCCCGGGATGCCCACCCCTTACCGCGCCCGCTACGGCGCCCGCCGCCGACCCCTCAGCCGACGCCTGCTGCCGGACCCTCCCCGTCAAGTTTTGGATCAGTAATGAGTTTCAGCCACCTGCACGTTTCCACCGCTTTCAGTGCCCACTATGGCGTTTCCTGGCCCGATGATCTTGCCCAGTCGGCCGCGGCGGACGGTGCGGACGCCTTGGCCTGCACGGACCGGGACGGGCTGTACGGCACAGTGAAGCATCTTAAGGCGTGCATGGCGGCCGGTATTGAACCGATTGTGGGCGTGGACCTTGCGGTCCTGGAACCGGCGGAACAGTACGACGGCGGCCCGGGCGGCGGCCCTGCCACGGGCCGCCTGGTGGAGGGCGGCCGGGTGGTGGTGCTGGCCCATGGCGGGATCAAGGCCGCCGGCTACCGGGCGCTGTGCCGGCTGATTTCCCAGGCGCATGCCAACGCCGGTCCGCACACGCCGGTGGGGGTGACGCTGGAACAGCTCGCGTCCCGCTCGCTGGACCCGCAGACGCTGGCGCCGGTCTTCACCGTCCTGGTGGGGCCGTCGTCGGACGTGGGCCGGGCCATGGGAGGCCGCAAATACCTGCTGCCGCGGCGCAGATTCCAGCGCTGGTACCAGCAGATGCCGGCCGGGACCATGGCCGCGGAAATCGTCAGCCACCTCAGTGCCCCGGGCGAATACCTGAGCACGTCGCACGCCGTGCGGATGCTCAAGCTGGCGCACGAGTTCGGCGTCCCGACGGTGCTGACCAATGCCGTGCGCTACTGCGATGTGGATGGGGCCGCCACCGCCGATGTGCTGGATTCGGCAAGGTCGCTGACGTCGCTGACGGCACTGTCCGGCCCCGAGCCCCGGCTGCAGCCCAATGGGCAGGGCTGGCTGAAATCCGCCACCCAAATGAACGGAGTGGCCCGGGAGATCATG
>JALYYI010000258.1 GCA_030946705.1 Actinomycetota bacterium | reverse complement strand
TCCAGGTCCATATGATCCGGAACACCGACGGGCTTGCCGGTCGACCTGTTCCGGCAGCGGGTTGTTCAACGGCAGAACCGCCCCGCGTCCTGCAGATTGGCCCGAACAATAAGAAGGAGCCGGCCATGAATAGTCGTTTCCGCATCAGCTGTGTCGCCGCCCTAGCGGCCGGGGTCACCTTAGCGGCAGCGGGCTGTACCGGCAGCCCCGCCCCGTCACCGTCCTCGTCAGCTGCTGCCGGTGCCGGACTTCCCGCTGTCCCGGGCATCGTCAAAGCGCTGGAGCCGTCCGTCGTGACCATCCGGACCTCGATCGGTCTCGGCAGTGGTGTGGTGTACAAGGCCGATGGCGTTATTGTCACGGACGCCCACGTGGTGGAAGACAAGAACAAACTACCGTTCAAGACCGTCCAGGTTCAGTTCGCGGACGGCTCCCAGGTCTCGGCTTCTGTGGTCGGTGTCGATGACGTCTTCGACGTTGCGGTCATCCGGGCGACCCGGTCCAACCTTCCGGCCGCCAAATTCTCCTCTTCCGTACCCGAGGTCGGTGCGCTGACGGTCGTCCTGGGCAGTCCGCTGGGACTGGCGGATACCGTTACCGCCGGCATTGTGTCCGCTCTGCATCGGAATATGCCGGCCTCGGCCGAGTCCCCGCAGGGCATCACTGATCTGCTTCAGACTGATGCGCCCATTTCTCCGGGCAATTCCGGTGGGGCTGCGGTGAACGGTAACTCGGAGGTTATCGGCCTCGCTGAGGCCTATCTGCCCCCCAGCTCGGGGGCGGTCTCAATCGGCTTTGTAACCCCGTCCACCACCGTTACGGAGGTCGCTGACCAGCTGCTGAAGAACGGCACCGTTAAACACGCTTTACTGGGCGTTGTTCCTTCGGATATTTCCCCGCAGGTCGCCCAGCAGTTCAACCTGTCCACGACGAAGGGTGCCTTGGTCCTGGATGCTCCCCAGGGCGGCCCCGCAGCCAGTGCGGGCATCCAACCCGGGGACATTATCACGGCGTTCGCAGGAACGCAGATCAACAGCGCCCTGGACCTGACGGCTGCTATCCGCCAGAAGGAACCCGGCCAGAAGGTTGAGGTAGTGATCCAACGTGGAAAGAACACCAAAACGTTCAGCGTCACCCTGGGCAAAAGCGGCAAGTAGCCCCAGCATACGCGGATGCCGATTTCCGGTGCCCGGCTGATCGTTCGGCGTCATGTTCACCCGGTTCGGGAGGCAGTGACGCGGGTTTGTCGGGTGTGTCTGCGGGCGCAGACCCGGAAGGGCAGGGACCGGGCGGGGATGCTTTCCGGCTGCATGGGCCCGGTTGCCTGAGGATTCGCTGCTGTTCACGCACGGTCGTCTCATGGCAAAGGGGCCATCGGATTCAATATCTGGTTGCTGATCCTTCTGCTCATTGTCAGTGCGTTCCTGGGCAACCTACTCGGCTACGTCATCGGGGTCCCAAGTTGTCCCGATCCTCATTGAATTGTTCACATGGCTGTCCGCCATAGGCGGAAACCGGGCCGAATGCGCGCTACCGGGGCCTAGCGGGAGTTTCCTAGCTAATTGAGGTCAGATGTGTATTCGTGCAGGTCAGGGGCTGTTTTGAAGGCTGTGGGTGTATGACCTAACTTTTCTTTGGTGCCCATCGGCGGAGGTTGAAGGCCTCGGCCAGCTGGTCCTGGGTGTCGGTGGTTTCGGTGAGCATGCGCCGTGCCTTGGGCCGGCCCCCGGTGGAGGAGTAGATCATTACGGTTTCGCCGATGCCGGCCAGTTGCTCCAGCAGTTCCCGCACGGAGAGGTGTGCCCCGACGTTCCCGGCTTCCCGGCGCATCAGGTGTGCGATTTGCAGGGCGAGCACGCAGGTGAAGGTGTGGATGCGGATGTTGTGCTCGGTCCAGTGGTGCATGGGCGAGAAGGAGACCACGTGGGGGTCCTTGAGCTGGCGAAACCCGAACTCAGCATCTGACTGGGAGCGGTAGGCGGCGACCACGTCGGCGACCGGCCAGTCCTCCCGGGTGGTGACCAGGACCCGCTTTCCAAACATCTCATCCTCCAGGTCTTGGCGCGCCGTGTCGTTGACGGTGACGGTGAGGCGGTGGGTGGCCGGTGTGTCGCCGTCCAGGGTCCAGTCCACGACGCGGCGCAGCCAGGAATCGCGGGTGAGCTCGGTGATGTGGGCGGAGAGTTCTTCGGTGGTGCGTGGAGTCCTGCCGCGGGCCAGCGTGTCGGCGAGCTCGGCGAGTTTCGCCTGGGCCTTGGCCAGTGTCTGGGTAAACCCGGCCGTTTGGGCTTGGTGCAGGGTTGGTGAGTGGGTGAGGATCACCCGGCGCTCGGTGCCGTAAACGACCCGGCGGGTCTCCACGGCTGTGAGCCCGCCGAACCGGTCCGAATCCACGATCGTACGGTCCGTGGCGGGCAGGGCGAGCAGGTCGGTGACGTGGGAGGGCGGGACGGATCCGACGAAGGCGAGCCCGGTGTCGGTGACGCGGGTGAAGTTCGCGGCCGAGTTCTGCCCGGCATCAAAGACCACCGTCACCTCCGGAGCGTCGCCGGTTCCGGCCGTTTCGGCGAGTTTGCGGTGACGGGCGCCCAGTTCCTCGATCATGGCCGGGAACTGGGTGACGTCGGGTTTGTTGCCCGGATAGGCGTGGGCGAGCAACGGGATCCCGCCATCACGGGTAATCACCAGCCCCAGACCGACCAGGCGCAGATCGGTGCGTTTATGCTTGGCCTTGCCACGTTGGGCGATCGGAGCCCTCTCGTTGGCCGAATCGAGGTAGGTGGCGAAGTTCGTCATGTCCAGCGCCAGCGCGGAAACGTCGAGGTTGAATTCGGTGATCATCGCCAGCGCGATGCGTTCCTCGACCACCGCGAGCTGCTCCAGGGACAGGGCGTGCATGGCGTCCCAGAACCGGCGGTGATCCAGCACAGAGGCCGGGATCTTGGTAAACCGGTCCGCTGCGGTGGTTTTCCACCAGTCGGCGAACCCCAATTTCGAGGTTGGGGCCACGACCCGGTTCAATGCAGCAAGGGCCAGGTAGGTGCCCACTGACGCGCCAGCGTCCTTGCGCCTGGCACCGGCCACCTCGTCGATGATCCCGGCCACATCCAGCCGCGCCAAGATCCCCCACGCAGCGGCACTGTCGCCGAACCCCAAGTGCCGGGTCCGCTCCGGAAACGTCTCGGATTCCCGGGCATCCAGCAGCTTGGCAATGTCATCAGCGCTGCCCAAGTACCGTTCGGAGACCATTTTCGGCTTCTCTTCCACCCGGGCCATCTCACGCAGGTACCAGTACGGTTTCCCGCTGATCATCTTCTTATACAAAGCCATGGACCTACACTACTTTAGGTCATACACATTTAGAGTGGTTGAAGGCCCCGACACGCCGGAACATTTGCGGTTCCTGACCGATCGGGGCCCTCAAAAACGAAATAGCCCGGAAACTCCCGCTAGGCGCCGTCGAGGGAGTCCCTTGATTCATGGTCGTTTGTGCCGGGACGGTGAACGGGGTGACCGGTCCGAGGCGCTACCTGGGCCCGAGGTTGGGACTGGTCCGGCATTGGTACAGGCTATCCCTGACCGGGCTCCGAAGATCTCCAGGCTTTGGAGCCTGGAGATAGGCCGTCGGCGGGAGCCGGGAGCACCTCCGTTGGACCCACTGCTGGATGGTGTCGATGTTGGGTGTGGCGTTGCCGGACTTGGCACCGTCGCCGGTCAGCAGGATGTATTTCAGCGATCCCGTGGCGACGAGGTTTCTGATTTCCGCGGCGGTCGGGGTGGGAATGCGTGCGCTGTATCCTCCGATGGGCAGCACCCGTTGTCCACCTTGAAGGATGAGGGGGGCTGCGCTGCGCCAGCTGTCGGTGGCGATCGCGTAGGGGGTAGTGCCGCTGTGGCTGACGGCGTATCGGTACATGGCGGTCTCCGCGGCTGTCGTTGCGCTCACCGCACGGTTGGAGGCAAGGCCGATGCCATAGATGCCGCCGTCGAGTGTGTTGGTCATCCGCGCCCGGGCATCGGCGGAGGCAGTGTAGGGGCCGGCGTGGGCCTCATTGGCCGTCCCCGCGTGGGCGGGGTTGAGGGTGGACAGCGACCATACGAGCGGTCCGGCGAGCACAGCGCACCCCGCCAATCCCAGAGCAGCGCGTGTAGACCGCCGCCTGGCCGTCCCGTGCGCTATCGAGGCTCTCCCCCTGGAGGCTCTGCGCAGGAGGACTGCAGTGGCGGCGGTACCTGTGGTGACGATGGTCGGGGCAAGCCACGGAGCGAAGCCGGGGTAGGGAGCGCTCAAAGCTGCGGCCCAAACGCTTTGCAGGAGAACGCAGGCGGGCAGCGCGTATCTGAGGTGTCCGCTGGAGTGTGCGTAGTTGTGCCACAGCAGCTTGGCGCCGATGGCGGCGAGGGCTGCCAGGGGGAAGGTCAGGGCAGCGAGGTAGGCGGCGTGTGGCAGGTCCATGACGCTGAGGATTGATCCGACGCTCACGAGCAGTGCGGTGGAGAGCAGCACACCGCTTTTCAGTTGCGTCCCCTGTCCAGGGGCGGATCGGTGCGTGTGCAGATAAACGAGTCCCAGGACGACGCCTGCCAGCGCCAGCGGGTAGAGCCAGCCGATCTGACCGGCGTACAAGGGCATGAGCAGTTTGACGGGTGTATGCGTTACCAGGGCCGGAGCGGTTGCGGCCGCTGATCCTGGGTTGGGGTGAACTCCGGGGTCTGCTCCGAGGGCGCCGGGGACCAGGCCCCGGATGAACCTGTCGAATCCGTTGTAGCCAAAGACCATGGAGAAGATGTTGTTGTTGGTGCTGCCGTCAATGTAGGGCCTGGCCGCTGCCGGGATCAGGGCGATCGCCGTCATCCACGACAGTGACACGGACACCGTCGCGGCTGCGGCGAACAGGAGGTCACGGATTTTCCGGGTCAGGGGACCGGTGTGGACGATCAGGTACACCCCGGCCAGGGCCGGAAGGATGAGCCAGGCCTGCATCATTTTGGCTTGGAATCCGAGCCCGACCAGGGCACCGGCAAGCATCAGGTATACGGTCCTGTGCGTGTCGAGGCTGTGCTGGAAGGTCAGGATCGCCAAAGTGGTGCACATGGTGAGCATCCCGTCTTCCATGGGGTGGGAAAACATGGAAACGAGCAGGGGTGTGGATGCCATGATCAGGGCTCCGCCCAGTCCCGCGGCCCAGCCAGCCCATTTGCGGAGGATCAGGTAGCTGGCCAGGATCGTGATCAGGCCTTCGATGATCTGCGGGACGGCCAGGGATGCGGGGCTGAATCCGAAAATCCGTGCCGAGAGGGCCTGCGGGATCAGGAATCCGGCAAGTTTGTCCAAGGTGATGGTGGCCTGCGGATCGAAGGAGCCGAAGAAGAATGCTTTCCAGCTCTCGGACATGCTTTTTGCTGCGGTGGCGTAGTAATCGGAGTAGCCGCCGGCGGCTGTGTTCCAGCTGTAGAGTGCTGCCGTCCCGGCCAGCAGGGCCAGCAGTGCCCATGTCACCCACCGCGGTTGGGGCGGCGATGCGACGGCGCAGGCGCTCACCCCCTGCTGCGGAGGAAGGGCTGTTGCTGTTGTCATGTCGCGGCCGTCTCCTTCAACTGGTCTGGGCATAATCCTGGGCATAATCTCCGATCCCGCCTCTGGGTTCTGGCACCGGTTGGACCGGTTACGCGGTCCCGGAAGCCAGCCCCGGGTCGGCGCTGGGCGGTCCAATCCGGTGTCAGCCTTTCTTGTCGGCTCCTCCAACGGCTTTGCTGCCATCAATGGTTGCTCGATTGTGGCCGTCGGCGCTCAGTTCGATGCGGAAGTCCGGCTTGTTGGGTGATTTGTAGAAGATGCCATCGGTGTTCACCCCGAAGTGGGCATTGCCGGTGCCGTTTGTCAAAGTTCAAGGTCGCAGTTGCGCCTTTGGCCAGGGTGTAGCCTGTGAGGTCTTTGAAGTAGCCTTCCGTGGGCACTGGTAACGGTGTCTTTGACGATGTAGATCATTTGGAAACCGGTCATGTCGGTGGTGCCGGTGCTTTTGATCCGGACTTCGAGTTGGTCACCCTGTGTGCGCGCCGTTTAGCGCCTCCGCCAAAGCCTCCACCCGGGCGGGCGAACGCATAAATTCATCGTGTCGGGTGGATACGCATCGTGGGTCCGCCGTCCGGCGGCCGGGGTTGCCTGATTCCGTTTTCGCGCCCCGCGTGGTGAAAGGCCCGCAATGGACGGGGAGTCCTTCACGGGCCTTTCGATGTGGGGCGGAGCGAGCCTTGAGGGGTGCTCCTCTGAACATTTTCCCCTTGCAGGCACCCTTTCTGCCAAGCTTTCGGCGGTTGTCCCGGGCTACGGGGCGCTGGGCAGGTCAGCGGGATCGGTATGGTTTCCGGTTTGCTGGACGTTGGCCCCGTTGTCACCAACGCCCGCCGCCGGGCCGGACTTTCCGTTGGCTCCCGCAGCCCCAGGCGTGTCCGGCGTATCACCGGGGGTGGGGGTGTCCGTTGTTGCCGGAGCCGAATGGGAGGACGGCGCCGGCGCAGGGGCAGCAGCACTGGCCGCTCCGACACCGAGTCCGGCCAGGGCCATAACGCCGACCGCACCCATGAGAACCTTCTTTTTCATGTCCATCTTCTCGATGGTCCTCTTGATAGTCGTTTCGTTCTTGATGGTCATATCCGGTTCCCTTCATGTGGTGGACACTATCTGTGCCCCTTCCGCCATCCGGACCGGGTGGCGTACATTCAGTGTGCGCCGGGGCCGCTGAGGACGCCCTAAGCGACCTTGAGAAGGGGCTGAGCAGAGCGGACCGCCCATCCTGCCACGCCGGGATGCCCGCTTTGTTGAAGGATGAGACAAACCACGATCCGAGGTGCGCTCCTGCGGGACTGGTGCCGAGCAGTTGTGCGATCTGGTGGAGGCTGGTGCCGTTGATCCTGGCTGTGGCCACGCTCTCGGTGCAGGAGACGTATGGCCTGGTCGATCAGACTCGCGAGCAGGTGCATCTCGGCCGTCCGTTTGTCTGTCAGCCGGGCCTGTCGCACCGGCTGACTGCTGGTCCAAGCCATTGCTACTACGCACTTGGGAGGCTGTTCAGATTCCTGGTCAGGCTGGGGCCGGGGGTCATTGCGGGATGCGCTGATGAAGCGGTGTGGGACGGGGCCGCCCTTGAATGAACTGAACCTGACCGTTCCGGCCGGGGAAATCTTTGGGCCTCCTCCGCCTCCACGGGGCGGGCAAGATCCACCAATCAGCTCACCATCACCATCACCATCACCATCGAAGCCAACGCCCCCGGCTACGCCCCAGCCCCAGCCCCGCAGCGGCAATCAAATCCGCCGGGACCGGAGAAAGACTCGACCAACGCACATCAATCCGCGCGCGGTTCCAGGGACCGGCGATCACATCCCGCTCGAGGGAAACTACTCAACTTAGGAGAATCCCGATGGTCGAACACGCCACCGTGAAGACCCGGCCCGATTGGTCCCGCGGCGGCGGATACTGGGCATCGGGATCGGCGCATTGACCGGTGCCGCGCTGGCCGGATGGGCCGGGGCATCCGCCACCCCGGGCGCCGGTCCCGGCGCAGCGACGCCATCAGGACAGGGGTCAGCGACACCGCAGGCCGCCGTGTCGACGCCGATGCCGCCCGAAGCCGGATTGGCCGGAATGCCGCCCGTATCGAGCCCCACAACGTCTGGTCACAGGCTGGAACTAACATGCTTTCCGCGACGGTGAAGGGAGCCACCCCGCGGGTCTACGTTCCGCACGACGGCTCCGGCGACGTATAGGTCATCGATTCACACTGCTTTGCCTTGATCGCAAAACATCCCGCAGGGAATCAAGTTCAACATGTCGTTCCCTCCTATGACATGCGCACGCTCTACGCCACGGAGGACGTCGGTAATCACCTTCTACCCTTCGACGCCCGTACCGGTGTGCCCGACAAGCCAATCCCGGCGATCGCACCCTACAACCTCAACTTCACCCCGGATGGCCGCTTCGCGATCGTGGTCGCCGACGCCCGACGGGAACTGGTTTGGTACGACCTAATACCTGGCAGCAGCGGGACGTCACCGCCGTTCCTGACTGTGCCGGGATCGACCATGCCGACCTTTCCGTCGATGGCCGCACTGTGGTCTTCACCGCGGAGTTCTCCGGCCGGGCCGCCGTCGCCGACATCGTCTCGCACGGGCTCCTGCGCACGATAGACATGCCCCACCGCAACACCCACATGGGTCCGCAGGACATCAAGATCGCACCGGACGGTTCCGCCTATTACATCGCCGACTCCGATGAAGTCGGCGTGTGGGTTCTGGACGGAGCGGCGACGAAAATGGTGCGGTTCATCCGAACCGGGAAAGGGGCCCACGGGCTCTACCTCTCCCGCGATGCGAGGATGCTCTATGTGGCAACCGGCTGGAAGGCCGCATCAGCGTGCTCGAGCCTACACGGGAGCAGCTCTGACAAAATGGAAAATCGCAAGCGGAGGTAGTCCGGACATGGGCAACGTAACCGCGGACGGCTCCCAATTGTGGCTATCGGGCCGCTACGACGACGTTGTCTACGTGCTCTCCACCAAAGACGGAGCGCTGATCCGAAAGGTCCCCGTCGGCCGCGAACCGCACGGTTTGTGCGTATGGCCGCAGCCGGGCAGATACTCCCTCGGCCGCACCGGTATTACCCGCTGAGGAACTGAAGCCCTATCACCGCCGAACCACTGCAGCGCAGAACAATACGTGACCGCTTGTGTTGCTAGGGTCCAACAAGGCAGATGTCAACTAAAGCATGGTCAGACCAACCCGAACGCGGCAGTTGCCAATGTGGAATCGGAGCAATCGGGTACAGCTCAGGATGACGCAACCGATCTCGTTGGTGCTGCTTTCAGGAATTGTAGCCGGGTGGCGGTACCTTCTCATCAAAGAGCTGCCTTACTTCGTTTGTGACTATCGGAGGCGTCGTCAAAAAGCATTCTTCGATTCGTTCGGCTAGTTTAGTGGCCGTTGTATTGGTCGTCGGTGATGTGCTCGCCCCAGGTGGTGGTCTTTGTGGGGTCCTCGCCGTTTTGGAGCATGGCGATGTGTTCCATGAAGCAGCCCGGCGCCGCAGCGTGCCAGTGTTCCTCCCCGGGCGGGGCGTAGAGGGTCTGGCCGGGGTGGACCTCGGTGATCTTTCCGTCGCGGCTGCCGAAGCGGCCGACGCCGTGGGTGATGCGGAGGTATTGGCCGTGCTCGTGGGAGTGCCAGGCGGTGCGGGCTCCGGGGGCGAAGCGGACGGTCGCGACGACCATCGTCTGGTCAGACTCGTGGGGAAGGGCGATAGGGTCGAGCCAGACGTCGCCGGCGAACTGGGCCGGAGGGTTTTTCGAGGTGGGCATGCTGGGTTCGATGTTCATGGTGTTCCTTACGTGTTGTTGGTGAAGAGTTGCTTGGCCACGCCCATCGCGGCCATGCCGTTGGGCCATCCGGCGTAGAGCGTGACGTGGGTGATGGCTTCGATGAGCTCCTCCTGGGTCACGCCGTTCTCGATGGCACGGCCGAGGTGGAAGCCCAGCTGCTCGGTGTTCCCGCCGGCGGTGAGCACGGCCACGGTGATGAGGCTGCGGTTCCGTGCGGAGAGTTCGGGCCGGTTGCAGACGTCCTCGAAGAGCACGTCGTCGGTGAGCTCGGCTAGCTTCGGAGCGAAGTCGCCGAACATTTTTCGGCCGCCTCCGAGCTGCTTGGGTTGGTCAGTCATGGTGATCCTTCTTTCGGTGCGTGTGTATTGTGGCGGCAGCGGTGTCATTGGTTTCGTGGACGAGGGGCGGTGTTTTCTCGTGGTGAGCGGCAGCCTGATCACGGAGGATGCTGGCTTCTGCTCCCGTTGCCGGCGGCGCGCCGGGCGGGCGGGTCCTTTGCGGCGGTCTTGACGAATACTGTATTCGGCGGCGGGGCGTCGATCTAGCCCTCCTGCAAGGGGCGGCTGTGCCTCGGGGCAGCCATCGGTGGGGCAGCCCCAGGAGCGCTTGTTGGTTAGACCGAAGTTACGTGGGCCTTTGGTCCGGAACCTTGAATTTCCGGGCCAAAGGTCACCTTTTGGACTAAAAGTGTAGTCAGAAAATGCGGCGTGTCGTTCCGTCGTTTCCGCACCTCCGGGCGTCAGAT
>JALYYI010000151.1 GCA_030946705.1 Actinomycetota bacterium | reverse complement strand
TCCCCGCACCGAAAGGTGCGGGGACGCCGTCGGGTGTTCATTGACGGATAGTGCCATCACCGATCTGGCTTGCCGGGATCCCTGCGGGTCCCGACAAGCCAGCCGGCGGTGGCGGTTAGCGGAAGTCGCCGCCCAGGTCGTAATCATCCAGCGGGATGGCATGGAACTCGGGGGCGAGGTCGCCGCCAACACCCGTGTAGTCGAAGTCGCTGAAGGCGCTCGGGCCGGTGAACAGGTTGGCCTTTGCTTCCTCAGTCGGCTCCACCGTCACGTTGGTGTAGCGCGGCAGACCGGTACCAGCGGGGATCAGCTTACCGATGATGACGTTTTCCTTCAGGCCCAGCAGCGGGTCGCTCTTGCCTTCCATGGCCGCCTGCGTCAGGACGCGGGTGGTCTCCTGGAAGGATGCTGCGGACAGCCAGGACTCCGTAGCCAGCGATGCCTTAGTGATACCCATCAGCTCGTTGCGGCCGGAGGCCGGCTGCTTGCCTTCGGCTACCACGCGGCGGTTCTCTGCCTCGAAGCGTCCGCGCTCTGCCAGCTCACCCGGCAACAGGTTGGATTCGCCGGATTCGATGACCGTGACGCGGCGCAGCATCTGGCGGACGATAACCTCGACGTGCTTGTCGTGGATACCCACACCCTGGCTGCGGTAGACGCGCTGGACTTCCTCAACAAGGTGCTTCTGGGCGGCACGCGGGCCGAGGATGCGCAGGACCTGCTTGGGATCCACAGCACCGACCACCAGCTTCTGCCCGACCTCCACCCGGTCGCCGTCGGCGACCAGCAGGCGTGCACGGCGCAGCACCGGGTAGGCGATCTCTTCGGTTCCGTCGTCCGGAGTGAGTACCAGGCGCATCTGACGCTCGGTCTCCTCGATCGTGATGCGTCCGGCCGCCTCGGCGATCGGTGCAACACCCTTGGGTGTACGGGCCTCGAAGAGCTCCTGGATACGGGGCAGACCCTGGGTGATGTCCTCGCCACGGCTGGCGGAAACAGCACCACCGGTGTGGAAGGTACGCATGGTCAGCTGGGTGCCCGGCTCACCGATGGACTGTGCGGCGATAATGCCCACGGCCTCACCGATGTCCACGGTCTTACCCGTGGCAAGCGAACGGCCGTAGCACAGGGCACAGGTCCCCACACTGGACTCACAGGTGAGCACAGAGCGGATCTTGATTTCGGTGATGCCGGCGGCGAACAGCTCGCCGATCAGCACGTCCCCGACATCGGCGCCGGCCTCCGCCAGCACCTTGCCCTTGGAGTCGACAACCTCGGTGGCCAAAGTACGGGCGTAAACGCTGTTTTCGACCTCCTCGTGCAGGGTCATCTCGCCATTGGCGTCGACGACGGCGATCGGCAGGGTCAGGCCCCGCTCGGTGCCGCAGTCGTCCTCGCGGACAATGACGTCCTGCGAGACATCCACCAGGCGACGGGTCAGGTAACCCGAGTTGGCGGTTCGCAGAGCCGTGTCGGCCAGACCCTTACGGGCGCCGTGCGTGGCGATGAAGTATTCCAGCACGGACAGGCCCTCGCGGTAGGAGGACTTGATCGGGCGGGGAATAATTTCACCCTTAGGGTTGGCCACCAGGCCGCGGATACCGGCAATCTGACGGACCTGCATCCAGTTACCACGGGCACCGGAGGAAACCATCCGGTTGATGGTATTGGAGGCGGACATGCTCTTACGCATGGCATCGGCCACATCGTTGGTTGCCTGGTTCCAGATGTCGATCAGTTCCTGGCGCCGCTCGTCATCGGCGATCAGGCCCTTCTCGAACTGCGACTGCACCTTGGCGGCCTTGGCCTCGTAGCGCTCCAGGATGGCCGGCTTCTCTTTCGGCACCTCGATGTCGGAGATGGCCACTGTGACGCCGCTTCGGGTGGCCCAGTAGAAACCGGCATCCTTGAGGTTGTCCAGCGTTGCCGCCACAACAACCTTCGGGTACCGCTCCGCAAGGTCGTTGACGATGGTGGAGAGCTCGCCCTTGTCGGCAACGTTCTCAACCCAGGGGTAGTCCTCGGGCAAGGTCTCGTTGAAGATGACCTGTCCCAGGGACGTCTGGACCAGGGCCGGCATGCCGGGCTCCCAGCCTTCCGGGGCTTCCCAGCCGGCGTACGGCACAAAGCCGTCCAGGCGGATCTTGACCGTCGAGTTCAGGTGCAGCTCTCCGGCGTCGTGGGCCATGATGGCCTCGGACGGGGTGGAGAAGATGCGGCCTTCGCCGGCGGAGCCGACGCGCTTGGTGGTCAGGTGGTACAGACCGATGATCATATCCTGCGAGGGCAGGGTGACCGGGCGTCCGTCCGAGGGCTTCAGGATGTTGTTCGAGGACAGCATCAGGATGCGAGCCTCGGCCTGGGCCTCCGGGGAGAGCGGCAGGTGCACGGCCATCTGGTCGCCGTCGAAGTCGGCGTTGAACGCGCCGCAGACCAGCGGGTGCAGCTGGATGGCCTTACCCTCCACCAGCTGTGGCTCGAAAGCCTGGATACCCAAACGGTGCAGGGTTGGTGCACGGTTCAGCAGCACGGGGTGCTCGGTGATGATCTCTTCGAGGACGTCCCAAACCTGCGGACGGTAACGCTCCACCATGCGCTTGGCGCTCTTGATGTTCTGCGCGTGGTTGAGGTCAACCAGGCGCTTCATCACGAACGGCTTGAAGAGCTCCAGGGCCATCTGCTTGGGCAGACCACACTGGTGCAGCTTCAGCTGCGGGCCCACAACAATGACCGAACGGCCGGAGTAGTCGACGCGCTTGCCCAGCAGGTTCTGGCGGAACCGTCCCTGCTTGCCCTTGAGCATGTCGGACAGGGACTTCAGCGGACGGTTGCCCGGACCGGTCACCGGACGGCCGCGGCGGCCGTTATCGAAGAGGCTGTCAACAGCTTCCTGAAGCATCCGCTTCTCGTTGTTGACAATGATCTCCGGGGCGCCGAGGTCCAGCAGCCGCTTGAGGCGGTTGTTGCGGTTGATCACGCGGCGGTACAGGTCGTTCAGGTCGGAGGTCGCAAAGCGGCCACCGTCGAGCTGGACCATCGGGCGAAGTTCCGGCGGGATCACCGGGACAGCGTCCAGCACCATGCCGAGCGGGGAGTTGTTGGTGGTCAGGAATGCGTTGACCACCTTCAGCCGCTTCAGGGCCCGCGTCTTGCGCTGGCCCTTGCCGTTCTGGATGATGTCGCGCAGCAGCTCTGCCTCGCCGGGCATGTCAAAGGTCTCCAGGCGCTTCTTGATCGCCTCGGCGCCCATGGAGCCCTCGAAGAACAATCCGTAACGGTCCCGCAGTTCGCGGTACAGCGCCTCGTCACCTTCAAGATCGGCAACCTTGAGGTTCTTGAAACGGTCCCAGACCTGCTCCAGGCGCTCGATGTCGGCATCAGCGCGCTTGCGGATGTTGGCCATCTGGCGGTCCGCGGAATCGCGGGCCTTCTTCTTCTCGGCGGCCTTAGCACCCTCGCCCTCAAGGCGGGCAAGCTCGCCTTCCAGGTCGCGGGCCACCGTGGCGATGTCCGAGTCGCGGGTGTCGACCAGCTGCTTCTTTTCGATGTCGTGCTCAGCCTGCAGGTTCGGCAGCTCGGCGTGGCGCGCTTCCGTGTCCACGCTGGTGATCATGTAGGCCGCGAAGTAGATGATCTTCTCAAGGTCCTTCGGCGCCAGGTCCAGCAGGTAGCCCAGACGGGACGGCACACCCTTGAAGTACCAGATGTGCGTGACGGGTGCGGCCAGCTCAATATGGCCCATCCGCTCGCGGCGCACCTTGGCACGGGTGACCTCGACGCCGCAACGCTCACAGATGATGCCCTTGAAGCGTACGCGCTTGTACTTGCCGCAGTAGCACTCCCAGTCCCGGGACGGGCCGAAGATCTTCTCGCAGAAGAGTCCGTCCTTCTCGGGCTTGAGCGTGCGGTAGTTGATGGTTTCCGGCTTCTTGACTTCGCCGTGCGACCAGTCGCGGATATCTTCCGCGGTGGCGAGGCCGATCTGCATGAGGCCGAAGGAGGATTCGCTGGACATATGGTCCCTGTTCTCTCTTGTTCTCTAAATCTAAAGTCTGTTCGGGATACGGATGGAAGTACGACGGCGGTCCGGCCGGCTTTCGCCGGCTGACCGTCCGGAGCGGCGGGCCGAAGGGATCTGCGGCCGCGGACGGCCTTGATCCTTGGCGCCCGCCTTCCTCCGGACGGCCCAGCCGGCTGGTGCGTCAGGCACCAGCCAGCCGGTCGCGCTTAAACTTCTTCGACGGAGTTCGGCTCGGCCCTTGAGAGGTCGATGCCCAGCTCCTCCGCGGCCCGGAAGACTTCTTCATCCGAGTCACGCATCTCAATCGTGTTCCCGTCCGTGGAAAGCACTTCCACGTTCAGGCACAGCGACTGCATTTCCTTGATCAGAACCTTGAAGGATTCGGGGATACCCGGCTCCGGGATGTTCTCGCCCTTGACGATTGCCTCATAGACCTTCACGCGACCGTGGATGTCATCGGACTTGATCGTCAGCAGCTCCTGGAGCGTGTAGGCAGCGCCATACGCTTCCAGGGCCCAGACTTCCATTTCACCGAAGCGCTGGCCACCGAACTGGGCCTTACCACCCAGCGGCTGCTGCGTGATCATCGAGTACGGGCCGGTGGAACGGGCGTGGATCTTGTCGTCCACCAGGTGGTGGAGCTTCAGGATGTACATGTAGCCCACCGAGATCGGATCCGGGAACGGCTCGCCGGAGCGGCCGTCGAACAGACGCGTCTTTCCGGAGGAGTCGATCATCCGCTCACCGTCGCGGGTCACGTTGGTCGAATCCAGCAGGCCGGAGATTTCCTCTTCCCGCGCACCGTCGAACACCGGGGTGGCAACCGTCGTCGAGCCGCTCTCACGCGGCAGGTTGGGCAGGTTCTTCACCCAATCCGGCTCGCCCTCGATCTTCCAGCCGGTCTTGGCGACCCAGCCGAGGTGGGTTTCCAGCACCTGCCCGACGTTCATACGGCCCGGAACACCCAGGGGGTTCAGCACGATGTCGACGGGGGTACCGTCCTCCAGGAACGGCATGTCCTCGATCGGCAGGATCTTGGAGATGACACCCTTGTTACCGTGGCGTCCGGCCAGCTTGTCGCCGTCGGTGATCTTGCGCTTGTTCGCGACGTAGACGCGGACCAGCTGGTTCACACCCGGGGGCAGCTCGTCGTCGGAATCCCGGTCGAAGACGCGTACGCCAATGACGGTACCGGACTCGCCGTGCGGAACCTTCAGCGAGGTGTCGCGGACTTCGCGGCTCTTCTCACCGAAGATGGCGCGCAACAGGCGCTCCTCCGGGGTCAGCTCGGTTTCACCCTTGGGCGTCACCTTACCGACCAGGATGTCCCCGGCCTCGACTTCGGCACCGATGTGGATGATGCCGCGCTCGTCCAGTCCGGCGAGGATTTCCTCGGAGACGTTCGGAATGTCGCGGGTGATCTCCTCGGCACCAAGCTTGGTGTCGCGGGCATCGATCTCGTGCTCTTCGATGTGGATCGAGGAGAGAACATCCTCAGCAACAATGCGCTGGGACAGGATGATGGCATCCTCGAAGTTGTGGCCCTCCCAGGACATGAAGGCCACCAGCAGGTTCTTGCCCAGGGCAAGTTCACCCTGGTCGGTGGACGGACCGTCGGCAATGATGCCGCCGACTTCCAGGCGCATGCCCTCGGAGACCAGGACGCGCTGGTTGTACGCGGTGCCCTGGTTGGAGCGGTTGTACTTGGCGATCCGGTAGTTCGTCTCGGTTCCGTCGTCGTTGAGCATGACCACCAGGTCAGCGGACACCTCGGAAACCACACCGGCTTTCTTGGCGATGACCACGTCGCCGGCGTCAACAGCGGCCGCGCGCTCCATGCCGGTACCCACGAACGGGGCCTCGGAACGGACCAGCGGTACCGCCTGGCGCTGCATGTTCGCACCCATCAGGGCGCGGTTGGCGTCGTCGTGCTCCAGGAACGGGATCAGGGCGGTAGCCACGGACACCATCTGGCGCGGGGAAACGTCCATGTACTCGACCTCGCCGGCCGGGATCAGGACGGGCTCGCCGCCGCCGCCGCGCTGGCGGACCAGGACCATTTCTTCGGCGAAGTGGTTCTTCTCGTCCAGCGGCGCGTTGGCCTGGGCGATCACCACCTCAACCTCATCATCGGCGGTCAGGTAGTCGACGTCGTCGCTCACCTTGCCCTTTGACACCTTGCGGTACGGGGTCTCGATAAAGCCGAAGGGGTTGATCCGGCCGTAGGAAGCCAGCGAACCGATCAGGCCGATGTTCGGACCTTCAGGGGTTTCGATGGGGCACATACGTCCGTAGTGCGAGGGGTGGACGTCACGGACCTCCATGCCGGCACGGTCACGGGAGAGACCACCCGGGCCCAGCGCGGAGAGACGACGCTTGTGCGTCAGGCCGGCCAGCGGGTTGTTCTGGTCCATGAACTGGGACAGCTGGGACGTTCCGAAGAACTCCTTGATCGCGGCCACCACGGGGCGGATGTTGATCAGGGTCTGCGGCGTGATCGCCTCCACGTCCTGGGTGGTCATCCGCTCGCGGACAACGCGCTCCATCCGGGAAAGGCCGGTGCGGACCTGGTTCTCGATGAGCTCGCCGACGGCGCGGATGCGGCGGTTGCCGAAGTGGTCGATGTCGTCGACCTCGACGCGCAGCTCGTGGTCCGCTCCGTCGCGCTTGCCCATCAGCGTCTTGCCGCCGGCGTGCAGGGTGACCAGGAACTTGATCATCGCGACGATGTCATCGATGTTCAGCACCGAGGCGTCGTCGTCGCCCAGGGACTTGTCGATGCCGAGCTTGCGGTTGATCTTGTAGCGGCCGACCTTGGCCAGGTCGTAGCGCTTCGGGTTGAAGTACAGGTTGTGCAGCAGCGCATCCGCAGCTTCCACCGTCGGCGGCTCGCCCGGTCGCAGCTTGCGGTAGATGTCCAGCAGGGCATCCTCGCGGGTGTCCGTGGTGTCCTTCTCCATGGTGGCGCGGATCGAGTCGAACTCGCCGAACTCCTCAAGGATCTGGCCCTCGGTCCAGCCCAGTGCCTTCAGCAGCACGGTGACGGACTGCTTGCGCTTGCGGTCAAGGCGGACGCCGACCTGGTCGCGCTTGTCGATCTCCAGCTCGAACCACGCACCGCGGGACGGGATGATCTTGGCAGTGAAGATGTCCTTGTCACTGGTCTTGTCTGCGGTGCGCTCAAAGTAGGCGCCCGGGGAACGGACCAGCTGGGAGACGACGACGCGCTCGGTGCCGTTGATGACGAAGGTGCCCTTTTCGGTCATCAGCGGGAAGTCGCCCATGAACACGGTCTGCTGCTTGATTTCACCGGTGTTGTTGTTCATGAACTCGGCCTTGACGTACAACGGCGCGGCGTACGTGGCGTCGCGGTCCTTGCATTCGGCCGTGGTGTACTTCGGATCCGCGAACTCCGGCTCCGAGAAGGACAGGGACATGGTGCCCTGGAAGTCCTCGATCGGGGAGATCTCTTCGAAGATATCCGCCAGACCGGACGTGGTGGCGACGCTCTGGTCCCCTGCTTCCACGGCCTTCTGCATCCGGGACTGCCAGCGCCCGTTGCCGACGAGCCAGTCAAAGCTCTCGGTCTGGAGGGCAAGCAGATTCGGAACGTCAAGCGGTTCGTGAATCTTTGCGAAGGAGATGCGACGCGTTGCTCCGTCGGTACTCTGGGAATTGATAGCGGTTGCGGCGCTGTTTACGGTAGAGCTGTTTACATTAGAGGTGCTCGAGGCGACCAAGAGGGATCCTTCCACAGACCTTCAGGCTTGTCCTGCGAAACCCTTACCTGAATCGGACCAATCCGTTTCGGATCGGTCCGACGCCAAAATGACCCGCTGTGATCGGCGAAAACAGCTGATTCCTAGGCATTGCCCACCGCTATATGAAGGCTGAGGTTAAGAGAGGAGACGCAAGGTTCTACAATACGGCAAACCTCACCCCTTTGTCCAGAGCGCGACGAGACTCATGAAAAGTGCTCGCGAAATGGGGTGCGTGCCTCATTTGGAAAGTGCTCGCGAAGTCTCTGGTCACGCTCGGGCGCTCTTGGTGTGCTGGAGGGATGGGTTACGGGTTGACGTTGTCTGCGCGCAGGGAGATCACGAAGAAGGAAGCCGCGGGGTATTGTCGGGCTTCGAAGAAGGCCAAGGGCGAGGTGCTGGACCGGTTGGTGGCCGAGGTCGGGTGGTCTCGGGCTAACGCTCGCAGGCAACTGGCCAACGCGCTGACGCGCCGGGGTCCGGCTGGGGTGGTAAAGCGAAAGCCACGCC
>JALYYI010000150.1 GCA_030946705.1 Actinomycetota bacterium | reverse complement strand
GTACGAGGCCGCCGTCGCGCGCTCGCTGAAGATCAGCGACCGCGGCCGGCCGGCGGATGCCTGGCTGGTCCAGACGGTGCAGCTGGCCTGGCGGTCGCGGATCCTGACCCGGCTGGTGCTGGATCTGCGGACCCGGCTGTTCCTGGCCGCGGAGGAGGAAGCGGTTCGCGTGTTTGCTGCGAACCTGCGCGATGTGCTGCTCGCGGCGCCCGCGGGGAACCGGGCCACCCTGGGCCTGGATCCGGGCCTGCGCACCGGGGTGAAGGTCGCCGTGGTGGACGGCACCGGCAAGGTCGTGGCGACGGATACCGTCTACCCGCACGCGCCGGCCCGGAAGTGGGACGACGCGCTCGCCAGACTGGCCCGGCTGTCCCGGGAGCACGCCGTCGAACTCGTCGCGATCGGCAACGGGACCGCGTCGCGGGAGACGGACAAGCTGGCCGGGGAGCTGATCGCGGAGCTCAAACGGGCGGACCCGGTGCGGAGCGTGGCCAAGCTGGTGGTCTCTGAGGCCGGAGCCTCCGTGTATTCCGCGTCCGCGCTGGCCGCCGCGGAGCTGCCGGGGATGGATGTGTCCCTGCGCGGGGCGGTCTCGATTGCCCGCCGGCTGCAGGATCCGCTGGCTGAGCTGGTGAAGATCGAGCCGAAGTCCATTGGCGTGGGGCAGTACCAGCACGACCTGACCCCCGCGAAGCTGGACCGTTCGCTGGATGCCGTGGTGGAGGACTGCGTGAACGCGGTGGGTGTGGACGTCAACACCGCCTCCCCGGCGCTGCTGGCCCGGGTGGCAGGCGTGGGCACGCTGCTCAGCGAGAACATTGTGGCGCACCGCAACGAACACGGACCCTTCGCCCGCCGCACGGAGCTGAAGAAGGTGCCCCGGCTGGGCGCCAAGGCGTTCGAGCAGTGCGCCGGATTCCTGCGGATCCGCGGCGGAGCGGAGCCGCTGGATGGCTCCAGCGTGCACCCGGAGGCGTACGGGGTGGCGCGGCGGATTCTCGCTGCCGCCGGTGTTTCAAAGGCTGCGGCGTCGAAGAACGACGTCGTTTCCGGCGTCGGCGCCGTCGCCACCCTGGCGCCGGCGGACTTTGCGGACGAGGTGTTCGGGCTGCCGACGGTGCAGGACATCATGGCGGAGCTGGTCAAACCCGGCCGTGATCCGCGCCCGGCGTTTGCCACAGCCTCCTTTTCCGAGGGGATTGAGAAGATCACGGACCTGCGCCCGGGGATGATCCTGGAGGGAACGGTCAGCAACGTGGCCGCGTTCGGGGCGTTCGTGGATATCGGCGTGCACCAGGACGGGCTGGTCCATGTGTCCGCGATGGCCGACAGGTTCGTCGCCGATCCGCGCGAGGTGGTGAAGTCGGGGCAGGTGGTCCGGGTCAGGGTGCTGGAGGTGGACCCGGAGCGGAAGCGGATCGCGCTGAGCCTGAGGCTCGACGACGGCGCGGCAGGGGCGGCGGGGACGCCGGCTGCGGCGAAGGGTTCGGCAAAGACTTCGGGGATGGCTTCGGGGGTAAGGACTGAGGCGAAGAAGGCGGTGGCGGCGCCGAATCGTGGCCCTGTCCGGGCATCTGCCGACCGCCGCGGCAAACCGACCGCGGCGAGGCCGGCTGGGGGAGAATCGGCTGCGGCGAAGCCGGCTGTTGCCAAGCCGGCACCCGTGGACACGGCCATGGCGGAGGCTCTCCGGAGGGCCGGCCTGGCGGAATAGCGGGTTCGCCTCGGTCCGGTATGCAGATCAGGACTGCGAGTAGGGTAACCGCATGAGCAATCTTGTGGCCGGGCTGGCCGATTCCTTCAGATCATTCGGCGTAGCCAGGGCTTACGGCGATCCGGTCACAATCGGCGACCAGACGGTCATCCCGGTGGCGCTGGTGCAATACGGGTTCGGCGGCGGCGGCGCGGACGGTGCTGCCAAGCCGCGGGCAGGATCCGCTGAATCGTCCGGCAATGGAGCTTCCGGCGATGGTCCTTCCGCTCGTGGAGCCGCCGGGGGTGGTGGCGGCGGGGGCGGAATAGTGATTCCACTCGGCATCTACCGCAGAAACGCGTCGGGCGTCATGGTGTTCCGGCCAAACACCCTGGCGATCGCGATGTGCCTCATTCCGGCGGCAGGCGTGGCTGGACGCGTGATTTCAACCGTCCTGCGCGCCCGAGCCCGCCGCTGACCCGTAGCCCAAACGAGGAACGGCTAACCCTGTTCCGGTCCCTCGACGATGCCGATAAACCGGCTGCCGACGCCGTCGTATTCGCGGCGGCTCTCTCCGGCGGCCAGTGCAGGCAGCTCGTCCACACCATGGTGGGCGCAGACAACATAGCTAAAGTCCGGCCACCACTTCTTCGGCCGAGCCGTTTCGGAGAAGTCGCAGATGTAGCACCGCAATTGAACCCAGATGGGACGCTGGCCCGTGCGGTTGGCCCGCGACTGCGCCAGCCATGCCGGCGGGTGCTCGTTGAGGTCGGCGAGTTCAGCCTCGGTCAGACGCGACGGTATGCCGTTCCGCTGGGCCATCTCAGGGGGTATGTCAAGGAACTGGGCCGCTTGGCGTCTAGTAATCATCTTCATCAACGATAGGCGACGGGTGGGCCACACTGGAACGGTGGAAGGGAAAAGCTATGGCATGGATGGAAGCCGAGAGGCAGGCATTGGTCACGACATTCCGGGAGACTGATCCGGGTGCGCCCACGCTGTGCGCCGGCCGGAACGCCCGGCGCCTGCTCGCCCATTTGGTCCAGCGGGAGCACTCACCCCGGGAGCGTGCCACTGATGCGCTGCGCAGACCGGAACCGGGGCACGAAATGAACCTGAACCTGCTCACACACGCGGCGGAAAGCCCGGAAGGCTACGAAGCGCTGATCCGAAGATTTGCGGCGGGCCCCCCAAGAAGGTCCCCGATGTCCTGGTTGGGAGGTTCCGCCCAGCTGGTGGAGTACATCGTCCACCATGAGGACGTGCGGCGTGCCGGAAGTGCACCCGCCCTGACGGGACCTCCGCTCGAGCTGGCGCTTCACGCGATCGGCCGTCGCCGTGTGGCCGAAGTGCAAATTTCGGGCAGTCCTGCGTCCGTCGTCCGGTTTCGGCAATGGGCCGAGGTTCTCTGAGCCGGATGTAGTCTGTGAGCAGACGGCAAGCGAGGAGGCCTGAATGGCAACGGTAAGTGTCCGCTACATCGTCCGCGACCTGGACGCTGCCATCGGGTTCTACTGCCAGCACCTCGGCTTCCACGAAGTGATGCACCCTGCTCCGGCGTTCGCCATGCTGTCCAGAGGCGACCTCCGGCTGGTGCTCAGCGCCGCCGGCGGCGGACAGGGCGGTGGCCAGGCCATGCCCGACGGGAGCATGCCGGAGCCGGGCGGCTGGAACCGGTTCTCGATCGAGGTTGCCGATCTGGCGCCCACAGTGGAGGCGCTGCGCGCGGCGGGAGTCCGCTTCCGGAACGATATTGTCATCGGCATCGGCGGCAATCAGATCCTGCTTGAGGATCCGTCGGGCAACCCGGTGGAGCTTTTCGAGCCTACCCGGGTCGAGGCCCGTCTCGACGGCCCCGCTGACGGCGGGGTTGGCAGCCAGCAGTGACGGCGCGCCTCACGTGTCGGCACCGCTCACAACCCGTGTTGCTCACAACGCGTTGAGGTGGCACGTCACGCCCATGTTTTCGAAAACGCGGGCGCGAACTGCCAACTGAACCGGTGGCTATTTGAACACACGCAGGATCGCCAGGCCGGGGCGGAGCGGCCCGGCCTGCTCCAGTCAGAGGCAGCTAGACAGGGAACTTAGTGCTTCTTGATATGGGCCACGGGATCCGCGGCAGCATCGTTGGTGCTCTTGGTCCGCTTGTCCGCGCGTTTTTCCTTGATGGTCTTGACCGGCTTCTTCGTCAGGTGCCGATGCGGCGACTTGTCAGGCATTTTGTGCTCCCTCACCGTGGGCCTCAGGGCCCGGTACTTGCATCCCCTGTTCTGTAAGGTACGCCACTTTCCGGCGAATGCAACCGGCTGGAGGGCGTGACGATTCGGCACGGGAGGACGTCGACATCACTCCTGTGTTCGGTCATGGGTGGTGCCGACCGCCTTGAGGTGGGACACCTCATTGAAGGACTCCAGCCGCCAATGACCGCTGCCAAAAGGGCGGACAAGCCGGGTTACCGAGCCGTTCAGGATGGGGGTGAAGGCCGCAAGCTCCAGCAGGCTTTCCTCGGTGAGGCCCTCGCAGATGCGAAAGAGCAGGATTACGGCGTCGTGGCAGATCAGGGCCACACTATGGCCGTCCTCCACCTGGTCCAGCTCGGCAAGCAGGGATCGCAGCCGCAGCGCGACGTCCGCCCAGGACTCGCCTCCCGGCGGCCGGTAGTAGAACTTGCCGAGCCATTCCCGCCGTCGTGCCTCAGCCGGAAACCTGGCCTCGACGCCCGCAGCCGTCAGCATGTCCAGAACTCCCAGCTCGCGGTCGCGAAGCCGCTCGTCCAGCCGGATACCGGAGGACTCCATCAGCAGCCCGGGTGACCCCGCCAGCCCGGCCAGCTGCGCCGTCTGCCGGGCGCGCAGATAAGGGGAGCACCAGACCGAGTCCGGCGACTCGGACGGCGAAGCCGCGGCCAGCCGGTTCTTCAGCGCTAGTGCCTGCTTGCGTCCGGTCAGACTCAGCGGGACGTCCGCGTCCCGCAGCCGGACCTTTATGTCCTCCGCCCCGGCGGACTTCGCGGCCGACGCGGCCACATTGCCCTCGCTCTCGCCGTGCCGAATCATGAAGAGTTCAACGGCTCCCATAGCCACTTCATTTCCCGTCTGTCGCCGCCGCGGCTCGCGCTGTCGGCATCCCGTTCCGCTTTTCCACACCATCCTAAGCATCCTTCCGTTACTGGAGGTGGGCGTCTAAGGTGAAATGGACCGGCGAGTCAGTGGCTAGGAGGACGGCGTGAGTACCGAGGCGGGCGAAAAGGATCACCAGGGCGAGGGCGAGGGCCAGGAAACCGGACAGGGCGTTCCACCCGGGGATAAAGGCGTCGGGCTAGGGCCCGGCCAGGAGACGACGACATTCGAGACCGAGGAAGACCCGGAGGCTGAGCTCGGACATTCCTGAGCGGGAGCGCGGCGGATCAACCGGCGAAGGATGATCCGGTCTCCAGGAGTGTCTTGAGGTCGCTGAGGACCCAGGCGTGGCCGCCGCCGGCGCCTTCGGCCTCAAGCTTGCCGCCGACGATCGCTGCCAGCTTGGGTGCACCTTCGAGCTCGTGCGTGAGCGTCAGGGAGCAGACTCCGGTGGGACCTTCTTGGATCTCATAGGTGATCCGGGTGAAGGGCTCGGAGGCGATTTCCGGATCCAACAGCATCCGGAAGGTGGTCACCAGCTTATGCGGCGGGTCGGCCTCCAACACGTCACCTTCGGTGATCACCTCGGGGCTGCCGTAGCCCTGCGCGGCACTGGCTGCCTTGAACTCCTCGGTGGCGCGGACCTTGTAGCTTCCGCCCGGGCGCAGATCGTAGTCGGCCAGACCGGTGTAGCCGTAGCGCGCGGTCCATTCGGGTTTGGTGATGGCGTCCCAGATGGCCTGTGCGGAGGCCCTGATGTAGACGCGGTAGACCTGGGTGGCGGTCAGGGTGGATTCAGCTGCGGTGCTCATGATTCCTTCTCCAATTCTGTTTTGAGGTCCACGAGTGCCGAGATCCGGCGCTCGGTGTACTTGTCGATCCACCGGTCGTGGATCAGCCGGATCGGCACCGGGTTGAGGAAGTGCAATTTCTCCCGGCCCGACCTGCGCGTGACGATCAGACCCGCATCCTCCAGCAGCCGAAGGTGCTTCATGACGCCGAACCGCGTCATCTCCAGCCCGGATTCAAGCTCGGTGAGCGTGCGGCCGTCGCGCGCATAGAGCCGGTCTAGCAGGAAGCGCCGGGTTGGGTCGGCGAGTGCCTTGAATACCAGGTCGTCATCGGTCACCTACTAAGGATAGGTGACTATATGGTCACATGTAAAGGAGTGCTTGCTCCGGCGCCGGAACTGGAAGCACGTTTCCCTTCGCGGAGTTCAGGCCGCAATGTCGGGCACGATCCAGCCGAGAACTGTATAAGGCGCCGGCGAGACCGCCTGGGCAATAGCGACGCGCAAGGTGGTGCCGCGGGCGTCTGGCCCGGGAACAAGGCGGACCTTACTCGGTCTCCGGATGGCCGTCCAGATTTCCGTCAGCCGGGCCCGTGAGCTGAAGGCCATGAGACTTGACCACCTTTAAATTGTTCGCCTCGGCGTGTCCAGCCAACACGCCGTAATTGCCGGACCCCGCGGCGCCAAAGGTGGTCGGTTGCGAAAGATGCCGGGCCCAGCCGCAATGGTGGTCGGTGTGAATGACTATTGCAGAATGCGTTAGTGACTGCTAACGTATTTCATATGCTTGACCTGCTGGAGGTGGCCGCCGAACCGAACAGGCGACGATTACTCCAGCTGCTGGCCGGCGGCGAACAGTCGGTGACCCAGCTGACCACCGCGTTTCCCGTGAGCCGGTCCGCCATCTCGCAGCATCTGCTGCTGCTGGCGGAAGCGGGCCTTGTGACGGCCAGAAAGGATGGCCGGAACAGGTTCTACCGCCTGGAGCAGCGCGGGATGGCCAGGCTCCGGGATGTCATTGACCAGTTCTGGACCAGCGAGCTTGACCGGCTGGTCACCGACGCGAGCAACCTCCAATCACCCCCACTGCAAGGAGAATCCGATGGCCTTTGATAAAAGCGTATTCCTGCCCCTCGACCCCGACGCCGTCTTCGAACTCATCACCGAGCCGGAGCGGCTGCGCCGGTGGAAGACGGTCAGCGCGCGCATCGACCTGCGCGTCGGCGGTCAATACCGCTGGACGATCGTGCCCGGACATTCGGCCGTCGGGACCTTCACGGAGATCGAGCCGGGCAAACACATCGTCTTCAGCTGGGGCTGGGAGGGTTCGCCGGACCTTCCGCCGGGAGCCTCCACCATCTCGATCACGCTGGACGCGGCCGACGGCGGCACTAACGTCAGGCTGGTCCATGACGGCCTCACGGATGAGCAGACCGCCAGCCACGCCGAGGGCTGGAACCATTTCCTGGGACGCCTGGTCGCGTTCGTATCCACCGGCGATGCCGGTGCGGATGAATGGGCAGCGGCGCCGGATCCCATTAACGAGCTCATCAGTGCCGAAGCGTCACTGGCCGTCGTGCAGCGCGTGCTGCACCTCCTGACGGAGAGCGATCTTTCCAGGCAGACTCCCTGCGAGGACTTCACGGTTGCCGAGCTGGTGGACCATCTCTTCGGGTCCGTCGCCGGAATCGGCCGCGCTCTCGGTGCCGAAATCAACGAGGACCCAGGAGCGGCGTCGTCGGAGGTCCGGATCGCGGACGCCGCGCGGGCCACACTGGAAGCCTTTTCTCACCGCGGGCTGGAGGGCAGTATCGATATGGGCTTCGCCGTGCTGCCGGCAACCATGGTGGCGAGCATCCTGAACCTTGAATTCCTGGTTCATGCGTGGGACCTGGCCGCGGCCACCGGTCAGACCATCGACGTGGCGCCGGTCCTGTCCGACTACGTGCTGGGGCTGGCCCGGACCACCATCAGCCCGCAGGTGCGCGCCGGCGGGAGCTTCGCCGAGGCCGCCATCGTCCACGAGTCCGCGGCCAGCCTGGACCGCCTGATCGCCTTCACCGGCCGCCAGGTGCCGACGGCTTAGGAGCGGACGAATGATTGATGTGCGGGTGGAAACGGTGATCGGCCGGCCATGTGCGGAGGTGGCGGAATACGCCTCGGATCCGGACAATGCCCCGCACTGGTACAGGAACATCGCCGCCGCCCAATGGCGCTCGCCCAGGCCCCTGCAGCTCGGTTCCGAAGTCGCGTTCAACGCCCGATTCCTGGGCCGGGACCTGGCCTACGTGTACCGCATCACCGAGCTGGCGCCCGGGGAACGGCTGGTGATGCGCACCGCCCAGGGGCCTTTTCCGATGCAGACCATCTACACCTGGAGGGCCCTGGATGACCGGAGCACGCGGATGACGCTGCGCAACAGCGGCGAGCCGGCCGGATTTTCACGGATCCTGGCCCCGTTCATGGCGGCGATGATGCGGTCGGCGACCCGGAAGGACCTGAAGAAGCTCAAGGCCATTCTCGAGTCCCGTTAGGCGGCCGCCGGCGTGGAGGATCACAAATCAACAACCGCACTCCGGTCCGAACCCGGGGCGCACCAGCAGGAAGGAAATATCATGAGCAAGTTCATCTACCTTTACAGGGGTCCGGCCACTCCCATGGACCAGTTCACCGAGGACCAGTCCGCGGCTCAAATGGAAGCCTGGGGTGCCTGGATGGGCAAGGTCGGTCCGGCCCTGGTTGACGGCGGCGCGCCGTTCGCGGGCGGCACCGCCGTCGTCGACGACGGGTCCACCGAGGCGGCGTCGGATCTGACCGGCTACACCATTGTCGAAGCGGAGAACCTGGAAGCAGCCAAGGCCTTCACCCAGGGCCATCCCTTCCTCTCCGAGGGCAACGGCAAGTTCCGTCTGGAGATCTTCGAGCTGGTCGACATGCAGATGTAGGCCACGGCGTCCTGTCCCTGCCCGCAGCACTCGCGTACACTGCGAGCAGGCCAGGCCGCTCCTGTTTGGGGCGCGCGACTCGGGCAGGGAGACGGTGCGGAAGTGGCGGAGAACATCGGCGTGATCGGTGGCGGAATCGTGGGAATCGCGATCGCCCGCGCCCTGACACGCAAGGGTATGGGTGCGGTCACGGTGCTGGAAAAGGAGCGTCGCGTTGCCATGCACCAGACCGGCCACAACTCGGGTGTCGTGCACGCAGGGATCTACTATGCGCCCGGATCGCTGAAGGCGGCGCTCTGCGCGCAGGGCCGGGAATCCACCTGGGACTACTGCCAGGAGAAAAAGCTGCCCTACCGTGAGGTGGGCAAGCTGGTGGTGGCCGTCACCGATGCCGAGCTGCCCGCCCTGGCCAATCTGCAGACCCGCTCGGAGGCCAACGGCGTGCCCGGACTGCGCCGTGTCGGTGCGGCTGAAATGCGGGAAATCGAGCCCCATGTCAGCGGGGTGGCCGCGCTCCATTCCCCGCACACCGCCGTCGTCGACTATGCCGCGATTACCGAGGCGATGGCCGACGACGTCCGGCAGGCGGGCGGGTCGATCCTGCTGGGCCACGAGGTCACGGCGATCGCCACGGAGAACGGGAAGGTCCGGGTGGCCACCAGCGCGGCCGAGCTCACCTTCGACCGGCTGATCGTCTGTGCCGGCCTGCAGTCCGACGTCGTCGCCGGTTTCGTGGGCGCCTCGCCATCGCCAAAAATCCTGCCGTTCCGCGGCGAGTACTGGGCCCTGGCCGGGGCTCGGCGGCACCTGGTCCGCGGGATGATTTACCCGGTGCCTGACCCGCGCTTTCCGTTCCTGGGCGTGCACTTCACCCGGGGTGTGTACGACGACGTCCACGTCGGCCCGAACGCGGTGCCGGCTCTGGCGCGGGAGGGCTATGGCTGGGGAACCATCTCGCTGAAGGACACCTGGGCCTCGCTGAGCTGGCCCGGTGCCGGGGCGCTGGCCAGGGCGCACTGGCGGATGGGTGCCAAGGAGATAGCCGCGTCCCTGCTCAAACCGCTCTACTTCCGCCAGGCCCGGCGGTTCATTCCGGAACTCGAGATGGCCGACCTGACTTCGAAAACTGCCGCCGGTGTCCGCGCCCAGGCATGGGGGAGCGATGGAGCGCTGCTGGACGATTTCGCCGTCGACCAGGTTGGACCGGTAACGCTGCTTCGCAATGCGCCCTCGCCCGCGGCGACCTCGGCGATGGCGATTGCCGAGTATGTCCTGGACAACCACGTCCCAGCGCGGCGATAACTCGCCTATGACTCGCGGCACCCGAACGGACCAGCGCTCGCTACGATCCGCATCATCCTGGTGGGTGGCCGTGGCCTCCTCGGTCAGGCCGATCTTGTCGCACCCAAGGGTCCACATGCCCCTGGGCCTGAATGAGTACCTTGATCTGCTGCTACTTCGCGCTGGCCTTGCGGCGGCCCGAAAGAACCAGTGCCAGTGCCACGGCACCGAGGACCAGTCCGGCGGAGCCCAGGACGATGCCCCAGATACCGGCTGCGCTGTCCGACGGCTGAGCGGCGGGGGCTTCGGAGGTTGCCGCGGCCGGGGTGGCCTGGCTGGTAGTCACGAAGGATGGTGCCGGATGCTCGGGCTCGGCCTGTCCGGCTACCGTTTTCTGATCCCAGTTCACCACTGATCCGTCCGAATAGGTCTGGACGGCCGGCAGGGCGACGGTCGTGCCAGCCGCCGGCAGGGTGCCGACCGAGAGCGAGAACGTCTGGTATTGATCCGGGCCGATCTGGTGTGCGGCATCTGCAGTCCAGACCACCGAACTGGCAGCCTTGGTCACCGTCGATCCCGAGGCCGTGGCGACAGGTTTGGGCAGAGTGCTGGTGACGACCTGGACCGTCCAGCCGTCGACCGGTTTGACCGACACCGAGGTGAACGGGCGGTCGGTAGGCAGCTTGATTTCCAGCTTGCTGGTCGTGGCCGTGGCGGACTCGTTGGGGACGCTGAAGGTCACCTGCGAAAACCCGTCCTCGTCGGTGGCCGCGGGGGTGACCTTGACATGGGCGGACGCTGCGGCGACGCCCAACGTCAGCATGGCTGCGGTCAGGGTGGTTGCCGTGACCGTTTTCAGGGTACGGCGGAGCGAATTCTTCATGGAAAGGCCTTTCAAAGGGGCGCGGCCGCAAAACCGAGCGCGCTGTGGAGAAGTGCTGTGGAGAAGTGGTATACAGGCGCGTGCCGTCTACTGGCTATTCGCAGTCGACCGCGCTGCGGATGGCTGAAGTCCGCTCAGACGACGGCGACCGCACCAGGTGGACCCCTGCGGCAAGGGAATACAGGGCAGAAGTGGCCGCAGCCGTGCGGAAAAGCCGCGACGGAATCCGTCTGCCTGTCACCATTCCTCCCCTCGGTAGCGCCGATACTTCTCTACTTTAGGTAGAAAGCATCTTCGGTACCTAACCCGCCCGGCGCTAGCGCCGAATGCGCCTGCGGCCCAGCACGGCAGCGGCGGGCACGGCAGCCAGCAGGAGAGCCAGCGTGCCAAAACCCAGGGCCAGGGTGGCGGCGGCGGCGATCCCTCCCACCAGCAGGGGCCCGCCGGCGTCGCCCAGTTCCCGGCCCAGCTCGGCGGATCCCATGGTCTGTCCCAGACGTTCCGGCGGCGTGCTGGCTGCAAGGCTCGCGAACGCGACGGGGGTGATGATTCCTGTGCCGGCACCGATGGCGACGGCGGCCACGATCAGGCCCGCGAGGCCAGGCACGGCCGCGACGGCCAGCCCTGCCGTGGTGAGGATCAGGCCCAGGCCAAGGGCGCGAACGGAACTGATCCGGCCGACGTCGACGGCCCTGCCGGCCCAGAGCTGGGCAACCGCCGCGCAGATGGCCAGCACGGAGACCGTGGCGCCGGTCGCGACCGGGCCCAGTCCGGCGGCTGCTCCGGAGAGCGGCAGGAATCCCACGCCGACGGACAGCGCCGCGGTGGCGGCGGCCAGGGCCGCCGTCGGGATGAGGAAGGAGCGCTCGCCCAGGCGCCGGGCCAGATCGGCCACGGTCTGCCGGCTGCGGGGCAGCGGCGGGACAGCCGGAACGGCAACGAACGCCCAGGCGGCGACACCGAGTGCCAGGACTACGGTGACGCCGAAGAGCAGATTCAACCCTCCCAGGGCAACAAATACGCCGCCCAGCAGCGGACCGGCGGTGTAGCCCAGGCTCTTGTAGAACCCGTAGGAACCGAAGACCCGTCCGTGCCGGGTGGAGGTGTTGAGCCGGGCGACCAGGGTGGAGGCGGCGGGGGAGAAGGCGGAGGCGGCGGCGCCCTGTCCCAGCCGGGCCAGCCAGAGGAATCCGGGGTCTCCGGCCAGGACGAACCAGGCGGAGAAGAGGGCGAAGGCGATCAGGCCCGCCAACAGCACCGGCCGTGCACCTATCCTGTCCGCGAGGGTGCCGAAGACGGGCTTGAGCAGGACCTCGGCGCCGTCGTAGAGTGCCAGCAGCACCCCGAGCACCAGCAGCGACTGGCCATGGCCGACGGCGTAGCCGCCGAGGTTCGCGGCGACGGCGTGGGCGCCGAAGGCGGTCGTGAAGCCCGCGGCGTAGAGCGGCCAGGTCTGCCGGCGGCGCGCCGGGGTGCCGCCGGCCAGGTTGCCCTGCTGATTCAAGATTGTCCGGATCCGTCGTCGCGGTGCTCCGGCTGCGCACCCTGTCCGATGCGGCGTTCCCGGCGCCCCTTGCGGACACGCCAGACGATCAGTGCGCCGATGACCAGCAGGGTAATCACGACGGCGACGCCGCCGCCGGCCGCTTTGGCGACCGCCTGGTAGGAGTTCCCGGCGAGGAATCCGAGCAGCACGAATCCGACGCCCCACACGATGCCGCCGGCGGCATTAAAGGTCAGGAACAGGGGATAGGGCATTCTGGCGGTGCCGGCCAGGGCCGGCATCACCGCCCGGAAAAATGCTATGAACCGGCCCAGGAAGACCGCCGCACCGCCGCGGCGGCGCAGGAATTCCTGCGCATCGTTGAGCCGGTGGCGGTGCCTGTCCAGGATCTTCACGTTCAGGAGGCGGGGTCCAAAATGCTTTCCCACCTCGTAGCCGACGGAATCACCGACGATGGCTGCCAGGACAACCAGCACCATCAGGAGCCACAGCTCAACCTGCCCGCGGCTTGCCACGACCCCGCCCAGGACGGCGGCGGTCTCGCCCGGCAGCACAAAACCGACAAACAGGGCATCCTCGGCGAAGACCAGGCAGCTGACGATCACGTACACCAGCACCGCATTGACATTCAGAATGCTGTCGACCAGGCCGCTCATCGGAGGCTCCTTTCGTCGGGCATTGCAGCGGCGTGGGCGCCGTTGTACGTTTGCGGACTGATGTAGCTGGGGCGCCGTCGTACCTATGGTACAGATGTAACAGATGATACATTAGCAGTTGTGACCGAAGATAGTGCCCGCTGGCTGTTAGTACTCGTCCAGATCCCGGCGGAGCCGTCCCGGCACCGGGTTGCGGTCTGGCGTGAACTGCGGCGCACGGGTGCAGTGCCCGTCTCGCCTGGTACCTGGGTGTTGCCGGCACATCCGGCCTTCGAACCTGCCCTGGATCGCGCGGCCGGGCTGGCGCGCAAGGGTGCCGGCATCTTTGCGGTAGTGAATGTCGCACCGCGCGATGAAGCGGGCGAAGCGCTCTTCCGTGACGCTTTCACAGCCGCCAGGATCGATGAATGGACCGAGTTCGTGGCCGACTGCGGCAAGTTTGAACAGGAAATTGCCCGAGAGATTTCCAACGGAAAATTCACCTTCGGGGAGCTGGAGGAGGAGGAACAGAGCCTTGAGCGACTGCGCCGCTGGTACCGGGAACTGAAGTCGCGTGACGTTCTGCACCTTCCTGCAGCCGCCGCCTCCTCGGCTCACCTGGGCCGCTGCACCGAGGTCCTGGAGGCGTACGCAGCCCAGGTCTACGAGGTGACCCTGCCATGAGTGAGAATCCTCTTCCAGCCGCTGGCCTCGCGCCGTACAGTCAGGGAAGGTGATGGATCCCGCCTGGATGGAATTGTCCATCCGAAGTGCCGGAGGGCTGACGGTTCCTGCCCCTCAAAGGCAGGAGCTTCATGTCCAATTTCGCCACCGGTGGTGACTCGGTTTTAGTGCCCGTTGGTGCCCTGGAACTTTCCGTTGAAGAGGTGCGCCAGCTGTGGTCGTTCGTCCACGGGGACATCATGGACGGGGCCATGCGTCGCTATCTGAGGGCCTCCTTAGGCCTGTGCCCCAGGCACTCATGGGGCCACGCCGTCGTGGAGATCGAGCTGTGGCAGGCGGGGGCGGGGCAGCGGGCCGGACACCAACCCTTCGACGTGGCCGTGCTGCACGAGGATCTGCTGGAATTTGCCGCCGGAGAGCTGCAACGCCCCGTTTCATGGTTCCATCCGGGGGCAGCCCGGTGCCCCGTGCAGGAAAAGCCCTGCCGTATTTGCGTCGAACTCCACGGAACTCTCCCGCAGGGAGTGCTGATGGGCTATGCGAATTCGGACTCCGGGGCACTGGCTGCGGAAGCGAATCTGCTGCTGTTCACCGCTTCGTGGTGCCGCGAGACCCGGCCGGTTTGGGATTCCAGGATATGCCCCCGCTGCGCTGGCGGTACCGAAGGAAGCCGCGTCCTGATGTGCCGACGGCACCTCGCCGAACTGGGTCCGATGTCCCGGGCGGACGGTCTGGCCGTTGCCGGTCGGCTGCTGGAAATCCGACGGCGGTTACTGCGCCTGATCGACTCCATGACGGATCGGGGTCAGCCGGCCAGTCCGGGGGACAATTCCTCGTGGATTGAGGCGCTTGGCTGGTTCGCCGGCTGGGGTCTTGCACAATATCTTTCGACCGCACCGGAGCGGTGATGACCGGTGGGAAATTTGCTCCGCGGGCGGCGCGGTTCGCTGCCGGACAGGAGAACAGAGCGAGGCCGGTGGCCATCCGCATTGATTGCTCCGGCAACGAACACGCGATCTAGCGTTCCGGTCAATCTGCCTTCCGCCCGAACCGGCGCAGCCGCAGCGAATTGGCCACCACCAGGACGGAACTGGCGGCCATCGCGGCGCCGGCGATCATCGGATTCAGCAATCCCAGCGCGGCCACCGGGATGCCGATCGCGTTGTAGAAGAAGGCCCAGAACAGGTTGGTCTTGATGGTTGCGAGCGTCTTCCGGGACAGCTCGATGGCCGTGGCCACCTGGCCCAGATCGTTTCCCATCACGGTGAGGTCCGCGGCTTCAATGGCCACGTCGGTCCCCGATCCCATCGCGATGCCCAGATCGGCCTGGGCCAGGGCAGCGGCGTCGTTAACGCCGTCGCCGGCCATGGCAACGGTGGCGCCGTGCTCCTGAAGCCGCTTGACGGCGTCGACCTTGCCCGCGGGCGGGACGTCCGCGAAGACGTCTTCGGCCGGGATGCCGACGGCGGCCGCCACCTGCGCGGCGACGGCGGCATTGTCGCCGGTGAGCAGGATCGGACGCAGTCCCAGCGCCTTGAGCCGGGCGATCGCGGCCGCGGAGGAGTCCTTGATGGTGTCCGCCAGGCTGATGATGCCAACAACACTGCCGTCCACGGCCACCCAGATCGCGGTGGTGCCGGCGTTCTGCTCGGCACGAAGCGCCGCCCGGTGGGAATCGCTCAGCGCGATGGCGTTCTCGGCGAGCCAGCCGCCCCTTCCGGCCACCACACTGTGCCCGTCCACGGTTCCCCGGACCCCGCCGCCGGGGGCGGAATCGAAGTCCGACACCGGGGCAATCCCGGCGCCGTGCGCGGCTTCGCGGGCGGCTTGGGCTATGGCCTGCGCAATGGGGTGTTCGCTGGCAGCCTCGACGGATCCGGCCAGCCGGAGCACTTCCGCCTGGTTCACGGACCCGAGGGACATCGTGCGCGCGACGGCGAGTCTACCGCTGGTGACCGTTCCTGTCTTGTCAAGCAGGATCGTATCGACCGTGCGGGTGTCCTCCAGGACCTGCGGACCCTTGATCAGGATGCCCAGCTGGGCCCCGCGGCCGGTTCCGGTCAGCAGACCGACGGGGGTGGCCAGGCCCAGGGCGCAGGGGCAGGCGATGACCAGCACCGCAACGGCCGCCGTAAAGGCACCCTGCACGTTGCCGGTGATCAGCAGCCAGAGGACGAACGTCAGCAGCGAGATCCCCAGCACGATCGGCACGAACACCGCGCTGATCCGGTCCGCCAGGCGCGCGATCGGCGCCTTGCCGGACTGGGCCTGGCTGACCAGGCGGCCCATCTGCGCCAGGGTTGTTTCGCTGCCCACCCGTGTCGCCTTGACGAGCAGCCGGCCGGAGGTGTTCACGGTTGCGCCGGTCACCGTGTCATCCACGCCGACCTCCACGGGCAAGGATTCGCCCGTGATGAGCGAGGCGTCAATGGCGGAGCGGCCCTGGACAACTAAACCGTCGGTGGCAATCTTTTCGCCCGGGCGCACCACGAAGACATCCCCGGCCACCAGTTGCTCCGCCGGAATCTTCACCTCGGCGCCGTCGCGGAGCACGGTCGCGTCCTTGGCGCCCAGGTTCAGCAGCGCCCTGAGCGCGTCGCCGGCCTTGGCTTTGGCGTTCGCCTCCAGATAGCGGCCCAGCAGCAGGAAGGTGACGACGACGGCGGCGACCTCAAAGTAGAGTTCGGCGCGGCTTTCCATCCCGGGGTCCGCCGTCAGCAGCGGATCCGCGGCAAGCGTGACGGCGGAAAACAGGTAGGCGGCGATGACGCCCAGCGAAACCAGGGTGTCCATAGTGGAGGCCAGGTGCCGGGCGTTGATGGCCGCAGCACGGTGGAACGGCCACGCGGACCAGGTCACCACCGGAAGCGCCAGAAGACCGGCCGCCCACCCCCAGTTGGGGAACTGAAGGGCCGGGAGCATGGAGATCAGGAAGATCGGGACGCTCAGCACGGCGGCAAGGATGAGCCGGGGCCGCAGCTGTGCCGCGGTGCCTCCGTGGGACAGGTGGTCCTGGCTGGCGGCGCCGGTCGGGACCGGGCCGCCGCTGGTCGGGTCGGTCGGGACCGGGCCGCCGTCGTCCGTCCTTCCGCCGCGCCCAGGCACCGGCTTCACCCGGGCCTTGTAACCGGTCGCATCGACGGTGTCCACGATCTGCTGGTCCGAGATGCCGTCCGGGACCGTGACGCGGGCTGATTCCAGCGGCAGGTTTACCGAGGCGTGGACGCCGTCGAGTTTGCCGAGTTTCCGCTCCACCCGTCCGACGCAGGACGCGCACGTCATACCCTCGATGTCCAGGTCAATCACGCGGGTAAGGGGCTGCTGGAGCAGATCTTCGGCACTCATGGCTGATCCTTGCTGGTAGATGTTGGCTACGCTTCGTTGGCGACGACCAGATAGCCGGCCTCGGCTACGGCCTCGCCGATCTCCTGCGGGGAAATGGTCAGGTGTGAGGTGATCGTGGCGGTGGAAATACCGCCTTCGTTCAGGTCAATGGCGACGTTTTGGACGCCTTTGAGGGATTTAAGTTCTTCGGTAACCGCGGCTACACAGTGGCCGCAGGTCATACCGGAGATGCTGACGGTGGTGTTCATGATGCTTTTCCTGTTCTCTGGCGGTGGGGGTCTGGGGTGGTGCGCTCAGCGCAGCAGCCGGCCGATCGCGTCCGTGGCTTCCTTGACCTTTTCCTGGACAACGGCGGGGTTGCCGGTTCTTTCGGACTCGTGCGCAGCCCCCACCACACAATGGGCAATGTGGTCCTCGACCAGGCCCAGGCTGACCGCGTGCAGGGCCTTATTGATGGCGGCCACCTGGGTGAGGATGTCAATGCAGTACTTATCCTCATCCACCATCCTGGCGATGCCGCGGACTTGACCCTCAATGCGCTTCAGCCGCCGCAGGTAGGCGTCCTTGTCGGTCGTGTATCCGTGGTTGATGTGCTCATCGATGCTCTGGCTCATCATGCTTCCTTCCGATTGCTACAAGCTGCGCGCCTGTCACTAATGTATACCCCCAGGGGGTACTCCGTCAAGTACCCTGATGGGGTATAAATCACGGAGGACGACGACAGTCCGAATCAGGAGGACGTCCGCGCGGTCGCCAGGCGGACAAGGGACCACATCACGACGACGGCCACCAGCGCCATGGTGGCCAGGCCCAGCCCCGAGTAGCCATTGGCCGCCAGCATCGGACCGGCGAGCGCACCGCCGACTGCCCCGGCCGCGTTCATGGCCAGATCGGAGGATCCCTGGAGTGCTGCCCGCTGGCTGACGCCCACCGATTCGGCCACCAGGGCCGAGCCGGCGACCACGGAGGCGGACCAGCCGAGTCCAAGCAGGATCAGCCCAGCCGCGACGGCGACCTGGGAGTCGGCGCCCAGCCAGGCGAAGGCCAGCGCTGCCAGGAGCATCGCCTGGCCCGCGAGGATGGTGGGCAGTCGTCCCACCCGGTCCGCCAGCCAGCCGAAGACCGGTGACAGCCCGTACATTCCGGCCACGTGCAGGCTGATGGTCAGCCCGATGATGGTCAACGTGGCGCCATGGTCACGAAGGTGAACGGGAGTCATGGACATGAGCGCCACCATGCTCGCGTGACTGAGCGCAATGGCAGCCACCGCGAACCGCGCGGCACCGTTCGTCCGCAGGATGGCCCATCCGCCCTGCCGGCTGGGCCCGGCGGTGTCGGCGGCGGCCCGCCCGGCCAGCGCGGTGAGCAACGGATCCGGTCTCAGCCACACGGCATAGACGACGGTGGCCGCGGCCTGGGCCAGGAAGGTGAACGTGAAGGCCCCGGTCAGGGGCGGCAGGCCGAGCACCGCCCCCACGGACTCACCCGGGTCAAAGAGGTTCGGGCCGAGCACGGCGCCGATGGTGGTGGACCAAACGACGACGGACAAATCACGCGCTCGCGATTTCTCCGAGGCAAGGTCCGTGGCGGCGAAGCGCGCCTGCAGGTTCGTGGCCGAGCCTGCCCCGAGAAGCATGAGGCCAAGGAGCAGCAGGGGAAAGAGCGCCAGGGCGGCCGAAGTAATGGCCAATATGGCTCCGCCAGCCGCAACCAGGGACCCGCTCGCCAGCGAAATGCGGCGCCCTCGGGCCTGGGCCAGACGTGCCAGCGGGACGGCTATGGCCGCGGCGCCAAGGGTGCTCATGGTCGCCGCCATCCCTGACCAGGCACTCGAACCGGAGAGCTGGGCGGCCAAAAGCGCTCCCAGGGAAAGGGTCGCCCCCATGCCCACGCCGCCCAGGATCTGCCCCGCTACCAGAACCCGCACCACCCCGCGCTGCAGCGCAGGGCGGCCGGTTTCGGCGGACCGCCCGATTGGTCCGGCGGGGACCTTCAGGGGTCGGCCCCGCCTGCTCACGTTCACGGTGCGGCCCTTTCAGTGGAATCCACTGCCGATCCTACGTCTTCCATCCGCGGGGTGGCAGAGCCGCGGTCACGATTTGGTCCGGTGTGCGGGACCCTCAGCCGGGAGGCTGTCGACGGCTCCGGGAAGATGGCCCTGAGCTTCGCAGTAAGGCACTTTGGGGGTCTTTGGCGGGCCTGACTCCGCGGGATACCGGGCCTGGGCCACCACGTGCTGCATACCGTTCTTGAGCGCGTGGTGGGCGTGCACTGCTTCTCCTGGTGGCCGTTCACGGAGCGGATGCCGCTGACCGAGCGCAAGCAGCTTTGGCGGGCGGTCTCCGATGTGCCGCGCTGCGCTGGCCGGGACCTGGACGTCATGCTGGAATTCGTGGTCGACGACGATCCGGAAAACGTGATCCGCGACGCCGCGTACCTCAACTACCTCGCCACGGGTGCCGCGCCGGGCTGACGCGGCCGCGCCCTAACCCGCGCGAGGGCGACTGCGCGTCCTGCATCGATCCTCGTCTGTCAGCCGATGAGCTCGAAGGTGCAGGTGGGTCCGCTGGCTGCGGCGAGTTTGGCGTCGCAGGTGATCAGCACGCCGTCGAGACGTTCGGCCAAAGCGATGTAGGCGGCATCATAGGCCGTGATGTTGTTTCGCAGCTCCCACATTCGCTCCAGCAATGGAGCCAGCGGCATGCGCCGGATTGGGAAGCTGGCAAGGTGTGCGAGTGCGTGCGGAACGGCTCGTTCCAGGGCACGGTTCCCGCGGGCCAGGCCGCGCAGCGCGGAGACGATCTCGACGTCCAGGTGCGCGGGCGCGAACAGCGCATCGCCGGTCATCAGGCGCTCGGCCACCACAGAATGGCGGGGGTCGTCGGCGGCGTAGAAAACGGCAAGGACAGACGCATCGATCACCGCAAGGCTCACGACGCCTCTCGCACCTCCCGCACCGCTGCCACGGCGTCCTCGATAGTGACAGCAGTTCCCTGTGGTGGCGGATAGGTGGAGACGTAGTCGGCGGCCCGGACTATCCGTGCCGCCTCAGCAAGGCGATCGACGACGAACGCGCTCAGTGACTGCCGGTTCTCCGCGGCCGCTTTTGCAAGGGCCGCGTAGACGTCATCAGGTACATCCCTCAAGTTCATTCGCTTCATGGTGCCAGTATGGCACCATGAAGCGAACGGGACCAGTATGGGGCATCTATGTGGGACTGCCCCCGGTTAGAGGCCGAGGTCGGCTTCGAAGGCGCCTTCTTCGAGGCGGGCCTTGAGGGTCTGCAGGAAGCGGCCGGCGTCCGCGCCGTCGACCAGGCGGTGGTCGTAGGTCAGCGAGAGGTACATCATGGA
>JALYYI010000099.1 GCA_030946705.1 Actinomycetota bacterium | reverse complement strand
CTTCATGCCCGGAGCCATCCGCGGAACTCCTCCGCCGGTCGACGCCTGATTACTGCGCTGCGGCGTAGCCGTTGGGATTGTTCTTCTGCCAGCGCCAATGGTCCTGGCACATCTGGTCCAGGGTCTTGGTAGTGGACCAGCCCAGATCCGCCAGGGCCGAGGAGGGATCGGCCCAGAAGGCAGGGAGGTCGCCGGGACGGCGCGGAGCCACTTCGTATGGCAGCGGGTGTCCGACGGCCCGCTCAAAGGCGTGCAGCACATCGAACACGGAGGACCCGATTCCGGAGCCGAGGTTCCAGCGGAAGACCCCGGGCTTCTTCGCGACGTGGTCGACGGCGGCGACGTGTCCGTCCGAGAGGTCCATGACGTGGATGTAGTCCCGCAGACAGGTCCCATCCGGGGTTGCATAGTCTGCGCCGAAGACCATCAGCTTCTCGCGCCGGCCCACCGCCACCTGGGCTATGAACGGGACCAGATTGTTCGGGATGCCCAGCGGGTCCTCCCCGATCCGGCCCGACTCGTGCGCGCCCACCGGGTTGAAGTAGCGCAGCAGCGCGATGTGCCAGCGCTCGTCGGCGGCGCCGATGTCGCCGAGGATGTCTTCGATCTGTTCCTTGGTGCGCCCGTAGGGGTTGTTGGCGCCGATGTCCATCTTCTCGATGTATGGGGTGGGATTCTTCTCCCCGTAAACGGTCGCAGAGGAGCTGAAGACGATGGTTCGCACGTCGTGGGCGTCCATGACGCGGAGCAGGTTGATGGTGCCGCTGACGTTGTTGTGATAGTAGCGCAGCGGCTGGCTGACGGATTCACCCACCGCCTTCAGCCCGGCGAAATGGATCACGGCATCGATGCCGTCGCCGTCGGAATGTTGCGCGAAAACCGCCGTCAGCGCCGGCTCGTCGAGCAGGTCCACGGTATGGAATTCGATCTTCCGGCCGGTCAGCTCCTGCACCCGGTTCAGGGATTCCTCGCTGGAATTGACCAGACTGTCCACCGCTACGACGTCGTGGCCCGCCTCGAGCAGGCGGAGTACTGTGTGTGAGCCGATGTAACCGGTCCCGCCGGTAACCAAAACCTTCATGGAACCAGCCTACCGGGCGTCCACCAAGGGTAATCTGATACTGGATTACCGCGGACAGGGTGACCGCGGATAATTGGCAAGGGAGGCTGCGCCATGCACCACACCGGTGGCCCGGGCTGGCGTATCACGATGGACACGTCGGGGCCGATGCTGATCGCCCTATATCTGCGGGATGTGGCCGGGCTGGAGGGAGCCGGAACACCCGCTCTCTCCGCCGCAGCGCCCACCGTCCGTGCTGCCGATCCGCACCAGCTGATCGCCCACGTGGGCGGCATCGAGGCGCTGCGGACCCAGTGGGAGCACTGGTGGGAACTCCTGCAGCAGCACCATCCGGACATGCTGCCTGAGCTTGCCCCGCCGCAGTTCGGCGCCTTTAACGAGGCCGGGGCCCTGCAGCGGGTGCTGCAGGCGCACTTCGGCGCCGCGCTGACCTGGGCACGGGAACGCCAGAGCGAGTACCTTCGGCTGGCGTCCGAGCGCGAGACGCTCGGGGCGACGGACATCCTCGCCGAGCTGGTGCAGGATCGCGAGATGGAACTGGGCCGCAACGCCCGCGATTTCACGCTGACCATTCTGGAATTGCCGCTCGCCGAGCCGCGCGCGTGGTTCATGGAGCCGAGCCGGCTGATCATGAGCGAGCATCTGCTGGATGACCAGGAGGTCTTCCGCAGCTACGTCCAGCCGGTGGTGGAACTGCTGGTCTGACTGCCGGCCAAGCCGGGTTGGTCGCCTAGCGCCTACGGCCGGGCGGGAGGCAGCGATATCACGACGGTATCCGCCGGTGCCGCGGCGCCCTGCCAGCCTTTGTTGTGGCCGCCCTGGTTGTCGGCGCGGACCCAATGCTGTCCGTCGAAGGCGACCTCGGTGATGTTCAGCGGGCCGGCGTTGGCCACCGCCCACTGCGCATAGCTCCAGCCGGCTGCGCCGGTGGCGGCGATGCTCACGCTGCCGCCCGCCGTCGTCGTCCGCACCGGACCGTAGCCCATGTCCAGTTTCGCGACGACGGCGCCAGGGTTTCCGGCCGCCGTCGGCGCGTCGAGGGTGCAGCTCAGCGCTGCGGGGGAGAGGCCCGTCAGGGCGGACGCGAAGGCCCTGCCCAGAGGCTCGCGCTGCGCGTAGGCCTGCGGGTAGGCCGAGCGCTGCACCTTCTGGGCTGCGTCGGTGATGGGCAGCACCTCGTAGCCGTTGACCTTGATCAGCACGTCGTAGAACGCGTTGGTGGAGTGGACCGGGTCCATGATCTGCTGTTTGCTGCCCCAGCCCTGGGACGGACGCTGTTGGAACAGGCCGAGGGAGTCCAGATCACCGCTGGTGATATTGCGCAGCTTGGATTCCTGCAGCGCCACAGCCAGCGCAATGGATCCTGCGCGCGCGGGCAGGCCACGGCGCACGGCAACGGCGGCGATCAGCGCGGCGTTGTCCGCCTGGTCAGGGGCCAGGGTGTACTTGGTGTCGCCAACAACGGCTGTGCAGCCGACGGAAAGCGGCGGCGGGCCCGGTTTGAAGAAGTTCACCGCCCAGAGCCCGGCGGCCACCAGCAGGACCACGACGACGGCGATCGAGAGCAGCCAGATCAGCAGCGCCTTGAGCCTGGCTCGCCCCCTCCTGCTCATAGCGCGCCGCCCCGTGATCCCGGGCCGCGCCTAGTTGGCATGAAGGGCCGCGTTGAGCTCAACCGACTGGCCCTGGCGCGGCAGCACCTCCACCTCGCCGGAGCCGGAATTGCGGCGGAACAGGAGGTTGGAGACGCCGGAAAGCTCGCTGGCCTTTACTACCACGGAGGTGTCTTCGCCGTCGGCATCTTTCGGACGTACGATGCGCACCCGGGTTCCGGCGGTGACGTACAGGCCCGCCTCGACGACGGAATCGTCGCCGATGCTGATCCCGACGCCGGAGTTTGCGCCCAGCAGCACGCGCTGGCCCAGGCTGATCTTTTCCTTGCCGCCGCCGGAGAGGGTGCCCATGATCGAGGCGCCGCCGCCCACGTCGGTGCCGTCGCCGACGACGACGCCGGCGGAGATCCTGCCTTCCACCATGGAGGCGCCCAGCGTGCCGGCGTTGAAGTTAACGAAGCCCTCGTGCATGACAGTGGTGCCCTCGGCCAGGTGCGCGCCCAGCCGGACGCGGTCCGCATCCGCCACCCGCACGCCCGCCGGGACCACGTAGTCCACCATCCGTGGGAACTTGTCCACCCCGTAGACGGTCACCGCGCCGCGGCGGCGCAGCCGAGCCCGGGTCAGCTCGAAATCCTCGACGGCGGCCGGGCCGAAGTTGGTCCACACCACGTTGGGCAGCTTGGCGAAAATGCCGTCCAGGTTGATGCTGTTCGGGGCCACCAGCCGGTGCGAGAGCAGGTGAAGGCGCAGGTAGGCATCCGCTGTGTCCGCCGGAGCTGCGTCCAGATCGATCTGCGCGAAGACCACGTTCGTTCCAACCCCGCGGTCCGGGTCGGTGCCGTGCTCGGCCAGCGAGGCCAGCGCCGGGTCCGCCTCCGGTGCCTCGCCGAGCGAGCCCACGGCGATGCCCAGCGCCGGTGCCGGGTACCAGACGTCGAGCACTTGACCGCCGTCGGTCACGGTGGCCAGCCCGAAGGCGTGGGCGGTGCGCTTCGCGTCGGGACGGGTTTCCGGGGCGGTTCCGGGCACGGTGGCGTCGGCGGCGTTGTCAGTCATGCTGCCAGTCTATCGAGAGCGCCGACCGGTCCAGAAACCGGCGCCCGCGCAAAGGCCGGCTGAACGGACCGCAGGAACTACCCCGCGCCAAGTGCACGAAAACCCGCGGTTTACTGCTTCTGCTGCGGGGTAGTTTGTGGCGAGGGGCGCGGATAGCTGCGGCCGACCTGCTGGGGAGCTGTGGAGTTGCGTCTGGGGAGCTGTGTCTGGGAGCTGTGGCTAAGCTGGTCGGGTGACTTATGAATCGGAATTGCCTGTGCCCGCCACAGCCGCCACTCACGCGCCGGCCACACCCGTTCTGGACCTGCACCAGGACGTCGCCCGTCTGACCGCGGACCTGATCGACCTGGAAAGCGTCTCCGGCAACGAAACGCGGCTGGCCGACGCCGTGGAGGATGCGCTGCGGGCCCTGGGACACCTGGAGATCCTGCGCAACGGTGACTCCATCATGGCCCGGACGACGTTGGGCCGGCTGCAGCGCGTCATCCTGGCCGGGCACCTGGACACGGTGCCGCTGCCGACGACGGCGGGCTCCCGCGGCACGGTGCCCAGCAGCTGGGACGGCGAGGTGCTCTACGGCCGCGGTGCCACGGATATGAAGGGCGGCGTTGCGGTCCAGCTGGCGCTGGCGGCCGCCGTCACCGAGCCGAGCAAGGATGTCACCTTTGTCTTCTACGACCATGAGGAAGTCGAGGCGGCCAAGAGCGGGCTCGGCCGGCTGGTCCGGGATCAAGCGGACTGGCTGCAGGCGGATTTCGGCATTCTGCTGGAACCCACGAACGGCACGGTGGAGGGCGGCTGTAACGGCACCAGCCGTTTCGAAGTGACCACCCGCGGCACGGCAGCACATTCCGCCCGGGCCTGGATGGGACACAATGCCATCCATGACGCCGCGGAGGTCCTGGCCCGGCTGCGCGACTACCAGCCGCAGACCATCATGGTGGACGGGCTGGAATACCGCGAAAGCCTGAACGCGGTGAAGATCAACGGCGGCACGGCCGGAAATGTGATTCCGGATGCCTGCGTGGTGGAGATCAACTACCGCTTCGCCCCGGACAAATCGCCCGACGCGGCCGAAGCGCACGTCCGCGCCGTGCTGGGGGGATTCGACGTCGTCCGGACGGATGCCGCCGCAGGCGCACGGCCGGGGCTGAACGCTCCCGCCGCCGCCAGCTTCGTCGCCGCCGTCGGCGCCGACCCGAAGCCAAAATACGGCTGGACGGATGTTGCCCGGCTGAGCGAACTGGGAATCCCCGCCGTCAACTTTGGCCCCGGGGATGCGCTGCTGGCGCACAGCGACGACGAGCACGTCGCCGCCGCGGACATCCGTGCCTGCCTTGCCGCGCTAAAGAGCTGGCTGCAGTAACGGGCCGGGGCCGTCGTCGGACGCCGGGACCGCCCGCAGGCCGACCCAGCGCCGGTGTCAGGCGCCGGTCTCAGGCAGCGGTGTCAGGCAGCGGTGTCAGGCGTCCGCCATGATCTGCGGGCCCACGTTAACTGCCCTCGGCCCCCGCCGCAGCCGCCATTCGAGCCACTTCGCGAACCCGGAGAGCAGCAGGCACAGCACAATGTAGGTGACCCCGGCGACCATCAGCGCGGGCAGCACCGGCGAGCCGTACTGCACCTGCGTGCCGAAGTAGTTCGCCTGGAACAGGATCTCGTTGTACGTGATGATGAATCCCAGCGCGGTGTCCTTGAGGATCACCACCAGCTGCGCAATGATCACCGGCAGCATCGAACGCACCGCCTGCGGGAGCAGGATCAGCCGCTGCACTTGGCTCTTGGACAGGCCGACGGCGTAGCCGGCCTCCTGCTGTCCGCGCGGCAGGGCTTCGATGCCGGCGCGGAACACTTCCGCGAGCACGGAGCCGTTGTAGGCAATCAGCCCGACCACGACGGCCGTGAACGGGGTGATGCCGTGTACGCCCAGGGGCGGCAGTCCGTAGTAGAGGATCATCATCATGATCAGGACGGGGATGGCGCGCAGAAGTTCGGTGATTCCGTAGCAGGGACGGCTGATCCAGCGGCGGTCCGAGAGGCGGCCGAAGGCCAGCAGAATGCCGAAGAGCAGGCTTCCCACGGCGGCGGCGGCGAAGGCGCCCAGGGTGGCACCGATGCTGGACAGAATGGTCTGTTGAACCAGCGGGAAGGTGAAGATCCGCCATTTGGCCGCGGTGAACTGGCCGCTCTCCGTGAAGCGCAAGATGATGAAACCGATAATGGCGAGCACCACCAGGACGGTGACGACGCTCAGGACCCGGTTCCGGGCGCGGGCCTTCGGCCCGGGGACATCAAAAAGAATTGAGCTCATCGTGCAACCCTCCATTTGGTCTCGAAGTAGCGTTGCAGGGTGCTCAGCACGCCGATCACCAGAATGACAAAGACCAGGGCCACCCACATCAGCCCGACCAGGGCGGGCTCACCCCGTTCGCTGAGGTTGGCACGGATCGCCCCGGCCTCGGCGACGGAGAAACCGGCGGCGACCGTGGTGTTCTTCAGCAGCGCAATGAAGACGCTGAACAGCGGAGGAATGACGGAACGGAAGGCTTGGGGCAGGATCACCAATGTCAGCGACGGCAGGAACGGCAGTCCGATCGCCCGTGCGGCCTCGGCCTGGCCCACCGGAACGGTGTTGATGCCGGAACGGATGGCCTCCGCGACGTAGGTGGCGGTGTAGAGCGACAGGCCGACGATGGCCGCCGTGAGGAAGTTGATCGGCACCAGATTCAGCTTGGCGTAGCCCAGCGCAAAGAACGCCAGGATCACGGTCAGGGGCATGTTCCTGACGGTGTTGACGTAGACGGTGCCCGCGGCGCGCATCGCCGGAACCGGCGAGACGCGCATTGCGGCAACAATGGTGCCCAGGATCAGCGCGAAAACGGCCGAGAAGCCGAAAAGGATCCCGGTGTTGGCAAACCCCGTGGTGAACAGGTCGAGGTTATTGATGAGTGTTTGCACGGTGCCATTTCTCTTTCAGGGCCGCATCGTTCCCGCAGAAGTCGGACTTGGGTGGCAGTACGGGGGTGGTGCCGCGGCATTACCGGGGCACCACCCGCCAGCAGCGGAGTTTAGTACTGGTCAACCTTGGGCTGGTCGACCTTGGTGCCCGACTGGCCCAGTGTGCTGTCGTAGATCTTCTTCCAGGTGTCATTGCCGTCGGTGAACATCTTGTTGATGAACGTGCGCAGCGCGGTGTCGCCCTTGGGCAGGCCGACGCCGTACTTTTCAACGGTGAACGGCTGTCCGACGACCTTGAGCGCATCAGGCTGCTGGGCCGCGTAGCCGATCAGGATGGCCTGGTCGGTGGTCACGGCGTCCACCTGGCCGCCCTTGAGCGCTTCGACGCACTTGGAGTACGTGTCGAACTCGGTGGTCTTGGTGTCCGGGAAGTTGGCCTTGATGTTCTGGATCGGCGTGGAACCGGTGGCGGAACAGACGTTCTTGCCCTTGAGGTCCTTTTCGCTGGTGATGGTCGTATTGTCCTTCTTCACCAGCAGGCCCTGACCCGTGACGAAATACGGGCCGGCGAAATCGATCAGCTGCTTGCGCTTGTCCGTGATGGAGTAGGTGCCCACGTAGTAGTCGATGTCACCGTTGGTGATGGCGGATTCACGGCTGGCCGAGGGGATCGGCTTGAATTCGATCTTGTCCGCAGCGAAGCCCAACGAGGCCGCCGTCCACTTGGCGATTTCAATGTCGAAACCGGTGTATTGGCCGGTGGCCGCGTCCTTGAAGCCCAGGCCCGGCTGATCCTCCTTGACGCCGATGCGGATCTTGCCGTTGGACTTCATCTTGTCGAAGGTCGGGCTGCCGGTCAGGGCGACGTCCTTGGCAACCGTGTAGGAGGGCGCGTTGCCCGTGTCGGCCGCGCCCGGAGTGGGGCCGGAACCGCCGCCGCAGGCGCTCAGCGCCAGGGCGCCGGCGGCAACAACGGCAGCTACCCCTAGCCGCTTCTTGGCAAAGAATGCCTTCATGATATTCCTTTCATTGGCGGCCACGGTTGTGGCCTGGATGCGAGTGGTGTAAATGAAGTTATTGGAGCCCCAGCGGGGCGTTAACGGCGCGGCGTCAGTGCGTGAGGATCTTCGAGAGGAAGTCCTTGGCCCGGTCGCTCTTGGCATGCGTGAAGAAGTCTTCCGGCTTGGCGTCCTCGACGATCTGCCCGTCGGCCATGAACACCACACGGTCCGCGGCCTTGCGGGCGAACCCCATCTCATGGGTGACCACGATCATCGTCATGCCCTCCTTGGCCAGCCCCACCATGACGTCCAGGACCTCGTTGATCATTTCCGGGTCCAGAGCGGAGGTGGGTTCGTCAAAGAGCATGACCTTGGGTTTCATGGCCAGCGCGCGCGCGATGGCGACCCGCTGCTGCTGGCCGCCGGAGAGCTGCGCCGGCAGCTTGGCGGCCTGGTGGCCGACGCCGACGCGCTCCAGCAGCGCCATGGCCTGCTTCTCCGCCTCGGCCTTGGGCGTGCCCTTGACCTTGATCGGCCCCAGGGTCACGTTCTCCAGGATCGTTTTGTGCGCGAAAAGGTTGAAGGACTGGAAGACCATGCCGACGTCGGCACGCAGCCTGGCGAGTTCCTTACCTTCCGCGGGCAGTTCCTTGCCGTCGATCCGGATCTGGCCGTCGTCGATGGTTTCCAGCCGGTTGATGGCCCGGCAGAGCGTCGACTTTCCGGAACCGGAAGGACCGATGACAACGACGACTTCCCCTTTCTGCACGCACAGATTAATGTTCTGCAGCACGTGCAGGGCACCGAAGTGCTTATTCACCGCGGTCAGTTCCACGAGCGCGGGCGCAACACCTTGACTTGTCATGTATCGAATCTACCGAAAGATTGGACGTGATCAACCACATACCTTCCGTCCGGCGGAGATCGTGATTCTAAAGAGATGTGGAAAGGGTGTAATTCAGCTGGCGATCCGCTGTGCATTTTGGTGCGCGTCTTCGCGGCCTAGGCCGGTTTTCGCAACCGCGCCGCGGCCGGGTGCGCTGCCGGCGTGCAATAGCCTTAGGGAATGAGTGCACCAACCGAACCAAACCGCCATGCAGATGCCCGCCGCAAAGGCCCCATCGAGCTGCGCCGCAAGCAGGCAACAGGATCGACGTCGGATGCACGCTTGCTGGACAGCCGCACCGCGGGCGAATTCACCAGTACCGATCCGTGGCGGGTGCTGCGGATCCAGAGCGAATTCGTGGAAGGCTTCGGCGCCCTGGCCAATGTGGGGCCCGCGGTCAGTGTCTTCGGTTCCGCCCGCACCCGGCCCGGGAGCGCGTTCTACGAGACCGGTGTGGAAGTGGGCCGGCGGCTGGCCGAAGCCAACATCGCCGTCATCACCGGCGGCGGCCCGGGATCCATGGAAGCCGCCAACAAGGGAGCCTGCCAGGCCGGAGGGCTGTCAATCGGCCTGGGCATCGAACTGCCCTTTGAGCAGGGGATGAACGAATGGGTGGATCTGGGCATCAACTTCCGCTACTTTTTTGCCCGCAAGACGATGTTCGTGAAATACGCGCAGGGGTTCGTGGTTCTGCCCGGCGGGCTGGGGACTCTGGATGAACTTTTTGAAGCCATGGTGCTGGTGCAGACGCAGAAGGTGACCTCATTCCCGATCGTGCTGATCGGCAGGGACTTCTGGACCCCGCTGCTGCAGTGGATCCGGAACACCCTGGTTGAGGGCGGACTGGTGTCGCTCCGGGACCTGGAAATCATCCAGATCGCGGACAGCGCGGAGGAAGCGGTCTCGCTGGTCCTGGCCGGTGGGGTGGAGCGCAGGAACAAGGCTGCCGGGCAGTAGCGCTTCACAGTCCTTCTTCAGCAAGCCGACGCGTCCATCTGGCACCATGGTGCAGTGAGCTACTTCCTGATCTTTCTGGCCGTCGCCGTGGCCGGCGCCGTTGCCCTCTACGTGGTGGGGCTCAAGCGGCCCGCCGCGGACACGGAAAACGGCGCCCTGAGCGACGGCCTGGCCGAGCCCGTGGCCAACCTGCCGCCCGTCCTGCTCCCGGAGGCGCCGCAGCCCGAGGACGTGGACAGGCTGCGGTTTTCACTGGGCCTGCGCGGCTACCGGATGGACCAGGTGGACGAGGTGCTGGATCTGCTGCGGGACCAGCTGGCCAGCAAGGACCGGCGGATCGCCGAGCTGGAGACGAGCCTGCGGGGCGGCGCCAGCCCGACGACGACGGCGGCGGCCACGACGCCAACGCCCCAGGACCAGGAGGGGCGCAGGTGAGCGCGTTGGTGATCGGTGCGGACTGCAAGGCCCGCTGCGGCTGGGCCGGCATGGCGGCAAATCCCGACTACGAGCTCTACCACGATGAAGAGTGGGGCCGTCCCGTGTCCAGTGAACGGGACCTTTTTGAACGCCTCAGCCTGGAAGCATTCCAGTCCGGCCTCAGCTGGATCACGATCCTGCGCAAACGGCCGGCCTTCCGGAAGGCGTTCAGCGACTTTGAGCCGGTCGCCGTGGCGGCCTATGGTGACGACGACGTGCGCCGGCTGATGGCAGATGCAGGAATCGTCCGAAACCTGGCGAAAATCAGCGCCACCATCGCCAATGCGCGGGCCATTCTGGCGCTACCCGAGGGCGAAACGCTGACGTCGATCGTCCACAGCTATCAGCCCGGCGCGACGGGAAGCGGCGGCTCCGGCACGGTCCCGTCGTCCACCGCCGAATCAGCGGCGCTGGCGAAGGAGCTGAAGAGACGCGGCTTCCGCTTCGTTGGCCCGACGACGGCCTACGCCATGATGCAGGCGATAGGCCTGGTCAACGACCACATGCCCGGATGCTGGGTACGCGCCGAACTTGGGGCCGGCTGAGGTGTTCCGGTCATCAGAATCCGGATCCAGCCCGGCGGGGGCGGGGGATCCCGCACCCAGCTCGGGTGGCGCGGCAGATCCCGACGTAACCCACGCGGCCCCTACCCGCCCCGCCCCTACCCGCCCCGCGCCGGTGGATCCCGCGCCGGAGGATCCCGCAGCCGGTGACAGCCCCGGGCCCGCGCCGCGGTCCGTGAATGAGCTGTTATGGGATTTTGCCAGCCGCGGCAGTGCGCTGCTGCACCGCTGGCCCTGGTGGCTGCGGATTTCCCTGATCTACGCCGCCGCGCGCTTCACCTCCTACTGCATCTTCGAGGCGGTCTCCCGGCAGCAGGGCGCCAGCCCCTGGGGTCCGGCGCATCCGGACTACCTTCACTTCATCGGCATCTGGGACAGCGCCTGGTACAAGGAAGTCTTTACCGGCGGCTACCCCCAGACGATTCCGCGGGACGCCAACGGGACGGCGCTGCAAAACCCCTGGGCCTTCTACCCGTTGTACCCCTTGGTGGTGCGCGGAATCAGTTCGCTGACCGGGCTGGACTGGCTGGTGCTGGCACCCGCCGTCTCACTGCTGGCCGGGCTGGGCGCCGCCCTGGTTATCTACCTGTTGTTCCGTCGCTTTGCCGTCCCGGCCACGGCCACCTGGGCCGTCATTTTCTTTGTCACCTTTCCGGTATCCCCGATATTGCAGGTTCCCTATGCCGAGTCCCTGAGCACGCTGCTCATTGCCGGCTCGCTCTACCTGCTGGTGAGGCGGCGGTACCTGTGGGCCATCCCAGTGGTGGTGCTGATGTGCTTTGCCCGTCCGGCCGGTGTGCCGTTCGCCGCCGTCGTCGCCGTCCATCTGGCGTTGCGCTGGTGGCGGCGCGGGCGCGGACCGCAGGAGCGGCGCGAACCGTTCGGCGGCCGCGAGCGGGTCAAGGGCACCGCGCTGCTGCTGGCCAGCGGTGCCGCCGCGGTCGCGTGGCCGGTCATTGCCTGGGCCGTGACCGGGGATGTGAAGGCCTACACGGATACCGAAACTGCATGGCGCGGCGGCCCGCTGACCCTGTTCAAACCGTGGTTTGATACCGGCGAGCAGCTTTTCGGCCGGTTCTGGGGGACACTGGTACCCATCATCGTGGTGCTGCTCTTCGCGCTCTACATGAATTCCAGGGCCGTGCGGGCGATCGGTGCGGACCTGCGGGTCTGGTGCCTCGTGTACTTCGGCTACCTGCTGGCCGTGTTGCAACCGCAGACAAGCACCTTCCGGATGCTGCTGCCGCTCTTCCCGCTGGCCCTGGCCACAGCCTTCGTCTCCCGCTCACGCGCCTACCGTGGCGCCGTCGTCGTGCTCTTTGTCCTGCTGCAGATTGTCTGGGTGACCTGGCTGTGGGCCTGGGCGCAACTGCCCGGCGGCGGCGACTATCCACCGTAGCCGGCGGCCCGGGCCGCCGGTCGCGATTGGCTCCTGCCCGGCATCTACGGGATAATGGTGTGAGCGAACGAACACGGGCAGATCAACTTGCCCCAGCCCGTCCGGTGGCCTGTGCCTCCGCGCGGCTGACGTTACCTCGCGGACGGGGAATCCCAGGGCCGAATCCGTCATGGATTCATGACCGGGACTCCCCGCACATTGTAAAACTGTAAAGGGGAATGCCAGATGGCGGCGATGAAGCCCAGAACCGGAGACGGTCCTATGGAGGTCACGAAGGAGGGACGAAGCCTGATCATGCGTGTCCCGCTGGAGGGCGGCGGCCGGCTGGTCGTTGAGCTGAACGCCGAGGAAGCATCCAAACTCAAAGACTGCCTCGTCGGCGTCACGCCGTAGCCGAATCGGCGCCACGGCCACCGCCGGCAGATCCGGATCCCTCCAGCAGGCGTTCGAAGAGTCGTTGCTGCATCCCGCCCTGACCATGGTGTCTGCCGCGCGGAGGCGTGCAGGCCGCCGTAGCCAGACCGCTTTTCATGGAGGGGTTCCTGCTGGGCGGCTACCGGACGATGGCCGGAAAGGATCGGACCAGGCGGCCGCGGCCGGCCAGCTGGCCCGGGATCCGGACCAACGCGACGTCGCATTTCAGGAATCCCGTCGGGCTGGCCGACCAGGCGTCCGGACACCCTCATCGATATCACCACCCTGGCCGGAGCCGCAGCCCAGGGGTCGGGGATGCACCATGCGGCCCTGTTCGGAAGCCGCCGTCGACGAGCACGAGGTCACAAAGGGCGCGTCCGGCTATGGGGCCCGCTGCCGCTGGCCTACCTCGCCGCTGAACGCGGCAACGCCCGCCGAACGCGGCAGCCGGCTGCACCCACGACTACGGTAAGGCCTTCTTTTCAGGCCTTCTTTTCAAGCATTGCCAGCAGTTTGGCGCCGTCCGGGACCCCCAATCCCGTACAGGCATCCCAGCCTTCGGCTGCGGCGAATGCACCATTGTCCCCGCTGGTGATGTCCCGGAATGCGGACGGAACCTTTCCGTGGCTCATGTTGTGGTAGAGCTGCCTCTGGGCAAGACCCATCCGCTGCCCGGTGGCCTGGACCAGGCGTGCAATGAGCGCCGCCCAAAGCGGTGAGACCGCACTGGTCCCGCCGATCACCAGGTCTTTGCCATCGACGCGGACCCGGTAGCCGGTCTGCGGATCCGCGACCGCCGAGACGTCCGGAACACCGCGTCCGGCCTTGCCGCTGGCGCTGGGCACCCCGATTTTCTTCTGCCACACCGGCAGCGTGAAGGTGCGGCTGACCCCGCCTCCGGTGGCGCCGTTGTTGGCGCCGTTGTTCCAGACCGTTTCTGACTGGACGGTCCCGGTGACCGGATCGGCCTCGAGCCGTGTGCCGCCGCAGGCCAGCACATGCGGGCTGGCTGCGGGGAAGTCCACATGTGCCTTGCCGTCCTGTGCGCGGTCCGTGCTGCCGTCGTCGCCCGCGGCCGCGGTAACGGTGATGCCCAGCAGTGCCGCATCCGCACAGGCCTGATCGAAGGCGTTGCGGGCCTGTGCGGTCCAGTCGTCTTCGCTTTGGCCCCAGCTGATGCTGACCGCGGCAGGCGTGGGCTGAGCATGGGCGGCCTGGCTCAGCGCGTCCAGGAAGCCGGCATCGGTGTTCGGCGCAAAGTAGACCACAATGTTGGCACCCGGTGCCAGGGCGCCGGCAACTTCGATGTCCAGCAGGACCTCGCCGTCCGCTCCGGTGGGATCCTGGCCCGGCTGGTTGGCGGCCCCGTCCACCCCCACGGCCGTAACCGTTGGCCCGGTGATGCCGAGTCGCTGGAAGTAGACGTCCAGGTCCGCCTGGTCAAATCCGCCGCCAAGTTCCAGGATGGCGATGGTCTGTCCGCTGCCGTCATACCCTTCCGGGAAGTTGTAGACCCGTCCCAGGTCCAGCGGAGTGTAGGACGTCGCCTGCACCGCGGCCGGCGCGATCCGGAACCGCGCGCGGGACTGCGGGCGGTCGTCCAGACCCAGCACTGCCGTAACGACGCCGTCGACCGCCGCAGGCACACTCAGGCCGCCGGTCCGGTGCCGGTGCACCACCGTACCGCCCGGTTCGCCGGGGGACGCCGGCCGGCTCACCTGCTGCAGATCGGTGCCGAAGATCCGGCACATCACGGAGGAGGGTGCGGAAATCCGCACCCGGCGGGAGGCCGCGTCCTCGTCCAGGACGGTAGCCCCCAGAGACTTAAAGGTTGAGGTCACCAGCTCCAGGTCCTGGGGCGAGGCTCCGTACGCGGCGGCCAGGCCGGCCGGATCAAGCGCGCTGTTGAAGGCCTCGGGGCCGGGTTCCGCGCGGCGGCGCAGGATTACCGTGGCATCCACCCGGGCATCGGGACGGAGTGGTTGTGCCGCCGCAGCACTGTATCCGGCGGCTGGTGGACGTTCGCTGCCGGGGAGCGGGCGAAGGTCCAACTGTGGGGGCTGGTTGTCATTATGGTCCGGGCTATGCGTTGTCATGAGTCCGGTCTACCACCCGGGACGGACAAGGATAAGCATTGACAATCCGCCGCGGGCCGGGTAACCGGTGGACCATGGATACTCCTGCCGGTATGACCGTTCCAGCCGGGGATCGGCGCCGGCGTTAACGCTTGACAGCCAGCAGCAGTCCGTCGCCGGTGGGTAGCAGCGAGGACATCAGCCGGTCGTCTTCGCGAATGGTCTTTCCGACCTGGCGCAGCACGAGCGTGCTCGCCTCGCGGATGGCCGGGTCCGACACTCGGTCTTTGTCCAGGGCATCGTTGACGACCAGCAGGCCGCCGGATTTGAGCAGCCGCACGGCCTGCGCGACGTAGCCCGGGTAGGACGGCTTGTCCGCGTCGATGAAGACCAGGTCATAGGCCGCGTCGGTCAGCCGGGGGAGCACTTCCGAGGCCCGGCCGGAGATGGTCCGTGTCCGGTTCGCGGGCGAACCGGACTCGAGGTAGGCCTCTCGCGCGGCCTTGAGGTGCTCGACGTCGGCATCGATGGTCGTCAGCACGGAGTGCCGGCCCAACCCGCGCAGCAGGCAGACGCCGGAGACGCCGGCTCCGGTGCCGATCTCCACCGCCGTCTGTGCCTTGGATGCTGCGGCCAGGACGGTGAGCGCCGCACCCACCCCGGCACTGACCGGTGCGACGCCCAGCTCGTGCGAGCGCTCGCGGGCGCGCAGCAGCACCTCGTCCTCCAAGGGCAGGCCTTCGGTATAGGACCAGCTGGTGGACTTGTCGGCACTCATGGATTCAACTTTCCTGGCGTGGGTTTCCGGCGGTTCCTGGCGGGGAATCCGGGCAGGCGGACGGGTCGGTTTCCAGCCTACTGCCTTGCCGCGTCCGCCCTGCGCTGAATTTCTCCTGCGCCCAGATAATGCCCAGCTTAATTTGGGATGATAGGTGTTCCTGAAGTCTCTTCACGGGCCATCCAACAGGGGCGCAGGACCGAATAGCTATACAACAGGGGCCCCGGGAACCTTCAGCTTCCCGGGAACCTCACCAAAACGTATAGATCCGGAACTTTCCGGTGAGGGCAAGGGAAGAGGTGAGTGGCCATGACCGCATCAGCATCTGCAACGGCATCGGCTGCCGGGCGCGAGATTGCCGGAGTACCGCGGACCGGAGGCAATGAGGGGCAGGCCGATGTCGCGGACGCAGTCCAGGAGACCGGGACGCCGGAGGGCTGGGTGGCCCCATCCTGGGAGGAAGTCGTCACCAACCACTCCGCGAAGGTTTTTCGGCTGGCCTACCGGCTGACCGGCAACAGATACGACGCCGAGGACCTCACCCAGGAGGTTTTTGTCCGGGTGTTCCGCTCGCTGGCCAACTTCAAGCCCGGCACCTTGGACGGGTGGCTGCACCGCATCACCACCAACCTGTTCCTTGACCAGGCCCGACGCAAGACCCGCATCCGTTTTGACGCCTTGGCCGACGACGCCGAGTCCCGGCTTCCGGGGAGGGAACCAGGCCCGGAGCGCAGCTTTGAATACAACAACCTCGACATCGATGTGCAGGCCGCCTTGGAGGCGTTGCCGCCGGACTTCCGCGCCGCCGTCGTGCTCTGTGATCTTGAGGGGCTCTCTTACGATGAGGTGGCGGAGGCGCTGGACGTCAAACTGGGCACCGTGCGCTCCCGCATCCACCGCGGGCGCACTATGCTGCGCGAGTCTCTGGCGCACCGCGCCCCCGGACGCGCCGGAGTGCCGCTCGATGGTGCGGCGGAGGGGTCGGCAGCGAAGCCGGGAAAACCCCGTCTGAAGCTGCCGCGCATAGCCCGCGTCCACTAACGGAGCGCCGTGGCCCATATTGGACATTGCGTCGGGGAGTTTCTGGGCGGACGCCTGAACGCCTGCCAGCATAGTCGTGCCGAGGAACACCTGCGCGTCTGCGCCCACTGCCGCCTGCTGCTGGCCCGCGAGCGCCACCGCCTGCGCCTGCTGGCCGCCGTGCCGCAGCCCAGCGATGATCTGGCGCAGCGGATCCTGCAACGCACGCAGTGCCTGAATACCCCGGGCAACGAGGAACTGCGGTTGCCTTACCGCGTCCGTCGGCGGGCCAAATCCGCCCTGGCTGCCGGAACCGGTGCCGCCGTCGTCGCCCTTCTGGGCGGAGCGTACCTGGCCGGCGCAGATACCGGGGAAAAGACCGCGCCGCCGCAGCCGTCGATGGCGGCAGTCGGCCTGACCAGCCACTGGCCTGTCGAAAACCCTGCCGCTATGCCGCCGCAGCCGGGCTCGGCACAGCCGGCGACCGCAGTTGAATCGACTGACCTCGACAGCCTGAAGAGCGCCGGCTGGGCCTGCCCGGAGCTGGCTTCGATGGGCTTTTCGCTCCGGTCCGCCGAGGGCTTTGTGCTGGCGGGGGTTCCCACGCTGGAGCTTATCCTCAGCAACGGTGCAAACAGCGTCCGTGTCTATGAACAGCGTCCGCAGCAGGGCTCGGCGGCCGGCGGCAGCGGGGTCCCGCTCAACGCCATGACTGGGCACGATGCGGCTGCCGACGGTTTCACACCGCTCAGTTCCGGCGGGGTGCAGATGTGGTTGCATCAGGGCAGCCCCTGGCAGGTGATTTTCCGGCAGGAGGACGAAACCTACACCGTGTCCACGGATCTTCCGGCCGCTGCCTTGGAGCGCATGACGGCGGCCATCAACGCCCCCTCCGGGACGTCCGGCCGCCCGGCGGGCGGTCCGCCAGCAAACGTGGCGAGCGGCATGGGTAGCGGCACCTCCGGGACCGGAAACCAGGAGAACCAGAACGACTGGAGTTCGAGGATCATGCGCGGGCTGGCCCGGTTGGTCTCCTTTAGCTGAGAAATCGTCGCTTTCAAGCTTGAGAGGGTAATCTTCCTAAGGTGTTTGGTATCAATGCCCCGGAGCTGATCATCATCGCCATTGTGGCGGTCCTGGTGATCGGTCCGCAGCGGCTGCCCGAATATGCAGAAAAACTGCGGAACCTGATCCGCGGGGTCCGGCGGATGGCCGCCGGTGCGCGTGAAACCATCAGGGAAGAAGCGGGCGTCGATCTGGATGAGATCGACTGGAAGAAGCTGGATCCGCGCCAGTACGATCCGCGCCGGATCATCCGCGACGCGCTGATGGACGACGAGGAGCCGGCGCCGAAGCCCGTATCCGAGGGCGCCCCCTCCACCGTCGAGGCTGCCGTGTCCTCAGCGGCACCGTATCCCAGCCCGGCCAAACCGCTGGAGCGCCTCTCCGCCGGACAACACGCGCCCTTCGACCTCGAAGCCACCTAACGGCCGGCCGCAGCGACGCAACCTGCTCAATGAAGCGGCGGTCTCGCTGAGCAGAATATGGTTCTGCGCACCGACTCGGGCAACTCAGTGAGCAGAACCGGCCCGGCACCCGGAGGTGCTCGCAGCGGGGCAGCTACTTGGGCGCCACGGCGAGCCGCACGCCGGCGAGGCCACGCGGGCGCGAGGCGAGCTGGTCCGAGACGGCCCGCAGCGCCACGGCCGCAGGGGATTCGGGGGCGCAGAGCACGATAGGGTTCCCCCGGTCCCCACCTTCGCGCAGGGCGATGTCCAGCGGGATCTGGCCCAGCAGCGGCACCTCCGCGTTCACCGTCCGGCCGAGCCGCCCGGCCAGGATCTGCCCGCCGCCGCTGCCGAAGAGCTCCATGGTCCCGCCGCCCGGCAGCGGCAGATACGACATGTTCTCCACCACCCCGGCAAGCTTCTGCCCGGTCTGCAGGGCGATGGCACCGGCCCGCTCGGCAACGTCCGCGGCGGCGCTCTGCGGCGTGGTGACCACCAGGATCTCCGCCTTGGGCAGCAGCTGGGCCACCGAGATCGCCACGTCGCCGGTCCCCGGCGGCAGGTCCAGGAACAGCATGTCCAGATCGCCGAAGTACACGTCGGTCAGGAATTGCTCCAGGGCCCGGTGCAGCATCGGCCCGCGCCAGGCGACGGGCTGGTTGCCGGTGACGAACATGCCGATGGAAATGACCTTCACGCCGTACGCCACCGGCGGCAGGATCATCTCGTCCACCCGGGTGGGGCTCTGCGTGATGCCCATCAGCCCGGGCACGGAAAAACCGTAGATGTCCGCATCCACGATTCCCACACGCAGGCCCCTGGCGGCCATCGCGCAGGCAAGGTTCACGGTCACGCTGGACTTGCCCACGCCGCCCTTACCGCTGGCCACCGCATAGACCCGGGTCAGCGATCCGGGCTCGTTGAACGGGATGCCGCGCTGGCCGCCCTCGCCCTTGAGCTGTTCCTTGAGCGCCTGACGCTGCTCGGTGGTCATCACGGTGAGCTCGACGTCAACGGAGGTGACGCCGTCCAGCGCGCCCAGCGCCCTGGAGGCATCGCCGGTGATGGTTTCGCGCAGCGGGCAGCCGGCGATGGTGAGGCGTACGACGGCGCGTACCCGGCCGCCGTCGTCGACCGTCACGGACTCGACCATGCCCAGCTCCGTGATCGGGCGGCGCAGCTCCGGGTCGATGACCGTGGCGAGGGCAGCCAGCAACGAGCCCTGAAGGGGTGCGGCCATGTCAGCTGCCCGAGCCGGAGGTCGTCGTCGCCCCGCTGCGGACCGTGCGGATCTTGGGGATGCTCTGCGTCCGCGGCGAGCCCTTGCTGTCCCGGCTGTCGCGCGGCTTCTCCCGCTTGTCTCCGGAATCCGGATCGTCGTCGGAATCGTGGGCGGACAGCAGCTCCTCCAGCACGGACTTCAGCTCGGACCGGACAAAGTCGCGCGTGGCCACTTCACGCAGCGCAATGCGCAGCGCCGCCACCTCCCGCGTCAGGTACTCCGTATCCGCCAGGTTGCGCTCGTCCCGGGCACGGTCCTGCTCGATCGTGACCCGGTCCCGGTCATCCTGACGGTTCTGTGCCAGCAGGATCAGGGGTGCGGCGTAGGAGGCCTGGGTGGAGAAGAACAGGTTCAGCAAAATGAACGGGTACGGATCCCATTGGAATCCGAACAGGCCCACGACGTTGAACAGGATCCACACGATCACGAAGATTGTCATGTAGAAGAGGAAATTGGCGGTGCCCATGTAGCGGGCAAAGCGCTCGGCGAATCGCCCGAACGCATCCGGGTCGCTGGCGAAATTGGGCAGCATTCTGGAGCGCAGCTCGCGCGGGGTGTCCAGCCCTCCGGTGCTGGAGGGACGCTTCTCAGCCAATGCGGCCTCCTAGTTTTCTGATCGGTTCGCCGTCTTCATGGGTACGCCAATCGTCCGGGAGCAGATGGTCCAGGAGGTCGTCAACAGTCACCGCCCCCACCAGGCGGCCGGCGTGGTTGACCACCGGCAGGGAATTCAGGTTGTAGGAGGCCATCGTGTGGCTGACCTCGCTGACGCTGGCCTGGTCAGAGACCGGTTCCAGGTTCTTGTCCACAATGCTGCCCAGCTGTTCCGGCGGGGCACTGCGCAGCAGCTGCTGGATGTGCACGACGCCCAGGAACCGGCCGGTGGGCGTCTCCAACGGCGGCCGGCAGATGAAGATAGCCGAGGCCAGGGCGGGGGAGAGATCCTCGCTGCGGACGTGGGCCAGGGCCTCCGCCACGGTGGCTTCGGGAGGCAGGATGACAGGTACGGGCGTCATCAGGCCGCCGGCGGTGTCGTCGTCGTACTGCAAAAGCCGCCGGACGTCTTCGGCCTCTTCCGGCGCCATCAGGCGCAACAGCTCCTCCGCCTTGGCCGAGGGCAGGTCCGCCAGCAGGTCCGCCGCATCGTCAGGGTCCATTTCCTCCAGCACGTCCGCCGCGCGCTCATTATCCAGCGCGGAGAGCAGGCTCACCTGGTCCTCTTCGGGCAGCTCCTGCAGCACGTCGGCCAGACGCTGGTCCTGCAGCTCGGTGGCCACTTCGACGCGGCGTTTGCCGCTCATTTCCTGCAGTGCGTCGGCAAAGTCCGCGGGCTTGAGGTCCTCATGGGTGGCCACGAACTGGCTGGCGCCCTGCGGCTCATTTTCCGACCCCTGGTTCGCGTCGGACCAGTCGATCAGCAGGGTGTGCCCGCGGCGCAGACCACGCAGCCGCGACGTGGAGGTGCCTCGGCGGACGAAGAGCTTGGAGACCAGCCAGTCGCCGTTGCGGTGCTTGTCCATCGCGATGTCCTCGACGATGGCGTCCCCACTGCCGTCCATTAGGGCCACCCGGCGGTCGAAGAGTTCGCCCACCACCAGCATCTCCGCGCCGCGCTGTTCAAAGCGGCGCAGATTAACCAGGCCGGTACAGATGATCTGGGTCTGGTCCATCGAGGTCACGCGGGTCATTGGGACAAAGACGCGCTTCTTGCCCGGAACCTCGACGACGATGCCCACCACGTGCGGCGCGGCTCCGCGCTGGCCGCGCGCGAGCACCACGACATCACGTAACCGGCCCAGCCGGTCACCCAGCGGGTCGAAAACGTCCAGTCCTAGCAGACGCGCAACAAAGACGCGTGAGGGATTTGTGCTCACTAGTACAGGCTACGTCGAAGCGCGGAGATTGGGGCAATTTCGCCCGCCGTCTTACGCCAGGTTGGGTATTGGGCGGGGTAGGGGTTTCACTCCGCAACGGACGCTGTGGCCTATGGGTGCCGGTGTGGCGGTTGTGCCCGCATTTTGCCCCGATCCCGCGCCCATCCGTTGCGGAGTGCAAATCCGAGTTCACTGCCAGCGATAACCATGCGACTCGCCGTCGTTATGGGAGACAATGGGCATATGGCTAACCTTTTCGGACGGACCCGCCCCCTTGACGCGTCACGCACTGTGCCCACGGGAGACTCGGTCGGTTCCTACACCTCGTACCTGGATGCGCAGAAGGCCGTGGACTACCTGGCGGACCAGCAGTTCCCGGTCCAGCTGGTCTCCATCGTCGGTAACGACCTGAAGATGGTGGAGCGCGTGACGGGTAAGCTCAGTTATCCCCGCGTCGCGCTGTCCGGCGCGCTCACGGGCGCATGGTTCGGACTGTTCGTCGGCGTGCTGCTGAGCGTTTTTGCGCCGGCATCGGCTACCGGCGGCGGCTACTTCTCCATCATGACCTCGATCCTGATGGGCGCCGCCTTCTGGATGCTGTTCGGCGTCGCCACCTATGCGATGCAGCGAGGCAAGCGGGACTTCACCTCCACCAGCCAGGTGCTGGCCTCCAGCTATGACGTGATCGTTGCCCCGGACCACTCCGCGGAGGCCCGCCGGATCCTGGCGCAGCTGCCGATGAGCACCGCCGCGGCCCGGCCCGCGCCCTATCACGGTCAGCAAAACATCCAGCAGACACCGCCGCAGCGCCCCGATGGCTGGACCGATCCCTACGGCGGACCGGCTGCGTCGGAGCCCCACGCCGGCCCTCCCGCGGCGGATCCGCGGACGCAGGCTCCGGTGGAAGGCGCCATCGTCCCGGAGGCCGGCCCGACGCCGGGCAGTTATCACGATTTACCCGACGGCCGCCCGCAGTACGGAATCCGGCTGCCCGCGGAGTCGGAATCCGCCGAATCAGCGGAACAGGGCGCACCGGAGCAGCCTGCCCGGCAGCACACGCCCCACGCGGAGCAACCGCAACACGACGCGTAGCCGCCGACCCACGATGGCCGACCGGAACTGCCCAGCCAGTGCCGAACTCGGTGAGCAGATCCTGTTCCTGCTCACCGAGACGCCAGACTCGGTGAGCAGGACGGTTCCAATCAGCCGTGCTTGTGGGCCGCGGCCTGCTCCGCCTCGTAGATGCCTTCCATCCAGGACTCCACGTCCTCCGGCGTGCGCGGCAGGGCGCTGCTGAGATTGACCGGACCGTCCGCGGTGATCAGAATGTCATCCTCAATCCGGACGCCGATACCGCGGTACTCGGCCGGAATGGCCAGGTCCTCGTTCTTGAAATACAGCCCCGGCTCGATCGTGAAGATCATGCCCTCGGTGATCACGCCGTCCAGGTACAGCTCCCGCTTGGCCTGCGCACAGTCGTGCACATCCAGACCGAGGTGGTGGCTGGTGCCGTGCGGCATCCAGCGGCGGTGCTGCTGGCCCTCGGGCGTCAGCGCTTCGGCCGCCGGCACGGGCAGCAGGCCCCAGGCCTCCAGTCGCGCGGCCAGCACCTCCATGGCGGCGGTATGCACGTCGCGGAACTTCCGGCCGGGGACGGCCACGGCTAACGCTGCGTCGGCGGCGTCCAGCACCGCCCGGTACACCCGGCGCTGCACCTCGGAGTACTTGCCGTTGATGGGGACCGTGCGGGTGATGTCCGCGGTGTAAAGCGAATCGGCCTCCACTCCCGCGTCGACCAGGATCAGATCGCCCGGCGTGAGGTGGCCGGTGTTGCGGGTCCAGTGCAGGATGGTGGCGTTGTTGCCGGACGCGGCGATGGTGTCGTAGCCCAGCTCGTTGCCATCTTCCCGGGCGCGGGCAAAGAAGGCGCCCTCCACTACCCGCTCGCCGCGGTGGTGGGTCACGGCCCGGGGCAGGGTCCTGATGATCTCCGCGAAGCCGGCCACGGTGGCCGCGACGGCGGTTTCCATCTGCCCGATTTCCCACTCGTCCTTGAGCAGGCGCAGTTCGGACAGTGCCTCGGTGAGCTTGGCGTCCAGCGAGTCCAGCAGGCTGAGGTCCGCCTCCTGCTGGTTCTTGGCCGTGTTGTACCGCGCGGTATCCACCAGGGCGTCAATGTTCTCGTCGACCCTGCGGACGAGCCGGATGGAAATGCCGCCGATGGAGGGATCGCCGACGTTCTTGGTGATGGCCACCTCCAGCTCATCGATATGTGCGGTGGCCAGGCCCAGCCGGGATTTGAACTCGGCCAGCGTCGGCCGCGGGCCGATCCAGAATTCGCCGGTGCGCGCGTTGGCGTAGAACTGCTCGGTGTCCCGGCCCGCCAGCGGACGGAAGTACAGGGTCGCGTGGTGGTTGCCGCTGTCGTCGCCCTTTCCCTCATCGGTGGGCTCCAGGATCAGCACCGCGTCCGGCTCATGGTCCACGCCCAGGCCGGTCAGGTGGGCGAAGCCGGAATGCGGGCGGAAGCGGTAGTCCGTGTCATTGGAGCGCACCTTCTGCGGTCCGGCCGGGATTACCAGGCGCTCGCCCTTGAACCGCTCGGAAACGGCACGACGACGGCGCGCGGCAAAGTCCGCAACTTCGTCGCGGACGGGCAGATCCTGCGTCGCCGGAGCCCAGCCGCTGGCCATGAACTTACGGAACGCCTCAGATTCAGGCTTCTGGGACCGGTTGTTGACGCGGTCCTCCAACGGCTGTTCAGCCGCGGCATTTTCATCGGTGGCCTCGGGGGTAACCGGAGTGGCCGTGGGTGCTGTGGTTACTGTGCCTGCTTGAGGCTGCTCTGACTCATTCACCCGTCCAGTCTCTCACCGGTGCCCGACGTTTTGCCAACGCACGCCCGCAGCGGAGGGTCCGCCCGGGCCGTCCGGTGAGTGCCCGCCGACGTAGGCTAGGGGGGTGAGGATTGATCTGCATACGCACTCCAATATTTCCGACGGCACCCAACCGCCGGCCGTGCTGATGGCCGCGGCCAAGGATGCCGGGCTGGATGTGATTGCCCTGACCGACCACGACTCCACCGCCGGCTGGCCGGAGGCCGCCGCCGCTGCCCGGGAGGCGGGCATCGCGCTGGTGGGGGGAATGGAGGTCTCCTGCCGCACCTCGGAGGGAATCACGGTGCATCTGCTCTCCTACCTCCACGATCCCTTCAACCCGGAACTGCTGGAGGAGATCGGCAAATCCAAGGACGCCAGGCTCAGCCGGGCGGAACGGATGGTGGAACGCCTGGCGGAGGACTACCCGCTGAACTGGGACGACGTGACCCAGCACGTTGCCCCGGGCGCCACGGTGGGGCGGCCCCACATTGCCGATGCGCTGGTTGCCGCCGGCGTGGTGGCGGACCGGACCGAGGCATTCGCCGGAATCCTGACCTCGCACTCGCGCTACTTCCTCACGCATTACGCTCCGGACCCGGTGCTCGCGGTCCAGCTGGTGCGGGCCGCCGGCGGGGTGCCCGTCTTTGCCCATCCGGTGGCCGCGTCACGTGGCCGCGTGGTGGGGGAGCGGACGTACAACGAGATGATCGACGCCGGCCTGCTGGGCCTGGAGGTGGACCACCGCGACAACTCGGGGGAGGGCCGGGCCTGGTTGCGCAAGCTGGCCGCCGCTAGGGGATTGCTGGTGACCGGGTCCTCGGACTACCACGGTGCGGGGAAGCCTAACCTGCTGGGCGAAAACCTGACCGCGCCCGAGGTGCTCGCGCGGATCGAGGAACTGGCGACCGGCACCGCCGTCGTCCGTCCCTGAAGCCCAGGCGCTGGATCTCCCACGCCTCCCACGCGTTCGCTCCGTCGAGTCAGCGATCCCTTCCAACTGACCCGCGGATAACGCACGAATAACGCACGTTTTCGTGTGTTATCCGCGGGCTAGATGACGGGGGCGACGACGTCGGCGAGGCCGCCGAGGCGTTTGGTCATGATGTCGATGGCCTGCGGGTTCTGGTCCACGCAGACAAACCTGCGCTCCAGCGACGCCGCCACGGCGCCGAACGTGCCGGAACCGGCAAAGAAGTCCAGCACCCAGTCGCCCGGACGCGAGGAGGCGGCCACCACGCGGCGCAGCAGGCCCTCCGGTTTCTGCGTCGGGTAACCCGTCTTCTCCTTGCCCGTGGGGGAAACGATGGTGTGCCACCACACATCGGTGGGCAGCTTGCCGCGCTCGCGCTTCTCCGGCGTAACCAGCCCGGGCGCCATGTACGGCTCCCGGTCCACCTCGGCGTTATTGAAGTGGTATTTGGCCGGGTTTTTCACATAGACGAGGATGTTGTCATGCTTGGCGGGCCAGCGGCTCTTGGCCCGGGCGCCGTAGTCGTAGGCCCAGATGATCTCGTTCAGGAAGCTTTCCCGGCCGAAAATCGCGTCCAGCATGACCTTGGCGTAATGCACTTCACGGTAGTCCAGGTGCAGATACAGCGTCCCGTCCTCGGCCAGCAGCCGCCACGCCTGCAGCAGCCGCGGTTCCAGGAAGGACCAGTAGTCGCTGAACGCATCGTCATAGCTGTGCAGCGCACCCTTGATGGTGTCGTAGCTGCGCCCGGCAAACCCCACCCGGGAGCCGCTGTCGCTGCGAACCATCGTGGTCTGCTGGCGGCTTTGTACCCGCCCGGTGTTGAACGGCGGGTCGATATAGATCAGTGTGAAGGCGCCGTCCGGCAGGGTCGGAAGGTACGCGGCATTGTCCGCATGCACCACCAGATTCCCGCCACCGGCCGGCGGCCACAGTTCTTCGCTCATGGGTCGCGAACGGATTCGGCGGCTACTCGGCCGTCGAGGAATCCGGCTGGCCGACTACCTCACCGTTGCGCCGGCGTGTGCGGCTGCGGGTGCGCCTCGGGCGCGAAGCCGTCGGACCCTCGGCGGTTTCGGCGGCGCTGGAAACGGGCACGCTGGCAGCAGCGGCACCCGTCCCGGCAGCCTCGCCGGCTGCGGCAGGACGACGGCGGCCGCGGGACCGTCCGCCGTCGTCGGCACCGTTGCTGGTGGCACCCTCGGAGCGCCCGGCGCCGCCGCGGGAGCCACTCTCGCGGGAGCCGTCGCGCCCGGTACCGCCGCGGGAGCCACTCTCGCGGGAGCCGCCGTCGCGCCCGCCGCCGCGTGAGCCGCCGTCGCGCCCTGAATCACGGCCACCGGAACGGGGACTGGCGTTGCGCTTGCCCGTCTCACCCAGATCCTCCAGTACCTCGGCGTCGATGCCGGCGTGGGTCCGCTTATCGCGCGGCAGCCTGCCCTTGGTGCCCTCGGGGATGTCCAGATCCGCAAACAGATGCGGGGAGTTGGAGTAGGTTTCCACCGGTTCCGGCACGCTCAGACCCAGTGCCTTGTTGATCAGGCCCCAGCGCGGCATGTCATCCCAGTCCACAAACGTCACCGCGGTGCCCTTGTTTCCGGCGCGGCCGGTGCGGCCAACACGGTGCAGATAGATCTTTTCGTCCTCGACGCACTGGTAGTTGATCACGTGCGTCACGTCGTCGACGTCGATGCCGCGGGCGGCGACGTCGGTGGCCACCAGCACGTCCACCTTGTTGTTGCGGAACGCCCGGAGCGCCTGCTCGCGGGCGCCCTGGCCCAGGTCGCCGTGGATCGGTGCGGCGGCGAAACCTCGGTCCACCAACTCCTCGGCCACCTTGGCGGCGGTGCGTTTGGTCTTAGTGAAGATGATGGTGCGGCCGCGGCCGCGGGCCTGCAGAATGCGGGCCACCACTTCGGCCTTGTCCATGCTGTGGGCGCGGTAGATGAGCTGGCGGATGTCCCGTTTGGTCAGGCCCTCATCGTCCGGGTCGGCGGCGCGGATGTGCGTCGGCTGGGTCATGTAGCGGCGTGCCATCGCGACGACGGCGCCGGGCATGGTGGCGGAGAACAGCATGGTCTGGCGGACGGCCGGGGTGCCGGCAATCAGGGTCTCAACATCCGGAAGGAAGCCCAGGTCCAGCATTTCGTCGGCCTCATCCAGAACGACCAGCTTGACGTTCGCCAGGTTCAGGTGCTTCTGCTTATACAGGTCGATCAGCCGGCCGGGGGTGCCGACGACGATCTCCACGCCCTTGGTCAGCGATTCGATCTGCGGCTCGTAGGCGCGGCCGCCGTAGATGGTGGCGATGCGGGCGCCGCGGTGCCGGGACGCCGTGGCCAGATCGTTGGCGACCTGCACCGCCAGCTCGCGGGTCGGCACGATGACCATGGCCTGCGGGGCGCCGGGGGCCGTGAGCTTGGCAAAGCCCGGATCCGCGGGGCCCACCACGCGCTGCAGCGCGGGAATGCCGAAGCCCAGCGTCTTGCCGGTTCCGGTCTTGGCCTGGCCGATGATGTCATGACCGGCCAGGGCGACCGGCAGCGTCATGGCCTGGATGGGGAAGGGGTGGATGATGCCGGCGTCGGCCAGAGCGGAGACAATGTCCGCGCGGACATTGAAATCGGCGAAGGTTTCCGCGCGCTCGTGGTGCGGCTCTTCGGTGGTGCTCAGCGTCGCCTCGACCGTCAGCTCGTCTTCGCTGTTGTCCGCGTGCAGGTGGGTCTGTTTTTCAGTATTCAATGCGTACCGTTCAATTCATCTGTTCAGGTGCCGCAGGTGAGGCTCGACGCCGGCGCTTGGGAAAGGGCCGAACGGAACCAGCCGAGGCGGGCACATCCAGTGGAAGCCGATCGCGGGCTAACAACTGCTTGCCAGCCGCAGCTTCGGTGAGTTCCAAGCGTGCGGACCAGCATCATAAGATCGCGTAGGGGCGGGCTTGTTGACATCAGAAAACGAATCAATCAACGACCGGGCATCCATATCTACCCCTCCAGTCTAGCGGGTCCGGGGGCTTCACCGTTCCCGACCGGCTACTTCTGCGCGGTTTTTGCCAACAGGGACTGTGGTGCGGCACTGGGTGCTCTGGCAAAAAGTTGGTTGCAACGGTTGCACTGCATGCATTGCAAGCAGGTTTTCTGAAGACCCCTTTCGGCCGCCGGCCTGGCCGCTTTTCGTCATCCGTGCTCTCGATGCTCTTGCTTACCTTGACGGCCCGAGGATAAAATGGCTTGACAAGCTTGACGAGGTGAACCTGAGGGGAGAATCGGCATGAGTCTTCATAGAGTCGATGCGGAAGCCAACGGCTTCGATACCCTCACCAGCAAGCTCCGGACGGAGTTGGCCCGGCAACGTAAAACCCTGAATGGGGTGAACATCAGCCTCCTGGCCAACTCTATGGCCCGCATCGCACCGGACGAAGAACCACGCAACAAGTTGGATGAACTCGTGGGTCCGTTCTACGGCACCGCCTCGCTCGAACGGTGGCTGGGCATTAGCCGCCAGGCCCTCGACCAGCGGGTCCGGGCGAAAAAGATGCTGGGGTGCATGACTCCGGACCGTGTTCGCCTCTATCCCGTATGGCAGTTCACCGACAAGGGAACAGTCATCCCCGGGATGGATGTCATTCTCCCGGTTCTCGCCTCCGGCGTGGATGCGCCCTGGAGCTGGGCACTCTGGCTGGTCTCCGAAACCGAGGAAGATCTGGAGGGAATGTCCCCGGCGGAATGGTTGGCCGCGGGCCGCGATGTTCTGCCGGTCCTCACCTTGGCCCGGCACGATGCCGCCGTCTGGGCTGCATGACCGCTGATCCGGGGCTCGGCGCCCCGGGTGCGGATCTCACGCAGTTTCCCCGTTGGACCTTGACGCCCGACGCTCCGATCTACCGGGCGGTCACTGCCGACCGGGCCCCGTGGTGGTTCGGCTCCGATGGAACACAGCGCTTTGACCTGGCCCCGCCGCGGGGCACTTGTTATGTGGCCATGGACATAGAAACTGCCATTCGGGAAAAGGGCCGACGGTCTGTGCTGAGCAAGAATGTCCTGGACCCGGCGTTCCTGGCCAGCTTCGAGGTCTACGAGCTGCGCCTTCCTGCCCGGGTGTCACTCGCAGATACCAGCAGCGCGGAGGCCGTTCGATTCGGTATCAACCGGGAAATCTCGACCATTGAGCAATACCGGCTGACCTGCCAATGGGCGGAAGCCTTCGATATGGCAGGCTTCGACGGGATCCGCTACGCATCGCGGTTCACCTCTTCGGCCGCAGGTAACGCCGTAGCGGTCTTCGGCCAACAGGGGAACGCAGAATGGCCGCACGTTCGGAAACTCTCGGGCGTAGAGGCCGCGAGGCGGGCAGGAATGGACTCCATGATTGCGGTGCCTCCGCTGTCCAAAACGGCAACCATGGCCAGACCCCCGGAAAGCTAACGGGCCAGCTCACACCGCCCGGAAGAGCACCGTGCGGGTCGCGATGTCCGCCTGCAGAAGTTCCACCCGGACCGTGCTGCCCGGCTCCAGCGAACCCTCGCAGTACGCGGACACGGCGGGGTCTTTGATCTGGATGATGCTGCGGGCGGTGTTGCCGTTGCCGTTGCCGTTACTGCGCGGTCCGGAGACAACGACGGCGTCGAACTCCTGGCCGACGTGCGAGCTGAGCAGCGCGGCCTCCACCGCATCTACGGCGGCGCGGTCCACCTTGTTGGCCAGCTGGTCAGAGGCGGCCATGACGGCGGGCAGTGCGGGCAGGGCGTCGCGGGCCCATTGCGGAACCTCTTCGCCGGCGCTGAGCGCGGCGCAGATCGCGAGCACGAAGCGGTCCACCAGCCGGCGCAGCGGGGCGGTGGTGTGCGCGTAGGGAGCGGCGACGGCGGCCTGGACGGTGCGTTCCGGGGCGGCGCCGTCGAACGGGGTGTAGCCCGCGCCGCGGAAGAGCGAGGCAGCCGCGTGCATCAGCGCGAGCTGCTTCGGGTCGCTGTTGTCCAGCGAGCGCAGGTAGTCCCCATACGACATGCCCTCCGGCCAGGGTTTGCCCAGTGCCACCGTCTGCAGCCGGTACCGCTCGGTGGCGCCCTTGTCCGGTTCCGGCATGGTGCGCAGAATGCCCACCTTGCCCTCCAGCATCAGCTGCGCGGCGGCCATGCCGGTGAGCAGAGAGATCTGCGCGTTCCAATCCTCCACCGGAAGGGCCGGCCGGAAGACCAGCTGGTACTGCTGGCCGTCGTGCTCCACTTCCTGTTTGGGCGCGTTCAGGCTGGCACCGCCGCGCTGGTGCTCCAGCGCAACGCGCTTCAGGCCGATCTCCCTGAGCAGCCGCAGGATTTCGACGACGGCGTCCCCGCCTCCAGGGCCTCCCGCGCCGCCACGCGCAAAGCTGCCCGCGCCCCCGGAAGGTGAGCTGCCGTCGTCGAGCATCTGCTGGGCCTGCTCATAGCCGAGCTTGGCGACGCTGCGCATCCGTGCCCGCCGGACCGTGGTGGAAACGGCCTCGCCGGCCCCATCCAGCTGGATTTCCCAGACGAAGGCCGAGCACAGCTGGCCGGCCAGCAGGCTGGCGGAACCCTCGCTCATTCGCGCCGGATGCAGCGGCACCCGGCCGTCCGGGGTGTAGACCGTCTGGCCGCGGCGCCGGGTTTCCTCATCCAGCGCGCCCCCGGGCGGGACGAAGGAGGGTACGTCGGCAATGGCATAGCGCACCAGGTAGCCCTGTTCATTGCGCTGCAGGAACATGGCCTGGTCAAGGTCCTGCGAGCCGGGCGGGTCAATGGTGATGAACGGCAGCGCCGTCAGGTCCAGGTCCGGAAGCCGGTGCCCGGCCATGGTTTGCGCCAGCTCGGCCAGTACGTCCGCGCTGAAGGCGCCCGGGAGCTTGAACTCCGTCTTCAGGTCCGCCAGGGCCTGGGCCAGCTGCTGCTGTGCGGCACTGGCATGCACATCAATCCGTGAATATGGCACGCACATAAGCCTAATACCACCGGTCCAGCAATCGGCCGCACCGGCTACCCTAGGACTTATGACCAATCCGCCGGGTGAGTCCGCAGCACGAGTGTCCACGGGCGAGCTGAATGCGCGCTACGACAAATTTGTGGTCGACCTGTTCGGGGTCATGGCCTACGGCGAGCTGTCCGCCTTTGAGCGGCTATCCTCCGACGCGCGATACTCACCCACGATGCACGACCGCGCAGTGCTGGGCCGGATGGCGGTCAACGAGTTTGAGCATTTTGACGTTGTCCGGGCGAGGCTGGCGGACATGGGCGTGGATGTGGAGCTGGCGATGCGGCCATTCCAGCCGTCCATCGATTCCTTCCACGACCGGACGCGGCCCGCGGACTGGTACGAATCGCTGATGAAGGCATACGTGATCGACGCGATTTCCGGTGACTTCTACCAGTCGATCAGCCAGTTCCTTGACCCGGCGAACAGCCAGGTGATCAACCAGGTCCGGGCCAGCGACGAGACCAATGCACTGTTGCGGGACCGGTTGAAGAAGATGCTGTCCGATGATCCGCGGCTGGCGTCCAGGCTGGCGTTGTGGGGCCGCCGGCTGGTGGGGGAGGCGTTGACCCAGGCGCAGCGCGTGGGGATTGAGCACGCCTTCCTGATGGGGCTCCTCGCCGGCGAGGAATCGCCGGTGGACCGCGGTGACGTGGTCGCGATGATGGCGCAGCTGACCAAAAACCATTCGCTCCGGATGAGCCAGCTGGGCCTGACGGCGTAGGTTTCCGGCCGTGCCCGCCCTGCAGGCGATTTCAGCCACCGTCAGGAAGTCCCTGCGGCTGGACTTTTCGCAGTCGGACCCAGTGGTGGCGGCACGCAACGCCGTCGGGGTGGCGATTCCGCTGGTCATCGGCGTCCTGGCCGGCAATATAGGCGTCGGTGTTTTTGGTGCCGTGGGGGCCATGTTCGCGGCGTTCGCGGACCGGCCCGGCAGCTACCGGCGCCGGCTGGTCCGGATGAGTGTTACCTCCCTCGCCGCCGGTCTGGGCGGCGGCCTGACGGTGCTGTGCGCGCATTCGGTGCCGCTGTCCCTGCTTGTGGTGGCGGTATTCGCCTTCAGTACCGGGATGCTGCTCTCCCTTGGCGCCACCGTGGCCCAGATCGGTACGGCCGGGACCGCGGTGGCCCTTGTGCTCAACCGGTTTCCGCAGGCCGCGGCGCAGGCTCCGGCCCAGGCCCTGGGCATTGCTGTCCTGATTGCCGCGGCGGGGCTGGTGCAAAGCCTGCTGGCGGTGGCCGGCTGGCCGCTGCGCCGGCACGCGCCGGAGCGCCAGGTCCTGGCCAGCCTTTACCGGGGTCTGGCATCCCGCACCCGCTCCGGGCAGGTCAAACGGATGGCGCCCGGGGCGGCGGCCGTCCTGGACCGTGCGCGGGATACTATCACCGGATTCGGCCACGGGCACGGGCCCAGCATGCAGTCCTACCGCGCTCTGCTGGATGAGGCGGAGCGGATCCGGCTCGAAGTCATCGCGCTGGCCTACTGCATCGACCGGTTTGAACGCGCGGCCAAGCAGGAGCCCGCGGACGCGGTGGAGGGTCTGCTGCTGGCGGCAGGAACGGTGCTCGACGACGTCGCCGCGGCCCTGCGCTCCGGCCACCGGTTCGCGGCGGCCGGCGTGGACTCGCTGCAGGCGGCGCTGGCCCGGATGGAGGAGGTGCTCGGGAACCTTCCGGATTCCCCGACGGGCCGCTTTGCCACCCTGCACGGCCGGGCCCTGAGCGGTCAGCTGCGCGCCTGCGGGCGGATTGTTACCCCGGGCGCCCTGGAGGGGCGGATCGTTGCGGAGGACGCCCGGGTCGGCGGAGTGCGGGTGGCGCTGCAGGCCCCGTGGGACACGATCCGGGCCAACCTGAAGGGGAACTCGGCCATTGCCCGGCACGCCATCCGGCTGGCCATCCTGGTCACCGGGACGGATGCGCTGGCCCGGCTGCTGCCCGGTGGGGACCGCGGCTACTGGATTTCCCTGATGGTGCTCATCCTGCTCCGGCCCGACTTCGCGGACACCCTGAACCGGACCAGTGCGCGGCTGCTGGGCACCCTGGTTGGCCTGGGCATCGGGACGGCGGCAACATTCCTGCTGGCCCCGGGCGGAGATGACGCGCTGATTGCGCTGGTGTTCGTCTTTGTCTTCGCGGTCCGTGCGTCAGGTGCTCCTAATGCCTTGTTTATGGGCACCTGGATATCCGCCTACATCGTCGCGCTGCTGGATCTGGCCGGGATTCCCGCCTCGGACGTGGTTCTGCCCCGTCTGATCGACACCGCGCTGGCCGGCGCGCTGGTGGTGGCGGCAACGCTGGTCTGGCCTGCGTGGGAGCGGGACTACCTGCCGGTGCGGATCGCGGAACTGCTGGCCGCCTACCGCCGCTACCTGCTGGCCGTGACGGACCCGCAGTCCGGCGACGACGGGATCGACGCGGCCCGCACCGGTGCCCGGCTGGCCCGGTCCAACGCGCAGGCGTCGTTGGAGCGAACCCAGGCCGAGCCGGTGCCCGGCGACGACGTGCTGCGCGCCGGGGAGGGAGTCCTGGTCCAGAGCCACCAGCTGATCCAGGCCGCCATGGTGATCGATGCCGCACGGCTTTCGCTGCGCCAGGAACGGCAGCCCGTCACCGCAATGCTTCAGGCTTTGGCGCCGTTTGTCGCGGACACGGCCGCGAGCCTGCAGGCTTGCGAGCAGGCGGCGGCTGCTTCCGCCCGCCCGCAGCGCGCAAGGACGCTGCGCGTCTCCTATGCGGAGCTGAAGCTGGCCATCGAGCGGTCCCCGGAGCTCCCTGGGACCGTCATGCCAAGCATCCTGGATGCCGCGGACCGGATTGCCAACAGCGTGGACACCATGGTGCATCTGCTCAAGGAACAGAGCAAACCCGCGGGGTCCCGCCCGGAACCTTCGTCACGACGGTAAGCCCCGGCGGCTCTGAAGAGCCCGGTGTTAAGAGAGCGTCAAGGACAGGCCTTCCGGCGTCAGAACAGTGTCAGGGAGACCCCCGCCCGGGCCGATCAGGCGTCTAATCGTAAGGAGGCACAGCCGGAAGGAGGAGCCATGCCGCCAGCTGACCGGCCTTCGCCCCCGCAGGGGAGTTCCGACTTCATTACCGTGGACGACGGCGGTTTCTTCGAGTACCAGCCCTCCGCCGCCGCCGTCGAACGGCGTTCCGAATACCCCGCGGAAACCGAATGCATCGTGGACCGGCAGGGCAACAACTACACGCTGGGGCCGGGCGCAGACGGCCGTCTTGGCCTGCGCCGGTCCCTTGGCCTGGCCGATTTCCGCTGGCTCCGGCGCGCCTGGCGGCGGGTCCAGGCCGAGCACCCGGACCAATACCCGCTCTTCCGGCGGCTGCCCGAAGCCGACGATCTGTTTCTGCGGATGCTCTTTGAGGTCCTTCCATCGAATGCAGGGGGCGGCGCCGGCTGGCGGCTGCTCCTGGAGGCCCAGGAGACGAGTTACGGCTCGCTGCTGGAAGTCGGCCGTGCCCTGGCCCGTGCGCAGAACCCGGCCGCGGCCGTCGTCGCCGACCCCTACGGCCACCGCTACCACCCGCAACCCCGCCAACGCCGTCGGTTGGGGATTCGCACCGGTACCTATCTGGTGTTCGTCGAGTCCTGACGCTGGCGTCTGTCACACCCGCGCAGCGGCCGGCCGCGGGACCAGTGCGCGCAGCCGGTGCCGGGCCGGTTCCTCGACGAACCTGAATAACAGATGGGTGGCCAGGGCAATACCGGCCAGACACGCCGCCGCCAGCAGGTTCGTTGCCAGCGGACCGGCACCATGCAGCCAGTCCCTGTTCAGCCAGTAGAACAGGTAGACAAAGAACATGTGGACCAGGTACAGGCTGTAGGAGCTGCGGCCGCCGTACTGCAGCCACCGCGCGGACAGCGCCGAGCGGACCCGGCCGCGGGCCAGGCTGAGCAGGGCGATCAGCAGCGGGAAGGCCAGCACGGCCAGCCGCCCCGGGCCCGGCTTTCCGGCCGCGGCCAGGAAGATGACGACGGCGGCTCCGGCCAGCACGGCGCCGGGCCCGGCCAGGGCCGGGTTGAAGTTCATGCGGTCCGCGTTGCGGGCGGCGATGCAACCGAAGGCGCCGGCGGTGAAGCAGCAGGCGATCCGCAGCAGCCACTCATACGGCTGATGCCCGCCGGTGGCGATCGGCAGGTCCGGACCCCAGGCGGCCGTCGGCAGCAGGACCAGCACCGAGGCGGCCAGCGCCGCCAGCGGATGAAGCCCGCGCAGCCGGAACAGGAGCAGCGCCAGCAGGGGAAACGCCAGGTATGCCAGCCACTCGGCGCTGACCGTCCAGCCCGGGCCGAACCAGCTGGCGCCGTCGGTACCCGGCTGGAACCACAGATGGACCATCAGCAGCTGCTTGACCAGCCCCCACAGCGACAGATCCGGGGCCTGGGTCTGCAGCGACCAGGCCCGTACGGATTGCTGTCCGGTCCCATACGCGAACCACAGGCCCAGCACCCCCACCACCAGTGCGAACGCCGGCCACATCCGGGCGAACCGGGCCCAGACAAAGTCCCCGGCCGCACGCCAGCGGAACCGCGGGCCCAGCCGGTCCAGGTAGGTGTAGGTGATGATGAAGCCGCTGAGCACAAAAAACACGTCCACGCCCAGGTCGCCATTGGCAATGACCGGACGGAACAGCTCATAAACGGGAGCCAGGAAGGTGTGCCGCATGGCCTGAAGATGGAAGAGCACCACCCACAGCGCCGCAACGAAACGCAGTGCGGTCAGCGTTCCGATATCGGGCCGGGAACGCTGCAGCTCCGTCTTGGCGCTTTTCGGCCGGGGATGCTCCGGTCCGGCGTTCCCCGGTCCGGCGTTCCCCGGTCCGGCATTCCCCGGGGCCGGATTCACGGGGGCGGCGCGACGCGGCGGCGAGGTGACGGAGACCATTCGGTTAATGTTACCCGAGGCTGCTGACCGGAGTCCGGGAGCAGCCTGTACGCGGCCCGGACGCCGGACCCGCCACGGCCCCGTTACCCCCGGCCGCAACCGGCTCGCGGCTGCTGGCCGAGGGCGCGCAGCAGCGCCCGGGCGGCCGCCGTCGGATCCGGCGCCTCCGTGATGGCGCGGACGACGACGATCCGGCTGGCGCCGGCAGCCGCCACCTGGCCGACATTGTCCAGATCGATGCCGCCGATGGCGAACCACGGCTTGGGCGTGCCGAGCGAAGCCGCGAATTCCACCGGGCCAAGCCCGACGGCGGCCCGTCCCGGCTTCGTCGGGGTGGCCCAGAGCGGGCCGACGCAAAAGTAGCCGACGTCGTCGTCGGCCGCCGCAGCGCGTGCCTGCTCCGCACTGTGGCTGGACAGACCGACGGCGGTGCCGGCAGGCAGCAGCGCGCGGGCAGCGGCGGCGGGAAGATCCTGCTGGCCGATGTGGAGGACCGGCGCGCCGGCAAGGGAGGCAAGGTCCGCCCTGTCATTGACGGCCCAGAGCTTGCCGTGCTCCTGCGCCACCGAGCGCAACACCGCCAGCAGTTCAAGTTCCTCCCCGGCCTGGATCGATTTGTCCCGCAGCTGGATGATGTCCACACCTCCGGCATAGGCCGCGTGCAGGAAATCGGTGAAGTCCCCGCGCTCCTTCCGTCCGTCCGTGCACAGGTACAGCCGGGCGTTATCCAGGGATGGGGGTTCCTGCAGCGTGGCCAGGGCCGGGGAG
>JALYYI010000063.1 GCA_030946705.1 Actinomycetota bacterium | reverse complement strand
GTCCGGTTCGAGGACCGCGACTATACGGATACAGGGTTGCCGTCGAAGGCGTTTACGCTGATCTGGGCGCTGGAGAGCGTCGTTCACGCCGCCAGCAAGCGGGACTTTGCCAGCGAGGCCTTCCGCTTGCTGAAACCGGGTGGCCGCGTAGTCCTGGCCGAATACATGGCTCGCGATGACCCATCGCTGACTTCCACTGAGGCGGAGATGCTCCAACCGTGGCTGGACGGATGGGCCATGCCGAGCCTACTTACGGAAAGTGCGTACCGGCAACTGCTCGGCGCGGCGGGCTTTGCCGGGATATCCGTGACCGATATTACCGACAATGTCCGCCCATCCCTCGAAAGGCTGGGCCGGATCACCAGCGTCCTGCTGCCTTTTGCTCCTGTCCTCCGGTCCTGCCGCGTTATCACCCGCGGACAGCTTGAAAATGCGCGGGCTTCCGCCGCGCAGCTGAACGCCCTTCGCCTGGGCCTTTGGCGGTACAAGCTCCTGGTGGCGGAGCGGGCCTGAACCGGCCGTGCCGCACCCGTAAACCGGCGCCTTTCTGGGAAACAGCTGGAGGTAACCTGCAACAGAGCTGGACAATAACGCCACGGTAACGCGGCGGTAACGCCCACATCGGATCCGTCAGGTGCGACGCGGCTGGCCGCGGTAAGTGCCAAAGGACCATCGGTTCCCCTCGGGATCGCGAAGGGCGAAATCGCGGGACCCATAGTCCGTATCGTGGGGCGGATCGGTTATTTCAGCCCCGGCCGCCTCAGCCCGGCCAAACACCTCATCCGGATTGTCGGTAACCACGTAGGCCCCGAAGGTGCCCGGACGCAGCGGCCAATCGTCTTGCTCATCGGCTCCGCCGGCGGATCCCAGCATGACCCCACCGCCGGGAGGCCAGGCCAGCTCCGCATGTTCGACGTGCGCACCCTCGCCGTAGACGGCCGTCTCTTCAAAGCCAAGGACATCGACCAGGAAGCGGATGAGCGTCCGGGCGTCACGGGCGCGCAGGGTCGGCCAGACCTGGGGCGGTGGAGCGGGGAATTCAGCCATGGGCCTAATCTACTCGTTCACGCTGCCGGTTGAACATCCTTCCGGGACAGGGCCAGGAAGGCGACGAAGACCAGGATAACGGCCGCCAGCCCCAGGCTGACGGGCCCGGGTCCCCAATCGAGTCCGTGCCGGGACGGCGGAACCGCGAGCCAGTCCGCGAATGAGGCACCCACCGGCCTCGTCAGGATATACGCGGTCCAGAAGGCCGATATGGCGCCCAGGCGACGACGCCAGTACGCCAGGGCGGGGACGGCCATAACGACGGCGAACAACACTCCCGAGGCCAGGTAGCCCAGGTTCAGCGTCACGGCCGTCATGTCCCCGGCCGCCGTGCCAAGAGCGAACGTGGTCACGACGGCGGCCCAATAGAAAACCTCGCGCCGCCGGGTGTGGATACTGTGGAAGGAGAGGGTTTTTTCCGTGATCCGCCACAGCACGAAGAGCACCGCCAGCACCACCAGGAAAAAGACTGTGGAGACTACATATGGAACGCCCAACCCGATATGCAGGACGTCCGCGGCCATGGTTCCGAAGATGCTCACCATGACGACGGCCAACCAATAGATCCAGGCAATGTACCGGCGGACGGAGAACTGCAATACCAGGGCGATCACGAGTCCGACGCCTCCCGCCGCCACCCCGAGGATAGGGTCGAACCGGTGTACCAGGAAGTCCGACGTTGTTTCGCCCAAGCCCGTGGTCAACAGCTTGGTGATCCAGAAGTAGACCGAGACCTCAGGAACCTTGGACCAGACCCGGCGGACGCCGTCGCCCGTCACGGAGACTTCGGTGATTGCAAGCGTAGGCATCGGTTCGTCCATCGTAGAGATCTCCCATTCTGAGTCCTGGAAATGATTTCGCCTGCACACGCACAACCGCGGGCCGGCTGCCGCCCGAAGACGACGCCGGACCCGCGATTGACAAGCTATCGCCAAACTCTGGGCGTCAACTGGGAGCCCGCCAGCCGGATCCGGAGAGGGCCCTACTTGTAGACGCGAACCCAATCAACCTGCATCTGCGAGGGCGCCGTGGCGGAGCCGTCCGGGAACCAGTCGAGCTGCAGTGTCTGGTGCATGCTGACCGAGGGCTGATGGGCGGGGTTCGTGTCAGTGAAGGTCTTTACTCCATCGATGTATCCGGTGATGCCGGCCGGGGTCCACGCCACGGCGTAATCGTGCCACTGCGTGGTATCAACCGGCTGCGCCGCTGTGGTCTGGAAATCCGCGCCGCCACAGGCGTAGTGCAGGAAGAACTTCATCCTGGCGGTGTCGGTGCTGCCCTCGCCGTAGTCGACCTCGGCACAGTTCGGCGACGCATTGTTATTGGGCCAGAGGATCAGGACCGGGTGGTATTTCGGGTCCCGTGTATTGGTTTTCATGCGCGTTTCCCAACGGCCGTATTTTTGCTGCGCGAACTTCGCTGACATGCCGCCGGTGGTGCCGGCCGAGTCGCCGCTTACGGTGGCCACACCATTGGCAACGTTCCACGCCTGGGGGCTGCGGACGCCCTTGCCGGACTGCCCGGCACCGTCGTAAACGCCCCATTTGGCGGGGTCAGGCGCACCGGTGTTGGAGAACTCGTCGCCGGCCAGGACCGGACCCCAGCCGAGCGCGGTGGCTGCCTGCGCGCCGTCACCGGTCGAGACGGCCGCCGGCGGGCTGGCGGCGGGTGCGACCGCCGGGGC
>JALYYI010000049.1 GCA_030946705.1 Actinomycetota bacterium | reverse complement strand
TCGCATCGTTGGGCCCCTGCCCCGAGATCTGCGCCAGATAGTTCGGCAGCGACAGATGCGCAATAGCGTAATACTGGGTCAACAACACACCCTGACCACGCAGCGTCTGCGACAGATACGGAGCCACAGACCCCGAACCCCAAACACTCTCATACCCCTTGTTCTCCAGATTAATCACAAACACATGCCCCACCTTGCCCGATGCTGCGGCTCCAGTGGAGGATCCCGTGCCCGACGAGGGACTGGAGGACTCCGTGCCGGCAGATTCGGTGGGAGTCCCGGAACTCGATGTTTCAGGGGAAGTACTCGCGCCGGTCGTTGCGGATCCGTCCGGCGGGGGCGTTGGCTGGCATCCGGTGAGCGCCGTCAGCGCCACGATCACCATGGCCAGCCAGGTGGCACGGCGCTGCCTGATCCGCAAGGAAGGGCCTCCGGCGCTGCGTCGTCTCATCTGTCCCGGCTTTCTCCTCGACCACGTTCAATGTATGGCCCGGCGGCGCCTTGAGACAATGACTTTGCCGAAACTCTCAGCTAAGCGTTCCGCGCATCCTAACCAGAAAGGACCGCTCGGCGCCGTTTTCTGCCCGTTCGATGGCGGCATCGTAGCCGGCCGCGGCCTCGGAGTTCCGCCCCAGACGCCGGAGCAGATCGGCCCGGATGGCATGGAAAAGGTGGAACCCGGTCAGGTTCAGGCCGTCCAGCAGGGCAAGCGCCGCCGTCGGGCCATCCACCTCCGCCACAGCCACTGCGCGGTTGAGGGCGACGACGGGACCCGGCGCGACGGCCAGGAGCTGGTCATAGAGTTTGAGGATCTGCCGCCAGTCCGTGGACGCCGCATCCGGCGCGTCGCTGTGGACGGCATTAATCGCGGCCTGGATCTGGTAGCGGCCGGGCTGATTGCGGCGCAGGCCCTCCCGTACCAGCTCCTGCCCCTCCGCGATCAGCGAACGGTCCCAGAGTTCCCGGTTCTGCTCGGCTAGCAGCACCAGGCCGCCGTCGTCGGACTCCCGGGCTGCCCTGCGGGAGTGGATCAGCAGCATGAGCGCGAGCAGTCCCCGTGCCTCGGGTTCGTCGGGCATCAGGGTGGCCAGCAGCCTGCCCAGGCGGATGGCCTCGGCACAGAGATCCTCCCGGACCAGGACCGTGCCGGACGAAGCGGCGTAGCCTTCGTTGAACATCAGGTAGATGACGGCCAGCACGGACCGGAGGCGCTCCGGGAGGTCGGCGTCGCCGGGAACCCGGTAGGGAATGCCCGCATCCCGGATCTTGGCCTTGGCCCGCACCAGACGCTGGGCCATGGTCGGTTCCGGAACCAGGAAGGCGTGGCCGATTTCCGCCGTGGTCAGCCCGCACAGGAGCCGGAGTGTCAGCGCGAGCTGGGCCGCGGGCGAGAGCGCGGGATGGCAGCAGGTGAAGATCAGGCGGAGGCGGTCATCGCGCACCGGTCCCACCTCCTTCGGTTCCTCGGCTTCATTCAGAAGGGCCGCCTGGGCCTGCCGCGCCGAACGTGTCCCGTCGCGGCGGAGCCGGTCGATCGCGCGGTTGCGGGCGGTGGTGATGATCCAGCCGGCCGGGCTGGCCGGGAGGCCTTCGGACGGCCAGCGTTCAACGGCCGCGGTGAAGGCGTCCTGGACCGCGTCCTCGGCGAGGTCGATGTCGCCGAAAACGCGGACCAGGACCGCCACGGCCCGTCCATGCTCTTCGCGGAAAACCCGCGCGATGTCCCCGGCGCGGAGAAGTTTAGCCACTCTGGCTGTCAGCCCGCGAGCTCACCTTGGAACGGCCTGACCTCGATCGGCAGGGTTGTTGCCTGCGCGAGTCGGCGGCCCCAGCCGAGCGCCGCGTCAAGGTCCGGCGCCCTGATGATGGTGAGGCCACCCAGATGCTCCTTGCCCTCGGCGAAGGGGCCGTCGGTCGTCAGGACGTCCACGCCGTTGGGCCGCAGCACCGTGGCGGTGTCCGGCGGGAACAGCCCATCGGCAAAGACCCAGACGCCGGCGGCCCGCATTTCCCGGTTCAGCACATCCAGATCCCCGGAAATCTTCGCGAGAATTTCCGGTGCGGGTATGGGACCGTCCGGCTGGTAGACGCTGAGCAGATAGTGCTTCATGATCGGAATCTCCTTAGGTATTGCTGGTCATTGGCCAGCCTCTTGCTGATACCTACTACACGTATGACTACCACCGGATTCGACACTTTTACAACGAGACTTTGTCACAGGTCGGGATTACGGGCGGCCGTTGAAGACGTCGGAGCCGAAGCGGTTCAGTCCGGATGCTCCCGCGTAGCCCAGGTAGGGCAGCGAGAAGATGTCCTCGATGCTCGCCAGCAGGCTGTAGTGGTTGTACATCGTGCCGGAGCTGGTGCCGCCCCTGATCAGCGGCGAAAGGACCAGCGCACCGATCCGGCCCCCGGCCGTACCCCCCGGAATCCCGGCGGGCCCGGTCGCGTCGCCCTCGGCCTCATCGAAGGTGATCACCAGCACCCCGTCCTGCTTGAAGGCCGGGGAGTCCATGATCATCGGCACCTGCTGCTTCAGCCACGCGTCGGCGCTGACCAGTCCCCCCGGACGGCCATCGACGCAGGGCGAATCGTGCCCGTCGTTGCACAGGTTCGGCGTGATGTAGGACAGATTCGGCGTCGTCCCCACCGAGCCCAGATCGGACGCCAGGTTGCTGAAGTCAACCACGTTGCTCTGGCACTCCGGGGAGGAGGTGATGCTGCGGAAGTAGACGAACGGGTTATGCCGGGTCGCGTACTGGTCCCCCACCTTCGCGCCCTGACTGCCGTCCCGCGCCCCCAACTGCGGGTGACGGCAGGAGGAATTCATGTCCTCCATATAGCCCTTCCACGTTTTGCCCGCCGAGCCCAGCTGACCGGCCAGTGTGGGAACCGACGCCGGATAGACACAGCCGGTGCCCTGGACCTGACCCTGCGCGGCCACCCGGGTGGAATTGAGCGCCTCATACGTCCCGCAGTCCTTACGCGTCGCATCGTTGGGCCCCTGCCCCGAGATCTGCGCCAGATAGTTCGGCAGCGACAGATGCGCAATAGCGTAATACTGGGTCAACAACACACCCTGACCACGCAGCGTCTGCGACAGATACGGAGCCAC
>JALYYI010000033.1 GCA_030946705.1 Actinomycetota bacterium | reverse complement strand
TCAGAACCTGCGGCTCTACGAACAAAGAGGCCTACTCGAACCCCAGCGCACCACAGGGGGGACCCGCCTCTACAGCGAAAACGATGTGCGACGGTTACGGCGGATCACGGAACTGCTCCAGGAGGGCTTGAACCTTGAGGGCATCCGCATGGTCCTTGACCTGGAAGCGGACAACCACCGCCTCCAGTATCAACTGACGAATGCAAAACGGGCCCCAGGCCAAGCGGGCCTCCGCTAAGGCGGGCCGGCCTGCCGGGGCGGATAGCAACCGTTCGATTGCTGGGTCGGCGAAGACGGCTGACGCCGACGAATTCGAACAGAGCACGGAGACTGCCGGTGGCCGGTAGCGGGGGGAAGAAACCCAGGAGGCAATGGGCGCCTGTCTATACATCCTCCCGCTGAATTCGATATCTGTCTCCGGCGAAGTACCTCCCAACCTTTCGCAGAGACTGAAATCGGCCGGCACTTTACGGAAGGTGACGAACTCAGGCACCTGCCCCGGCGGCATCGTCGAATACGATCCGGCTGCTGAGGGGACCCAAACCCGGCGATGCCGGAACGGTCAACGGGGCGTCCGCTTGCCATTTCCGGGTCCCAGGCTTGCGTGAGGTGGCGCACACAATTATGCTTAGTGTGCGTTATTGGAACTCAATGTTCAAATAACGAACGAATATAATGTGGTGGTGAACGCACCGCCCACAGTGCAGTGAGGAGATTCTTGTGCAGTTCCACCACCACGGATACGTATCCGGTGACCCGCGCATCCAACCGGCGGCGGGGACCGGCATCGACCGTCCCGAGGAACTTCCCGACGTGGTGGACGTGCTCATTGTCGGCTCGGGCCCGGCAGGCATGCTGACTGCGGCCCAGCTCTCCCAGTTCCCGGACATCACCACGCGCATCGTGGAGCGCCGGAACGGCCGGCTCGCCATCGGCCAGGCCGACGGCATCCAGGCCCGCAGCGTCGAAACCTTCCAGGCCTTCGGCTTCGCCGAGCGGATCATTGCGGAGGCTTACCGGATCACCGAGATGGCGTTCTGGCGGCCGGACACCCAGGACCCCACGCGCATCATCCGCGGCGGCCGCGCCGTCGACGACACGACAGGCATCAGCGAGTTCCCGCACCTCATCGTCAACCAGGCGCGCGTGCTGGACTACTTCGCCGACGTCATGGCCAACTCACCCACCCGTATGAAACCCGACTACGGTCTGGAGTTCGGCGGCCTCGAGGTCGCCAACGGGGGCGACTACCCGGTCACGGTGACCCTTGCCCACACCGCGGGCCCGAACGAGGGCCAGGAGCGGACCGTGCGGGCCAAGTACGTTGTCGGCTCGGACGGCGCGCGCAGCAAGGTCCGCGCCTCGATCGGCTGCACGATGGCCGGGGACCAGGCCAACCACGCGTGGGGCGTCATGGACGTCCTCGCCCAGACCGACTTCCCCGACATCCGCACCAAGTGCGCCATCCAGTCCCACACGGGCGGCAGCATCCTGCACATCCCGCGCGAAGGCGGCCACCTCTTCCGCATGTACGTCGATCTGGGCGTGGTGCCCGAGGACGACCTAGGCGCCGTGCGCAACACCACCGTGGAGGAGATTAGTGCCAAGGCCAATGAGATCCTGCACCCCTACACGCTCGACGTCCGCAACGTCGCCTGGCACAGCGTGTACGAGGTGGGCCACCGCCTCACCGACCGGTTTGACGACGTCCTCCCCGAGCAGCTCGGCACCCGGACCCCGCGCGTCTTCATCACCGGCGACGCCTGCCACACGCACAGTGCCAAGGCCGGCCAGGGCATGAACGTCTCCATGCAGGACGGCTTCAACATCGGCTGGAAGCTCGCTCACGTCCTTGAGGGACGCAGCCCTGAGAGCCTGCTGTCCACCTATTCGGCCGAGCGACAGGTCGTGGCGAAGAACCTCATCGACTTCGACAAGGAATGGTCGACGATGATGGCGAAGAAGCCCGAGGAGTTCGATAACCCCTCCGAGCTCGAGGACTTCTACGTGCGCACGGCGGAGTTCCCGGCCGGCTTCATGACCGAGTACGCGCCCTCGATGCTAACCGCTGAATCCACGCACCAGGCCCTGGCCACCGGCTTCCCTCTCGGCAAGCGCTTCAAGTCCGCACCCGCCTCCCGCGTCTGCGACACCAACGCGGTCCAGCTCGGCCACCATGCCACGGCGGACGGCCGATGGCGCATCTACGTCTTCGCCGACGCGGCACGGCCCGGAACCGGATCGCCGGTCGACAGCCTTGCCGACTGGATCGCCACCGCGCCGGACTCGCCTCTTGCCGCCACACCCGAGGGGTGCGACGCCGATGCCTGGTTCGATGTGAAGGTCATCTACCAGCAGAAGCACGAGGACATCGACATCAATGCCGTTCCCGCGGTCTTTAAGCCGCTCGTCGGGCCGTTCGAGCTCACCGACTACGAGAAGGTCTACGGAACCATTCCGGGTGATGACATCTTCGACGTGCGCGGACTCAGCCGCGACGGCGTGGTCGTCGTGGTACGCCCGGACCAGTACGTGGCGAACGTCCTGCCGCTCGCGGCCACCACGGAGCTGGCCGACTTCTTCCGACCGATCCTGCGGGCCCGGTAGGGGCGGCACCACAGGAAATGCGTTCAGCAGAAGCGCAGTGGCGTCGCAGAAGGGCGGGGTCGGTATCAACCGGCCCCGCCCTTGTTATCCGCTGGGGTCAGTCCTGGTACGGATCGGCGATGCCGATGCACTGCGTGCTGGTGTATTCGGCCAGGCCCGGGTTCTCGTAGGCGGCCAGGAAGCGGCCTCGCGCCACTGGCCGTTGATGAGCAGCCCGGTGGGGACGGAGGTAAGCAGCTCCGCTTCGCGGTCAACCGTGACGGTCATGCATATGCACCTTTGAAGGTTGGGGTACCCAAACGGGAGTCAGTAGCTGGCTGTTGCTCCGGCGTCGGCCGCCGGCACGTAGCCGGCGGCCAGGGCTTCGCTGCCTCGTGCCAGCAGCGCGACGTCCGCGCCGACCAGGATGAAGTCCACGCCGTCGCCCAGATAGCGGCGCGCCGTGGCCTCGGCAAAGGCGTTCACGCCCACTGGCTTGCCGGCCGACTTGGCGACCTTGATGCAATGCTCGACGGCGGCCACGACGTCGGGATGGTCCTGCTGTCCCAGCAGGCCCATGGATGCGGCCAGGTCCGACGGGCCGATGAAGACGGCGTCGATCCCGTCCACGGCGACGATCTCCGCCGCGTTTTCCACTGCCTTGCGCGACTCGATCTGGACGATCACGGTGATGGTTTCCGCCGCCCTGGCCAGATAGTCGGGGATGCGGTTCCACCGGGCGGAGCGGGCCAGGGCCGAGCCGACGCCGCGCACGCCGAGCGGCGGGTAGTGGGCGGCGGAGACCGCGGCAGCGGCGTCGTCGGCGGTGTGGACCATGGGGATCAGCAGCGACTGCACGCCCAGGTCCAGGTACTGCTTGATCAGCACGGTGTCGTTGGCCGGAGGGCGCACTACGGCGGTGACCGGGTAGCCGTTGACGGCCTGCAGCTGCGCGAGGATCCCCTCGAGCCCGTTGGGGCTGTGCTCGGCGTCGATCAGCAGCCAGTCCAGCCCGGCGCCTGCGCAGATCTCTGCCACCAGCGGGCTGCCGGAGCACACCCACATGCCCGCCAGCGGGCGCCCGGCCGCGGCCAGGACGTTCTTGAACGAGGTGTCCGGTGTCACTCGAACTGGCATGTGATGGTCCCCAGCTTTCCGTAGTCGGCAAAAACGGTGTCTCCCGCATTGACCCACATGGGGCGCGTGAAGGAGCCGGCGAGGATGAGCTCCCCGGCCTTGAGCGAGTCCCCATGCGGGGCGATCTTATTGGCCAGCCAGGACACGCCCGATGCCGGGTGATTCAGCACGCCGGCCGCCACGCCGGTCTCCTCGATCACCTGGTTCTTGAACAGGATGGCCGAGACCCAGCGCAGGTCCAGTGCGTCCGGCTTCACCGGGGTCCCGCCCACCACCATGGCGCCCATGGCGGCGTTGTCGCTGATGGTGTCCACAATGGTCCGGCCCTCCATCTCGATCCGCGAATCGAGGATCTCGAGCGCCGGCACCACATACTCGGTGGCCCGCAGGACATCGAAGATGGTGGCGCCCGGGCCGCTGATGTCATCCTTGAGCAGGAACGCCAGCTCCACCTCGATGCGTGGATGCGAATACTGCTGCCACTCCACCGTGCAGCCGTTTTCCAGGATCATGTCTTTGAAGATGATCCCGTAGTCCGGCTCCGTGATGCCCGTGGCGTACTGCATGGCCTTGGACGTCAGGCCGATCTTGTGCCCGCCCAGCACCCGGCCGGACGCCTCGCCGCGCTGCCGCCACAAGTTCTGTACACGGTAGGAATCCTCCACCGTCATGTCCGGGTACCGCTGCGTCAGCCGCGGCATCGGCGTCCGGGTGCCTCCGGCGTCGACCAGTTCGTCGGCAATGCGGGCAATGGTTTCCTCATCCAGCATGGTGCCTCTCCTTGAAGTGTCGTTCGGTAGGACGGCGGGCAAATGCCTCGCACGACGCTAAAGCTGGTTGCCCATCTTGAAGCCGCGCTCCTCGTTCGGTTCACGGGTGTAGGAGAAGCCGTCGGCGCCGACGGTGACGGCCATTTCGGACGCGTCGGTGCGGTTGACTACTGTTTGCGGGTTGCCGTCCAGATCCAGGACCAGGGAGGCCTCGGTGTACCAGGAGGGGACCACGGGGTTGCCCCACCAGTCGCGGCGCTGGTTGTCGTGCACGTCCCAGGTGATGACGGGATTATCCGGGTCCCCGGTGTAGTAGTCCTGGGTGTAGATCTCCACGCGGTGGCCGTCCGGATCCAGGATGTAAAGGTAGAAGGCGTTGGAGACGCCGTGCCGGCCGGGACCGCGTTCAATCCGGTCGGAGATGCGCAGGGCGCCCATCTTGTCGCAGATCTGGATGATGTTGTGCTTCTCGTGCGTGGCGAAGGCCATGTGGTGCATGCGGGGGCCGTCACCGCCGGTGAGGGCGGTGTCGTGCACGGTCTGCTTGCGGTGCAGCCACGCGGCGTAGGTGACGCCGTCGGAGTCCTTGATGTCCTCCGAGACGCGGAAGCCCAGATCCTCCAGGTACTTCCGTCCGCGGGGAACATCCGGGGTGACCTGGTTGAAGTGGTCCAGGCGCACCAGCTCGCCGGCGTTGTAGAGGTCGTAGCGTTGGGTGAGCCGTTCCACGTGCTCCACGTCGTAGAAGAACTCGTACGGGAACCCCAGCGGGTCCTGCACCCGGACCGAGTCGCCGACGCCCTTGCTGAAGCCGTCGGCACGGCGTTCGGTGCGGCAGCCCAGTTCCTGGTAGTAGGCCTCGGCGGCGTCCACCTCGGCGGCGGACTTCACCCGGTAGGCGAAGGCGGCCACGGCGGGGATCGGGCCCCTGCGCAGCACCAGGTTGTGGTGGATGAACTCCTCGAAGGCGCGCAGGTAGATGACGTCGTCGTCCTCCTCGGTGACGTGCAGCCCCAGCACGTCGACGTAGAAGTTGCGGGACTTTTCCAGGTCGGTGACCACCAGGTCCATGTAGGCGCAGCGGACAATGTCCGGGGCCGGGACGGTGGGGGTGGGGATGAAGTCGGTCATGGGGAAACTCCTCTATGGGTAAGGTGGGTCAGTTGGCGGCTAGGCGCCGAATTTGGGGGTGTGCACCGTGCCCAGGGTGATGTGCACGGCCTGCTGGTCGGTGTAGAAATCGATCGACCGGTAGCCGCCCTCGTGTCCCAGGCCCGAGGCCTTGACGCCGCCGAAGGGAGTCCGCAGGTCGCGGACGTTGTGGCTGTTCAGCCACACCATGCCGGCCTCGACGTTCTGCGCAAAGTTGTGCGCGCGGGTCAGGTCCCGGGTCCAGATGTAGGCCGCCAGGCCGTACCTGACGCCGTTCGCCAGGGCCAGCGCCTCGTCGTCGTTTTCGAAAGGGGTGATGGCGACGACGGGGCCGAAGATTTCCTCCTGGAAGATCCGGGCCTCCGGCTTCACATCCGCGAAGACCGTGGGGGCAATGTAGTTCCCGGTCTCCAGGGCCTCCGGACGGCCGCCGCCGGCCAGCAGCCTCCCCTCGCCCTTGCCGATCTCCACGTAGGACATGACCTTGTTGTAATGCTCCGGGTGCACCAGTGCACCCACCTCGGTCTTGGGGTCGTGCGGGTCGCCGACCACAATATTCCTGGCCCGGGCGGCGTACTTTTCGCAGAATTCGTCGTAGATGGCGCGTTCCACCAGGATCCGGGAGCCGGCCGTGCAGCGCTCGCCGTTGAGCGAGAAGACGCCGAACAGGGCGGAGTCGATCGCTGCGTCCAGGTCCGCGTCGGCAAAGATGACGCACGGGCTCTTGCCGCCCAGCTCCATGGACAGGCCCTTGAGGCTGCTGGCGGCGTTGCGGAAGATGGTCTGGCCGGTGGTGGTCTCGCCGGTGAAGGAGATCAGCGGCACGTCCGGGTGCCTGACCAGCGCGTCGCCGGCTTCCTCGCCCAGGCCGTTGACGAGGTTGAAAACGCCGCCCGGCAGGCCGGCGTCCTCAAAGATCGTGGCCCACAGGGAGGCGGAGAGCGGGGTGAACTCGGCCGGTTTGAGGACCACGGTGCAGCCGGTGGCCAGCGCGGGGGCCAGCTTCCAGGACTCCAGCATGAAGGGGGTGTTCCAGGGGGTGATGAGCCCGGCGACGCCGATCGGCTTGCGGTTGACGTAGTTGATCTGGAGGCCGGGGACCTTCATGGCGTCGTCGTACTGGGCGACGATCAGGTCCGCGAAGAAGCGGAAGTTCTCCGCCGCGCGCAGCGCCTGGCCCTTGGCCTGGGTGATCGGCAGCCCGGTATCGAACGTCTCCAGCTCGGCAAGCCGCTCCTCCTGGGCCTCGACGGCGTCGGCGATCTTGTTCAGGATACGGGCACGGTCGCGCGGCTTCATCCGCGGCCAGGGGCCGTCGGTGAAGGCCTTGGCCGCGGAAGCAACGGCGAGATCGATGTCCGCCTTTTGTCCGGCGGCGGCCGTGGCGTAGTTGCTGTTGGAGACCGGATCCAGCACGTCGAAGGTCTCGCCGCCGACGGAATCAACGAACCGGCCGTCGATGTAGTGCTGGATGTGGGTGGGCAGGTTGCCCGGAAGGTAGTGCTCAGCCATTGCGATTCGTCCTCTTCTTCGGTTTGCTCGGTTTGCTTGGGGGTAGGGGACTAGTAGGGATGGGTCAGCGGTAGGTGGGCCTGCTGGTCGGAGCTGCTGCGGGCCAGGTAGGCGTCCAGGGTGGCCGCGCGGTGGGCGCGGGCCGCGCGTTCGACGCGGTCCGGGCTGGCCCCGCTTTCGACCAGCTGCAGCAGCGCCTCGTGTTCGGCCACGGATTCCCGTGCGCGGCCCGGAACGTAGCTGAACGTTGAGGAGCGCAGTGCCTGCAGCCGGTTCCATCCGCGGTGGACCAGGTCCAGGATGTGCGGGTTGGGGCAGTTTTCAAACAGGACTCCGTGGAATTCCAGGTTCAGCGCCGTGAAGCGGACCGGGTCAAAACGATCCAGGCTTTCGCGCATTGCGGCGTTGACGGCCCGTGCCCGCGCAATGTCGGACGCCGTAATCAGCGGTGCGGACAGCGCAGTGGCGGCGCCCTCCACAATGCCGAGCGTCTGCATGGTGTACAGGTATTCGGTGGGGTCGATCCCGGCCACCGTGGCGCCGACATTGCGCTCAAAAGTGACGAAGCTTTCGGCCTCGAGTCGTCGGATGGCCTCGCGGACCGGCACCACGCTGAATCCGAGATCGTCTGCCAGCTTGGACAGCACCAGCCGGTAGCCGGGGGTGAACTCGCCGCCGAGGATCTTCGCCCTGATGGCGGCGTAGGCGCGCTCCGACTTGCTGCCGGCGACGGCGCCGTTGCCGGCTTGGGTGGTCACGGCTGCAATGCCGGGTTGGGATGCGTGGCGGCCCACTCGGCGAACTTCGCCTTCCACACCGCATTCATCGGGTACAGGCCCTCCACTCCATGGCCTTCGGCGACCATCTCGGCAATGTATGTTTCCTCATGCTCCTGGGCGATGGCGTCGTCGGCCACTTCCTCGGCCAGGGACGGCGGTATCACCAGCACGCCGTCCGAGTCGCCGACAATGATGTCTCCGGGCTGGACGGTGGCCCCGCCGCAGGAGATGGTCAGGTCGGTGTCCCACGGAATGTGCTTGCGGCCCAAAACGGCAGGGTGCGCGCCGGTGAAGAACGTGGGCATGTCCAGCGCCGCCACTGCCGCCACGTCGCGCACGCCGCCGTCGGTCACGATGGCCGCCGCCCCGTTGATTTGCGCGCGCAGGGCCAGAATGTCCCCAACGGTGCCGGTGCCGGGCTCGCCGCGGGCTTCCATGACCAGCACGTCGCCGGCGTTCAAGTTGTTGATGATGCGCTTCTGGGCGTTATAGCCGCCGCCGTGCGTCTTGAACAGGTCCTCGCGGTTGGGTACGTAGCGCAGGGTGCGCGCGGTGCCGGCGATCCGCAGCTCGGGGCGGGTGGTTTTCAGGCCGTCGATGCTGACGTTGTTCAGCCCGCGCTTGCGCAGCTGGGCGCTGAGCGTGGCGGTGCCGACGCTGGTCAGCTTGCGCTTGAGCTCTGCGCCGAGGCCCTTCGGCGGCAGGCCGGCTGCCTCGACGGAACCCCAGGCATCTTCGCGGTCGGCGTCGGTGGCCTTCGGGCCGCTGCCAAAGTCCGCCAGCGGCGTTTCGCCCTGGACGACGACGGTGCGCAGCCGCCCCGTGCGCAGCCCCACCGCCGGGGCGTCAACCTCGACCTCGATGACATCGCCGGGGACGGCAACGGAGGATCCGGCCGGGGTGCCCGTGAGGATCACGTCGCCCGGTTCCAGCGTCATCAGCTGGGACAGGTCCGCCACGATCTGGCTGAACGGGAAGATCAAACCTGCCGTGGTGTCCTCCTGGACGGGCCAGCCGTTGACCCAGCTGCGCACCCTCAGCCCGGCCGGGTCCACGTCGGCCGCCCGGATGAGGCCGGGGCCGAACGGGGTGAAGCCGTCGCCGGACTTCGAACGCACGTTGGAGCCCTTGTCGGCGTACTTGAGGTCGTAAACGCCCAGGTCGTTGCTGGCAGTGACGTGCCCGACGTGGGACCAGGCTTCCTCGGGGCTGACGCGGCGTGCCGCGGTGCCGATGACCAGGGCAATCTCACCCTCATAGGCGAGCAGTTCGCAACCGGCCGGGCGCTCGATCTCCGAACCACTCAGGCTCAGCGACGACGATGCCTTAAAGAAGTAGGACGGCTTGGCCGGGGTGCGTCCGCGCTGGTCGGCCCGCGACTGGTACGCCAGATGGACGGCGACGACCTTGCCGGCCTGCTTGACGGTGGATGCGGTGACTTGTTCCACGGAACTCTCCTGGGATGGTGATGGGTTGTCTTAGAGGCCTAGAAGCGGACCAAATATCAGGTACGAAATCGTATATGATAAATCTAGCTTTGTTGTCCCGGTCACGTCAACCCCCTGGGGGAAGCGTGTTGAGGCGGCCTGATGCCGAGTCAGACGATGAGGCGCCCGAAAGGGCGGCCGCGCAACGCCTGTCTCGGCGGGTTTCCGGCGGACTCGGCGCGTGGGCCGCCTACTGCAGCTGTGCCTCGATGGTGTGCGCGCTGGTGGTCAGCCGCGATCCGATGGCTGCCGGATCCGTGCTGGGTCCCAGGAAGACCACGCAGATGGCCGCCGGCATGCCGCCCGGGATGTGGACGGGTGCGGCGATGGCTGAGACCCCGGGGAGGACCTCGTCGTGGCTCGTGGCGAATCCGGCGGTCCGGGCGGCACGCGCTTCCGGGCGGTAGGGCAGGCCCGGTGCAAGCCGCGCCCACGCGTCCTCGCTGATGGCGGACTGGATGGCAATGCCGGGCGCGCCGGAGCTGAAGGAATGGCGCGTGCCCGGGCGCTGGGCCAGGGTCGCCCCGGAATGCCGGGGCTCCACTGCCAGGAGTGTAACGGAATCGCGGTGGTCCCAAACGGCAATGAAGGCCGTCATGGCCAGTTCGTTGGCCAGTTCCGTCAGTTCCGGGAGCGCGGCCGTCTGCAGGTCGCGTGAAACACCGCGCGCGAGTGCGGCCAGCCCCGGGCCGGCCTGGACGCGGCCGGCGTCGTCCCTCATGAGCAGCGCGTGGTCCTCCAGCGTGCGAAGGATTCGGTAGGCGATGGAGCGGTGCACGCCCAGTGCCTGGGACAGTTCGGCGATGGTCATGGGGGACTGGGCCTCAGCCAAAATTTCCAGGGCACGGATGCCGCGGGACAGGGTTTGCGAATGGGCAGGCGCCTTCCCCGGGCGGCTGCCTACTGCTTCGGTGCTCACGTCATCATCCTATTCATGTACCCGGGAACGGGGACGACCGACGGTGTGCCGGGACGGCGCTGAACTGGATTTCGCGCCAGGGCCACGACCACTGCTGTCGTGGTTCCGAGAGTCTCCACGTATCCTATATTAGGATATTGAATTCAGGTATAGAACTTTGAATCCCCGGCATCAAAGTCACGGCAATGGATCTGTCGGCGCTTGTCGTACCGGAAAATGCGTAACGGCTTCCGGACCTTGCCCGTAAGTTCGACGCCTCAATCTCCGGATTCTGTAGCCGGCAGGCACGCACCCCATCGAAAGGGGAGCGTGCCTGCCGCTTTTGCGCGCGCAACCGATGTTGGTCACGTCGACGTAAAGGCGGCCAGCCCATCCACCGGATGCCCCCAGGCACAGTCTTCCGGGTCGTGCACACGACCTCCTCCGCTGGTGCTGCTGGCCTTTTTACCCATTCACGTCCGGGAGGCGTACCTGCGCCGCCACCCGCACGCAGCCGTGCCCGGAGGCTCGGGTCCCGTCTAGTTTAGGCGGGTGCTGGCCGCGGTTAGGGCGCAGCAGTAAGATGCCTTGTTGCCGGTGTCACAGTTGATCAAGGTCCGCTTCACTTTTTGCTAAAGGAGACCCGCATGATTGCCGCGCCACAGATCATCAAGACGCAGGTCGGCATCGTAGGGGGAGGCCCAGCCGGGCTCATGCTGTCGCACCTGCTATCCAGGGCCGGCATAGACAGCATCGTCATCGAAAAGCGCGATCACGACACGATCCACGACACCCAGCGGGCCGGGATCCTGGAAGCCGGGTCGGTGAAAATGCTGACCGAGACCGGCGTCGACGGCCGGGTGCTGACGGAGGGGCATCGCCACGACGGCATCGACCTGCGTTTCAACGGGGTCAGCCACCGTCTGGACTTCCAGGAACTGGTGGGTGAGTCCGTGTGGCTCTACCCGCAGAACGAGGTCTTCGTGGACCTGGCGGCGGCCCGCAAGCGCGACGGCGGCGACGTCCGTTTTTCCGTCACCGACTCCGAAGTCCTTGACCTGGAAACCGAGGCGCCGAAGATCCGCTTCACTGACGCCGACGGGCAGCGTTTCCAGGTGCACGCCGACATCATCGCCGGCACCGACGGCTCCCAGGGCATCTGCAGGGGAGCCATCCCGGCGCAGGCGCGGACCGATAACTTCATCGCCTACCCGTTTGCCTGGTTTGGCATACTTACCGAAGCCCCGCCCAGTGCCCCGGAATTGATCTACGCCAACTCCGAGCACGGCTTCGCCCTCATCAGCCAGCGCAATGAACACATCCAACGCATGTACTTCCAGTGCGACCCGAACGAGGATGCAAGCGCCTGGCCCGAGGACCAGATCTGGGACGAGCTGCAAAAACGCGTCGACGGGCCGGACGGCTTCATGCTCAAGCGTGGACCCATCTTCGAAAGGATGGTGCTGCCGTTCCGCTCCTACGTCTGCGAACCCATGCGCTACGGCAACCTCTTCCTGGCCGGGGATGCCGGCCACACCGTCCCGCCCACCGGTGCCAAGGGCCTGAACCTGGCACTGGCGGACGTGAAAGTGCTCTTCGCGGCGATCGAATCGTTCTACGGGACCGGGTCCAGGGATTTACTTGAGGGCTACAGCGAGAAGGCCTTGGAACGGGTCTGGAAGGCCCAGAACTTCTCATTTTGGATGACCAGCATGCTGCACACCCGGGACGAGCACAGCAGTTTTGAACGCAAGCGCATCCTGGGAGAGTTGAACGGTGTCACCACCTCCCGCTACGGGCAACAGTACCTGGCCGAGGCCTACACCGGCTGGCCGCACGGCTGAACCACGCGGCGGATTCGGACGCTGCCGCGGATACGCAGGGCTACATTTCCGCGCCATCCACCGCAACTAAGAGCAGGCGAAGGGAGCTCGGCCTGGCGGATCCTGTGGCGCCCTGGCCCACCAACCGGTTCCCGGTGACCAGGCTGGGCCGGGCCCTGTCCGACACCCTGGCGGCGGCAGGCAAGATTGCCAATGATGTACTGCTGCTCGGCCGGCCTGAAATCGCCGAAGTGTCCGAGCCGGCCGCGGCCCCGTAGCGAACCCCAAACCGGTGAGAACCCGGTCCGCTAGTCGTAGGGCCACGCCTGGTCGCCGCCCACTTTGAGGCATACCATTTTGCCGGTTTTCGGAGCATCATGGCAGTGGAGCCTAAGCGAACCCGGCACACGACAGAAGTTGAGGCGCACCCGTGACATCTCCGGAAGCAGTGATTCAATCTCCCGGGCAAGCCATCATCGCCAGGCTTGAGCGTCTGCAGGTCTGGTCGCTCTCCTACACCTTGATCGGGATTATCGGACTGGGCTTTCTGTTCACGTTCTACGACATTTTCGACATCAACGTATCCTTCATCCAGACGTGCATAGCGTTGAACCCAGGCTGCACGCCGGAGACCGCGCTGAACTCCCTGCCGTTTCCCGTCGTGCTGAACCTGCTGGGCTACGTTGTGGGCACGCTGGTGCTCAGCCCGATTGCGGATAAAATCGGCCGGCGCAACATGCTGCTGATTACCATGCTCATCACCGGACTTGGCTCGCTCTACAACGCCTTGGCGGGCGACTATCTGAACTTCAACATCGCCCGGATCATCACCGGCATCGGCATCGGGGCGGACCTGGCCATCGTGAACACCTACATCAACGAGGTGGCGCCGCGTCCGGCGCGGGCGAAATTCACGACGATCATTTTCATCATGTCCGCACTGGGCGCGTTCGCGGGAATCTGGCTCGGACTGGTCCTGACCACGCCTGCCACCCCGTGGCCGCTCGGTCTGCCCTTCGCGCAGGCGTCGCCGGGCTTCGAGACCGGCTGGCGCTGGATGTACGGTATCGGTGCCCTGCTGGCCGTCATCGCCATCGTGCTGCGCTTCGAACTGCCCGAGTCGCCGCGCTGGCTTATCGGGCAGGGCAGGATCAAGGAGGCCGACGACGTCGTCCTCGCCATGGAGCGACGCGCGGAGCGGCACGGCCCGCTCGCGGAACCGGAGGCCGTCGTCGCCGTCGCCGTGACCGTCCCGCCGTCGAAAATTCCGTACCGGGACCTCTTTTCCAGCCCCCTGTACCGGCGGCGCATAGCCCTGCTGTTCGTTATGTGGTTCATCGGCTACATCACGGTGTACGCCTACGCCTCCGGGTTCACCAGCGTGCTGACGGCGATGAACTACCCGCCGCCGGAAGCCGGCGTCATTGCCGCCGTCGGCACCATCGGGTTCGTCGCAGAGGCCGTCGTCATGTCCTTCCTGGTCGAAAAGCTCGAACGCCGGCACTGGCTGCCGATCGCCGCCGTCGTGACCCTCATCGGGGCGTTCCTGGTCGCGCTGGCGGGGACCAACATCGTGCTGTCCTTTATCGGAGCCGGACTGATCTTTGCCGGATTCAACCTGTGGGTATCACCCACCTACGCCATGACGGCGGAAAGCTTCCCCACGCGTGCCCGCACGACAGGCTTCGCCCTCGTTGACGGGGTGGGCCACATCGGAGGCGGCATCGGCGTCCTCGTCATTGCCCCCTTCATCCCGCAGATGTCGATCCTCGGTGCACTGATCCTGATCTCCTCATTCCTGGTCGTCGCCGCCATCCTGGCGCAATTCACCGCCCATACCCGGAACCGTCCCCTGGACCAGATATCGCCCTAGCGTGCCAGGGACGGCGCGAGCAATGCTCAGTTGAGTATGAAGCGCCGCAACGGCCGCAAAAGAGAGTTTCCGCATGTCAGAAGAGATTCCCTGATCATCACCGGCTACTGCCGGCTTGTCGGGGTGGTGGCCGACCCTACCCAGAGCGGTTTACCGCTGATGCATAACCTCGCGCGGGCCAAACTCGGGTCGTATGTTCGTATTGGCGGCTGTAGGAGGCTGCGGCAAGTGAAACCCGCCGGTCCGCGGAGGGTGGATACTCGGTGTTGTGCACCAGATGTTGAGCCGCCTGGCGGCCACGTTGCCCGGTCCAGGGCAAGGGGCCG
>JALYYI010000031.1 GCA_030946705.1 Actinomycetota bacterium | reverse complement strand
GGCCGGAGAAGCCCCGGCGTGTCCCTCGCGGGTACATCACGCCAGGATGAGGCTAGCTGTCCTTGGTGTTGTCTTTGTCGTGCTTGTCCAGGTTCAGGCGCGCCAGGGTGTCCTGCGCGCTTTCCCCGGCCGGAGCCTCGTAGGAACCCTCGCCGGTCAGCGAGGACGCGTCGTTGGGGACGGTCTCCGGGGTCTCCTCCGGGGCGATGATCTTGGTGATCGTCTGGCGGTGCACCGTGGCGGTATTGCCCGGGGAGAGCTCCAGGACAACCTTGTTCTCTGCCTCATCAATGGCGAGTACCGTGCCGTAGAGGCCGAAGTTGGTCATCACCGAGACACCCAGGGCCATCTTGGCCTGCTGTTCCTGCTGCGCCTTCTTGGTGGCCTTCTGGCGGCGGAACATCATGAAGATGAAGATGGCGAAGACGGCGAGGAGGATCAGCGTCATGGGGTCGAAGCCGCCAGCGCCCGCGCTGGCGTCGGCTGCAACGGCAGGGGCGGTGGCGTCGGCCAGAATGCTTGTGAACACAGCTAAATTCCGTTCGTTTTTTCAATGATTGGTGCCCGGAAAGGTGTTGGGACGTGCCGGACGTCATACCAGTCTAAGCTGTTTTCCTGAACACCGGGTGTTAGGGCGCGTTTTTCAACCAATCCGGAACATTGTCCGCGTCCATGTCCTCGCCGATATTGTCCGCGTCGGTATCGTCCCCAGAGGTATTGTCCCCGGCTGTATTTTCCCCGGCGAGGGAAAACAGCGCCGGGGCGCCGGCCGCGAAGGCGGGGGCCGGCATGTCCAGGCCCAGGTGGTCCCAGGCCGCGGCCATCGCGATGCGGCCCCGGGGCGTGCGTCCCAGCAGTCCCTCACGAACCAGGAAGGGTTCCGCAACCGTTTCCACCGTTTCCGGCTCCTCGCCCACGGCGATCGCCAGTGTCGAAAGTCCCACCGGTCCCCCGTTGAACTTGGTGATCAGGGCATGGAGCACCGCCCGGTCCAGCCGGTCCAGCCCCCGTGCGTCCACCTCGTACATGTCCAGTGCGGCGGAAGCCGTGCGGGCGTCGATGCTGGCCACCCCGTGCACCAGGGCCCAGTCACGGACGCGCCGCAGCAGCCGGTTGGCGATGCGGGGCGTACCGCGGGACCGGCCGGCGATTTCGGCGAAACCCGCGCTGGTCAGCTTCAGGTCCAGCAGTCCGGCCGACCGTCGCAACACCAGCTCCAGCTCTTCAACGGCGTAGAACTCCAAATGGCCGGTAAAGCCGAAGCGGTCCCGCAATGGCCCGGGCAGCAGTCCCGCGCGGGTCGTGGCGCCCACCAGCGTGAACGGCGGCAACTCCAGCGGAATGGCCGTTGCCCCGGCGCCCTTGCCGACAATGATGTCTACCCGGAAGTCCTCCATGGCCATGTACAGCATCTCCTCCGCCGGGCGGGACATCCGGTGGATTTCGTCGAGGAAGAGCACCTCGCCCTCGGATAGCGAGGAGAGAATCGCGGCCAGGTCCCCGGCATGCTGGATGGCGGGCCCTGAGCTGATCCGCAGCGGCGCGTTCATTTCGGCCGCGATGATCATCGCCAGCGTCGTTTTGCCGAGCCCCGGCGGCCCGGACAGCAGCACATGGTCCGCGGTGCGGCCGCGCATCCGCGAGGCCTCCAGCACCAGCGAGAGCTGCCGCCGGACCCGCTGCTGCCCGACGAAATCGGCCAGGTTCTTCGGCCGCAGGGCCGCCTCCAGGACCCGCTCCTCCGGTTCACCCGCCGCCGAGACCAACGATTCGGGCGCCGGCTCAGCCACGGGCGCTCACCTTCCCTGCCGCCGAACTGCGGGCACCGTCCTGGCCCAGCCAGCGCAGGGTGGCACGCAGGATCGCCGCGACGTTGCCGGACTGCAGCAGCGCCGCATCGTCCGCCGTCGCCCTGTCAATGCTGGTGGCCGCGTCCTTCTCGGACCAGCCCAGGCCCGTCATGGCCGCGATCACCTGCGGTTTCCACTGCGTTACTGCGGGTGCGGCGCCGGCAGCGCTCCCCAGCGGCACCAGTTTCCCGGCCAGCTCCAGGACAATCCGGCCCGCCACCTTGGGGCCCACGCCCGGAACCCTGGTAAAGGTCTTACCGTCCCCGCCCGAGGCTGCCACCCGGATGGCCTCCGGATCCAGCACCGCCAGGACCGCCAGCGCAAGCCGCGGCCCGATTCCGCTGACGGTCAGCAGGTGATCGAACACCTCGCGCTCATCCTCCGTGCCGAAGCCATAGAGGGTCATGGAGTCCTCGCGGACAATCATGGAAGTGGTGACGGTCGCCTCGTGGCCCACCCGCAGGGAGCCCAGGGTTTTCGGCGTCGCGTTGACCAGCATTCCCATCCCGTTGACGTCTATTACCGCCGACGAAAGCCCGATGTGTGCCACCGGTCCGCGAACAAAGCTGATCATAGAAATTCTCCCCGCTGCGGACATCTTGACTGCCGATATCGACCGAACATATCTACGAATAGCGTACCGAGCCGTACCGACAATTCACGAACGCGCCGCGCACTAGCGCCAGGTTTGGCCCGATTTTTCCTTGTTCCGCTTCGCCTTGGCCTCCGCTTCACGCCACATTTTCTGCGCCGCGGTGGGGCCCGAAGCGCCGCCCGACGACGACGTGCCCGAGGCCGCTGCCGTCGTCGCCAGCGCCACGGACGGTCCGCGGCGCCAGGCATGCGC
>JALYYI010000022.1 GCA_030946705.1 Actinomycetota bacterium | reverse complement strand
GGGCCTTCGTCGGGCTGATCCTGGGCGGGGCGACGCCCCTGGATGCGGGGCTGATCCAGCTGCTGGTGCTGATTTCCCTGCTCGCCGTCAATACGACGGCGGCCTGGGTCACCATGCGCCTGAGCAGCCACGGCGTCTGGCACCGCTGACCGCTGGCCGGAACCTAGTGGCCTGCCTCGTACCAGCTGGCGCCGGCGCCCACGTGCACGTCCAGGGGCACCGACAGCTCCGCTGCCTGGCCCATCTGTTCCACCACTAGGGCCTCCACAGCCTCCCGCTCCCCCGGCGCGACCTCGAGCAGCAGCTCGTCATGGACCTGGAGCAGCATCCGGGATGCCAGGTTTTGCCTTTTCAGCTCCAGGTCGACGCCGAGCATCGCCTTTTTGATGATGTCCGCCGCGGACCCCTGGATGGGGGCGTTCAGGGCTGCCCGTTCCGCCATTTCGCGGAGTTGCCGGTGGTCGCTGGAAAGGTCCGGCAGGTACCGGCGGCGGCCCTCTATGGTGGAGGTGAATCCGTCGATCCGGGCCTGCTCCACGACGCCGCGCAGGTAGTCGCGGACGGCTCCGAACCGGTCAAAATAGTCCTTCATCAGGGTCCGGGCCTCGTCAACGGAGATGCCCAGCTGCTTTGACAGGCCAAATGAGCTCAGCCCGTAGACCAGTCCGTAGGACATGGCCTTGACCTTGGACCGCATGGCACTGGTGACTTCCTCCGGGGCGACGGCGAAGATGTGCGAGCCGACAAAGCGGTGCAGATCCTCACCGTCGCGGAAGGCCTGGATCAGCGCCTGATCCCCGGACAGGTGCGCCATGATCCGCATTTCGATCTGCGAATAGTCGGCGGTCAGCAGCGTCTCGTACCCCGCTCCGACGACGAAGACCTCGCGGATGCGGCGGCCGGCGTCGCTGCGGATCGGGATGTTCTGCAGGTTCGGATTGTTGGATGACAGCCGGCCCGTGGCGGCGACGTTCTGCGCGTAGGTGGTGTGGATCCGTCCGTCCTCGGCCAGCGATTTCGTCAGCCCCTCCACCGTCTGGCGCAGCTTGGTCGCGTCCCGGTAGGCCTGCAGCTGGAGCAGGAAGGGGTGGCCGGTCTTGACCGTCAGGTCCGCCAGCGCGTCCGCATCGGTGGAGAAACCGGTCTTGATCTTCTTGGTCTTGGGCATCTCCAGCTCATCGAACAGCACGGTCTGCAGCTGCTTCGGCGAGCCCAGGTTGACCTCACGGCCGATTGCCGCGAACGCCGCAGCCTGGGCAGCGTCGATGGTGACGGTGAAATCCGCGAGCAGCTGGTCCAGTTTGTCCGTGGCTATGGCGATGCCGGTCAGCTCCATCGAGGCCAGCACCCGGGCCAGAGGCAGTTCAAGCTCGCCCAGCAGCCGGTTGGCTCCGCGGTCCAGCAGCTGCCCCACGAAGTGCTCGCTGAGCTGCAGCGCGACATACGCCTTCATCACCGCGTCCGCGGCCGTCGTATCTTCGCCCAGTCCGAGATCCAGCTGGCCGTTGGAACCGGTGCCCGCGGAGCCCACCGAAATCTTCAGGTGCACCTGGCTCAGCTCCGCCAGCTCATAACTGCGGCGGTCCGGCTGGATCAGGTAGGCGGAGATGGCGGTGTCATCCACGACGCCAGCCAGTTCCAGGCCGCGTGCGTGCAGGGCCTTGAAGGCGCCCTTGAAGTCGTGGATGACCTTGGGTGCGTTCCGGCTCCGCAGCCAGCGGCCCAGGACGTCCTCCGCCGCCGCATCCAGATTGCCCAGCTCCAGATACGCGGCTGCGTCCTGTGTTGCCATGGCCAGGCCCACGGCATCCGGACCGGCCAGGGTGGCCTCGGTGACCAGCTGCAGGCCGACGGCGGTCAGGTTTGTGGCGGTGAACCACGCGTCCAGCTCCGCGGCCGTCGCCGGACTGGTGTGGCGCGGCGCGGTATGGCTGTCATGCTCGACGGCGGTTTCCTCCTCCCCGAACAGGTCGAAGAGCCGCTTGCGAAGGGTGTTGAACTGCAGCGAGTCGAACAGTTCCTCCACCATGTCCCGGTCCGGGGCCTGCAGCAGCATCGCTTCCAGCACCACGGGAAGGTCCAGATCCCGCAGCAAATGGTTCAGTCGGCGGTTGCGCTTGACGCTCTCCACATGCTCCCGCAGCGCCGCTCCCACCTTGCCGCCGATCGAATCCAGGTTCGCCAGGATGCCGTCCAGGCCGCCGTACTGGTTGATCCATTTGGCCGCGGTCTTGGGCCCAACACCCGGGACGCCGGGCAAATTGTCCGCCGTCTCGCCCACCAGCGCGGCCAGGTCAGAATACTTCTCCGGGCTGACGAAGTACTTCTCCTGGATCGAGGCGGCATCCATCGGCGGGATTTCCGAGATGCCCTTCTTCGGGTAGAGCACCAGAACCTTTTCGGTGATCAGCTGGAACGCGTCCCGGTCGCCGGAAACCACCAGCACATCCCAGCCCGCACTCTCCCCCTGCGCGGCGAGGGTGGCGATGATGTCATCCGCCTCGTAGCCGTCCAGCGTAATGGTGGGGATCCGCATCGCTTCCATAACCTTGACGATCAGGTCCACCTGGCCATGGAACTCTTCGGGCGTTTTGGATCGCCCCGCCTTGTACTCGGTGTATTCCGTGGAACGGAAGGTGGGCGTGTCCAGGTCAAAGGCGACGGCGACGTGAGTGGGCTTCTGCTCCCGGATCATGGCCAGCAGCATGGCCGTGAAGCCGTAGACGGCGTTCGTGTGCTGCCCCGTGTCGGTGGAGAAATTCTCTACCGGAAGGGCATAGAAGGCACGGAAGGCCATGGAATGCCCGTCGATGACCAGCAACCGCTGCGGCCCGTCGGCAGAGGGTGGTGCTTGCAGATTCGACGCTTGATCCGGGGCCGTTTTGGTAGTTTCGCTCACAGCTGCCAGCCTAGTCATCATGAGCGACAAATTCACACCGGGTGCGCCGGCCAACCCGTACACCGCACAGCTGATCGCGGCCGGTGTTCCGGAGGAGCTGCACAAATGGCTGCAGGGCCGGGGCGTGGGTGCCCTGGTGGAAAAGATGGGGATCAGGTTCCTGGAGATGAGCCCGCAGCGGACGGTCGCGACCATGCCGGTCGAGGGAAACACCCAGATAGCCGGAATCCTGCACGGCGGTGCCCATGTGGTGCTGGCCGAGACGCTGGGGTCCTTCGCCGCGACCCTCCATGCCGGAGCGGACCGGCAGGCGCTGGGAATCGAGGTGGGGGCCAGCCACCACCGTGCCATCTCCTCGGGCGTGGTGACCGGTACCTGCACGGCCATCCATTTGGGCCGCACGCTGGCCGTGCATGAAGTCGTGATGACGGATGAGGCAGGCCGTCGGCTCTCCACCGCCCGGATCACCAATATGATCCGCGACGTCCGCACTCCGGCCACTCCGGCCACGAGTTCTGAGATCTGACCGGCTCTGAGATCGGACCACTACGTCAGATGCCCGAACCCTCCCCGGCAGGCCGCAGCCGGTAGGCAAGTTCGACGACGCCGCTTCCCAGGGTGCCCTGCCTGGCCAGGGCCAGGGGCGCCGTCGTCGTGCTGACGGGCAGCAGCGGCCTCCCGGAGCCCAGGATCACCGGGACCACGCTCAGGAGCAGCTCATCCAGCAGTCCGGCCTGATGGAACTGCGCCACCAGGTTCCCGCCGCCAACCAGCCAGATGTTCCCGCCGGCGGCCGCCGCCATGGCGTCAGCGTGAACCGGAACCACGTCCCCGGAGACGAAGGTCAGCGACGCCCCCTCGATGGCGGGCAGCTTGTTGTGGCTGAAAACCCAGACCGGGGTGTCCGCATAGGGCCAGGATTCCAGCTCCTGGTCCAGCAGGAAACGGTAGGTATCGGCGCCCATGATGATGGCGCCGACGCCGGCCAGGAAGGCGTCATAGGACTCCTGGCCGCCCTCGAAGCCGTTGAACTGAAGCAGCCAGTCGAGGCCGCCGTCGTTCGCCGCTATGAAGCCGTCAATGGAACTGGCCACGAAGTACTGGGTGCTCGTCATGCCCCCAGCCTAGCGGCGGCCGCGCCCTACTTGTGGTGGAACGCCGGAACGATCAGGTAGATGCCGTAGAGGACACCGGCGGCACACAGGACGAAGCAGAGATACGCCGCCGCCCGGGCCACTCGGGTGCTCGGAACGCGATCGTCCACGCTCACTGCATAGAGCCGGACGCCGGTCGCGTAGAGGCCGACGACCACCACCGCGGAAACCAGGGTGGCGATGGCCACGACCAGGAAGGCTCCCCAATTGATCATTACTTGTCCTTCTGCTTCGCTGCGACGGCCGGTTGTGCGCCCTGGTCTGGCTGCCGTTCCGGACGCGGATCAGCTGCGTCGTCGGCCAGGCCGCCGGCTGGGCTGTTGCCGGGGTTGCCGGCCGCTGCCAGCTTGGAGCTCTCCGGTTTGGGCGCTGCCGAGCCGGCCCCGGAGGGTTTCAACCCGGCAGGTTTCAACCCAGAAGATTTCGACCCAGAAGATTTCGACGTTGCGGGTCTGGAGCCGCTCTGTTTGGGCCGCGGCTGTTTGGAGCCGGATTTCACCGATACCTTTGGCTCGCCGGCCCGCGGTCCCTCCGAGCCCGCCGGTGGCTGGCCCTTCCCCCGCGGCTGGCCCTTCCCGCGGGCCTCGGCCTCCTCCTGCCCGCGCGCTGCAGCCTCGGCCCGGGCCGATGCCGCGCTCTTCTCGGCTGCCCTTGCCACGGCCTTCTCGGCTGCCCTCTCAGCAGAGCGCGCCTGCGTAGCCAGCCGGTTCCGTTCCTTCTTGCTGGGGATGTGGATGGTCCCACCCACCTCGCTGATGGCGTTGGTGTGGTCCACGTGCTCGCGCTGGGAGCGGACAAAGATGAAGATGATGGCGGCAAGCCCGACGACGGCGTCGACCCCCAGCCCCACCATGCCGAGCTTGGCGATCAGCGCGGCGATGCCGCCCACCACGGCGGCGGCGGGAAGCGTGAATAACCAGCCGAGGGCGATTTTGCCGAAGGCGCCCCACCGCACCGTTGAGCCGGTGCGGCCCAGGCCGGAGCCGACGACGGAGCCTGAGGCGACGTGCGTCGTCGAGAGCGCGAAGCCCAGGTGCGAGGAGGCCAGGATGGCGGCCGCGGTGCTGCTTTCGGCCGCGAAGCCCTGCGCGGGCTTGACGTCCGTCAGGCCGCTGCCCAGGGTCCTGATGATGCGCCAGCCGCCGGTGTACGTTCCGAGGGCGATGGCCAGCGCGCAGGAGGCGATAACCCAGAATTCGGGTCCGGAGCCGGGCTTCTGGTAACCCGCGGAGATGAGCACCAGGGTAATGACACCCATGGTCTTCTGGGCATCATTGGTGCCGTGGGCCAGGGACACCATGGAGGAGGAGAATACCTGTCCGTAGCGGAAGCCCCCGCGCTTCTGGACGAGCTTGTCTCCCGAATCCGGATTCGTCCGCCGGGTGATCCGGTAGGCCAGCTTGGTGCACAGATAGGCAACGCCGCCGGCGATCACCGGGGCCAGCAGCGCCGGCAGAATGACCTTCGAGAGCAACACGCTCAAATCCACGGCGTTGAAACCGATTCCCACGACGACCGCACCGATCAGGCCGCCGAACAGCGCATGCGAGGAGCTCGACGGAAGGCCGAACAGCCAGGTCATCAGGTTCCACAACACTGCACCCAACAGCCCGGCGAAGACCAACTCCGGGGTGATCTGCACGCCGGGACTTCCCTCGCGGATCAGCCCGCCGGAAATAGTCCTTGCCACTTCGGTGGAGAGAAACGCACCCACCAGGTTCAGCACTGCCGACAGGGCCACGGCCGTCTTCGGCTTAATAGCCCCGGTAGCAATAGGCGTAGCCATGGCGTTGGCGGTGTCGTGGAAGCCATTCGTGAAATCGAAGAAGAAAGCCAGCGCTATGACTAGCACGACCATGAAGGTGAGATCCACCCGCGATCCAATCTGAGAGGTCAACTGCGGACTGCCAAAAAGTCTATCCGGTGTTCGGCAACGAGTTGCCCACATCGCCCCAGCTATTCACCATTCAGCGACCGCACAGCGGGCCGAAGGCCGTCAACCGCGCGTTGTCCCCGCCAGCCGGTCGAGCTGTGCCCGGGCCCGGGCCGCCCGGCGCAGCGTCTCCGCTGCGGCGCGGGCGGCCTTGTCCCTGTCCCGCTCCAGGCCGCGGGCCTCCCACGAGGCGGCGGCAACCTCCCTCTCCGCGTCCGCCAGCCGATCCTTGAGATCCTTCAGTCCCACTTCCAGCCGCTCCCGCCGGGCCACCAGCTCCCGGATCAGCCGGTTGGCAGTCTCCAGGTCGGCCTGCGCCCTGCCTGCGGAAGCCTCCGCCGTTTCGGCCGCCCGCCTTGCCTCCTGCAACACCGTCGCACGTTTGTCCTCGGCCCGCTCCGGTTCCGGCCGACGGCGGTTTGCCCCCACGCGCGGCCGTCCGGCTTCCGTGTCAGCCCCAGCATCAGCCTCCCGCACAGCGCCTTCAAGGAAAGCGCCTTCAAGCACAGCGCCTTCAAGGACAGCGCCTTTATGGCCAACCTCTCCGAGGGCAGCCGCGATCGCCACGAACCCGGTCGGGTCGCCGGTCTCAAGCACCTCGGCGGACAGCGCCCGGATGATCTGACCGCTCCGAACGGCGGCCGCCGCCTCCGGCCGGGCCATGGCTGTGCGCAGGGTCTGCTCCACCT
>JALYYI010000240.1 GCA_030946705.1 Actinomycetota bacterium | reverse complement strand
AGGGCGAGGGCTATCAGGCCGATGGGCACGTCCGGGCACAGGGCTGGTGACGCGGCTGGAGGACCGCGGGCTGCTGACACGGATCCTGTGCGCGGATGACCGCCGCGGGATCTACACCGAGCTCACCGCAGCGGGCGTGGAACTGCTGGAAAATTCGCGGCCCATCCACGACGAAACGTTGGAGCGCGCCCTGACCGAGGCGCAAAAACAGCCCGCGCTGGCACCCCTGGTCCGGGCGCTGCCGCAGCTGCACGCCTGAGAGGCGCAGGAAATCCCCAGAATCCGGCGGTAAACCGCACCAATCCGCGCCGTTGTTGACATGGCCCCCTCAAAGTAGAAAACTGAAGGTGGTGTCGGACTGCGGAACCCCCGGGCTCCATCTTTTAGCCGCTTCGAGCGGCCTAACGCCGAGAGGCGCTCCCAGTTCGGCACCACTTTTGTGCCCGCTTCCGGGCAGCCGCCGTCTGCATCAGGGAAGGGCACCCACGTGAAACTGCGTCTCTTCCCGCAGGAAAGGGCCGGGCTGGACATCCTGGCCAAGATGGCGCAGGAGATCGTCCACGGCGTGCACACCCTCTCCGAACTGCTGGGTGCCCCGACGGCGGACTACGACGCCCTGGCCGAGCAGCTGCACCAGCACGAGGCGGCCTCCACGGAGCTGCATTTTGCCCTGCTGACCCACATGCGCACCAGTTTCATCAACCCCCTCCCCCGCGAGGACCTCTATACCCTCTCCCGCTACCTTAATGAGGCGATGGAGAAACTGGACGGCGCCGCCGAGCTGATTGCCCTCTACAAGCTGGAACGGATCCCGCGCCGGGCCTCCGACCAGCTGGAGGTGATTGCCCGGCAGGCGGAGCTCACCGTGGACGCGATGCGCCAACTGGACAATCTGGACCAGCTGGAGGACTACTGGATCGAGATCCTGCGCCTGGCCAAGCGGGCCGAGCGCACACACCGGGTCTTTGTCAGCGAGCTGCTCCGTGACCACAAGCCCATCCCCTACGCCCGGTACCGCGACATTGCGGACCAGCTGGTGGATGTGACGAAGGATATGCGCCGGGTGGCTACTCAGGTGGGCAGCATCATCGTCAAGGAATCCTAGGGTGGCGGGGTTCCTCCTCGTTGCCATCTGTGTCCTTGCCGCGGCCTTCGCCTTCCTGAACGGATTCCGGGACGTCTCCTCCGCCATCGCGGTGGCGGTGCGCACCCGTTCCCTCACGCCCACTGTCGCCGTGCTGCTGGCGGGGCTGTTCAACCTGATCGGAGCGCTGCTGAGCGTCTCCTTTACGGTCGCGGTGAGCCAGCAACTTTTCAGCCTTCCGCCGGGAGCCCCCGGCCTGGGACTGCTGGTCGCCGGGCTGGCCGGAGCATGCATCTGGGGCGTCTACCAGTGGTGGCGGGGTTACCCGTCGTCGTCCACTCATGCGCTGATCGGTGGCATCGCCGGGGCCGCGAGCGGCTCCGTCCTGAAGGGCGAGCCGGCGCTGGTGGGCCTGGATTCCACCCTGCTGTGGCTGGTGCTCCTGCCGCTGCTGATATCCCCGGTGGTGGCCTTCGCGCTCTCTTTCCTGGCCGTCTATCCGGCGGTGTGGGCGGCCCGGCATTCGCAGCCGAACTTCGTCAACCGCCGCGTGCGCCGCGGACAATCCGTGGCCAGTGCCGCCGTCGCCTTTGGCCACGGACTGCAGGACGGCCAGCGCACGACGACGGTCATCCTCCTGGCGCTGGGGGCGGCCGGCCTGCGCACGGGTTCCGACATTCCGGTCTGGGTGCAGATTTTCACCGCCGTGCTGCTGACCGCCGGCACGCTGGCCGGCGGCTGGCGAATCTCCCACACACTGGGCAGCCGGCTGGTGCGGATCGACCCGATCCGCGGGCTGGTGGCCCAGCTGGTCAGCGCCGCAATGCTGTTCCTGGGCGCCATCGCGCTGCACTTTCCACTCTCCACCACGCACACCGTCACATCGTCGATCGTCGGGGCGGGCGCCAACCAGCGGATCTCCGTGACCAACGGCGGGCTGTGGCTGCGCGTACTGACCGCCTGGCTGGTTACTCCCGTCGCCTCGGCCCTGCTGGGCGGCATCATCTATCTGGCCCTGTCGCCGCTGCTCTAGACCGACTGAGGCTGACGTTCAGATGTCAGCGGTCGTAGACGTCGCGCCGGTCTCCAAGCGTCACCACGACGACGATCAGCACGTCGTACCTGACCGTATAGACGATCCGGTAGTCTCCCACCCGAACTCGCAGACCCTCGCGGCCCTGCAATTTGCGTGCTCCCGGTGGACGCGGATCCTCTCCCAGTACGGACCACCACGCTGCCCGGCGGGTCCTTAGGTACAGGATCTGATACCGGTTTGACGGGTTCCGCGGTGGTGCGCAGCGTTCGGTCCTGCTTCCTTGGGGCAAAGGACTTGCCCGGCTATTCGGTTCTAACAGATTTCTGTTAGCATTGCGGCTGCTAACATTATTTTGTAAGAACCGATGATCCGGGGAGTCCTGATAAAAAACCCATACCGACCAGGTGCCGCCAACACACCGCTCTTCCTCGCAGGACGTGAAAGCCAGGAAAGAATCCTTAGGGCGATCCTCCGTGGCGCACCCGAGATCCCGGCCAACTACCGCATCACCGGGCTCCGGGGCGTGGGAAAAACAGTGCTCCTGAAACACTTCGAAGAAGTCACCAAGGGCGAACTCAACTGGGCCGTTGGCAGGCTGCAGCTCGAGCCCCGACACAATCGCGAGGATGCCATCGTCGGCGTACTCCACGAACTTCTCCTGGATGTTCAGGCCCAGGCCTCACGGACGGAGAATCTTCGCCAGAAGACCGGCGCGGTTATCAGTGGTGCCCGATCGCTGGCGACAATGACATTTGAAAATGTCACCGTGTCCCTGGGCGGCTCGGCAGATGCAGAGGAATCCAACCTTGCTGCCGAGATCTTGGACACGGCTCGGATCGCGGTGAAATCAGGGAGGGCCGGCCTTGTCCTCATGCTGGACGAGGCGCAGGTGCTCGTCGACGACAAGGACCGTGACGGACAGCACCCATTGTCGCTGCTCGTCGCAGCTGTCAACACACTCCAGGAACAGCAGGTGCCCATTGCGCTGGTCCTGTGTGGACTGCCGACCTTGATTGCGAACCTGCTCAAAGCTCGCACTTATAGCGAGCGGATGTTCCGTGGGGAAGAGGTTGGACGCCTCACCCGGGACCAGACCCGCGAGGCATTCCTTCGTCCTCTGGACGGAACCGGGAAAGAGGCGAGGGAAGACCTCCTCAATGCCGTGATGGACGATGTGGAAGGCTATCCGTACTTCGTGCAGTTGTGGGGTGCCGAGCTCTGGGACGAGGCCGTCGACGCTTCATCGGACGCTCTGACCGCCGACCTTCTGACCGGACTCCGCGAAACGATCTTCAAACGTCTGGACCATGATTTCTATTCGCCTCGGCTCGACTCCCTGACACCTGCCGAGCAAGACCTCCTGCTACTCACCGGCGACTGCGATTACCCGCCCCTGCGGACGGCGGACATACATAAGGTCACGTCGCGCAAGCAGGGCAACGTCAACGTCCTGATGGGCAGGCTCGCGGAGCAGGGAGTCGTTTATCGGCTGCAAAAGGGCCTTTACGAATACACGGCACCCAAATTCCACGACTACCTGATTCGGCGGAAGTCCCGCACGATGTGGACCTAGACGAGCCATTTACAGATACTTGGTCAGACTATTATCGAAGCCATGTTGGGCAGTCAATCCTTACGTAGTTCTGTCCCCTTGAGCTCCGCGGTCATCGGGCCGATCGCTGCAGCGTCAGCGGGCGGATCGGCAATGCGCCGGCTGGTTACCCGAAGCGGCCGGACACGTAGTCCTCGGTGGCCTTCACGGACGGGTTGTTGAAGATGGTTGTGGTCTCCGCGAACTCGATCAGCTTGCCCGGCTTGCCGGTCCCGGCGATGTTGAAGAACGCGGTCTTGTCCGAAACGCGGGCCGCCTGCTGCATGTTGTGAGTCACGATGACCACCGTGTAGTTGTCCTTGAGCTCGTTGATCAGGTCCTCGACCGCCAGCGTGGAGATCGGGTCCAGCGCGGAGCACGGCTCGTCCATCAGCAGGACCTCGGGCTCCACGGCGATGGCGCGGGCAATGCAGAGGCGCTGCTGCTGCCCACCGGAGAGCCCCTGGCCCGGTTTGTGCAGCCGGTCCTTCACCTCATTCCAGAGATTGGCCCCGCGCAGGGACTTCTCCAACAGGGCATCCGCCTCGGAGCGGGAGATCCGCGTGTTATTCAGCCGAACCCCGGCCAGCACGTTTTCCTTGATGGACATGGTGGGGAACGGGTTGGGTCGCTGGAAGACCATGCCGATCTGGCGACGCACGGTCACCGGATCCACGCCCGGACCGTACAGGTCGTCACCGTCCACCAGCACCTGGCCCTGGACATGGGCGCCGGGAATCACCTCGTGCATGCGGTTCAGCGTCCGCAGCAGGGTTGATTTGCCGCAGCCGGACGGGCCGATGAAAGCCGTGACGGCCTTGGGCGCGATGTCGATGCTCACGTCCTGCACGGCGAGGAAGTCCCCATAGTAGACATTCAGGCCTTTGACGCTGACGCTCTTGGACATTTGTCTCCTTCTAAAAGTATGAAACTGACTGCACGCGCTCAGCGGCTGGGCTTGGGGGCGAAGATCATCGCAACGACTCGCGCAATCAGGTTGAGGACAACCACCAGCAGCACCAGCAGCAAAGCGGCGCCCCAGGCCTGATTGTTGGAAAGGGCAATGTCCTGGCCAGGGAATTTGTAGCCGGTGTACGCCATCACGGGAAGGGTCTGCATGGGCCCGGACAGCGGATTGCCGTTGAACGCGTCGGTGAAGCTGGCCGCCATGAAAATGGGTGCCGTTTCACCGATCACCCGGGCAATCGCCAGGGTGATGCCGGTGGCGATGCCCGCGATCGCCGTCGGAATGACGATCCGCACGATGGTGACGTACTTGGTGACGCCAAGCGCGTAGGAGGCCTCGCGCAGGTCCGACGGGACCAGCCGCAGCATTTCCTCGGAGGAGCGCACCACGGTGGGGATCATCAGGACGGACAGGGCGACGGCGGCGGAGAGTCCGCTGAAGGCCTTCGGCCCGACCAGCAGGGAGAACAGCGAGAAGGCGAACAGGCCGGCGACGATGGACGGAATGCCGGTCATCACGTCCACCAGGAAGTTAACCACACGGCGAAGCCAGAATGTGGGCGAGGCATATTCCACCAGGTAGATGGCCGTCAGCAGGCCGATCGGCACGGAGAACAGCGTGGCCAGTCCAGTGATCTCCAGGGTTCCGACGATGGCCTGCAGGGCCCCGGAGGAGGTGACCATTTCCAGCGTGTTCGGATCGATCGTCGAGGCGCCGCCGGAGGTTCCGATGAAGTCCCAGCTGAGGATGCCGATGCCCTTGCTGACCACCGTCCACAGCGTTGACACCAGCGGTACCAGCGCCAGAAGGAACGCCGCCGTGACCAGGCCCCGGATGAAGCGGTCCACCGCCCGGCGCCGGTTCTCCACCGTGATGGAGAGGACCCAGATGGCGATCAGGTAGAACAGTCCGGTGAAGACCATCAGCCCGAACCAGTTGAAGCCGATCAGCCCCATTACCGCGGCCGCCAGCACAAAAGCGCCGGCCAGGGTGTAGAGGGTGATCCGTTTGGGCAGCTGCCCGGTGGAAAGCCGGTTGCGGGGTGCCTGCCGGGCGGCGGTCGGGGTTCCGGTGCTCATCTCTTGGCTCCTTCCGCGGCGTTCTGGCCCGCGTCCTTGTGCGGTGCGTTGCCGTTGCGGCCGGCTCCGGGTTCCTCCGGGTGGAGCACGACGACGGGGCTGAAGCTGGCGTCGTCGGCCGTCAGCTCCGCACTGTCCGCGTCAGGCTCGACCGGTGCGGTGCGCTTCCGGGACTTCCCGGACCGCGGTTTGCCGTTGACGATCAGCCGGGCCGCCATGTTCACGGCCAGCGAGATGACGAAGAGCACCAGGCCGGTCCCAATCAGGGCGTCCCGCTGCAGACCGGTCGCGATCGGGAAGTTCAGCGCGATGTTGGAGGCGATGGTCTGCGAATTCTCGCCCTCGGTGATCAGCCGGAAGGAGGTGATAATGGCCGGTGAAATGATCATCGCCACGGCCATGGTTTCACCCAGTGCGCGGCCCAGACCCAGCAGGATGGCGCTGACGACGCCGGAGCGGGCGTACGGGAAAACGGACAGCCGGATCATTTCCCAGCGGGTGGAGCCGAGCGCCAGGGCCGCTTCCTCATGCAGTTTGGGCGTCTGAAGGAAGATTTCACGGGAGATGGAGGAGATGATGGGCAGCACCATGACCGCCAGCACAACGGAGCCGGTCAGGATGCTGGAACCGGTGGAGGTGACTTTGCCCCCGAAGAGCGGGATCCAGCCCAGGTAGGTGTTCAGCCAATCCTGCATCGGCAACAGGAAGGGCCGCATCACTAGGATTCCCCACAGGCCAAAGACCACCGATGGGACGGCGGCCAGCAGATCGACAATGTAACCGAGGAAATTGGCCAGCCTGCGGGGGCTGTAGTGCGAGATGAACAGCGCGATGCCGATAGCCACCGGCGTGGCCATGATGAGGGCAATAATGGAGGCCCACAGCGTGCCGAAGGCCAGTGGTCCGACGTAGGCCCAGAAGCTGGGGAAACCACCGGTCACGCCGGCCTTGAGCGCCGCATTGGTGGTCCAGTTGACACCGATCGCGGGCAGCGCCCGGATGATAAGGAACAGCGCCACGCCGGCAAGGATGACCATGATGGAGACGGCGGCCGCGGTGCTGAGGAGCTTGAAGATCCTGTCCGCCGGCCGGGCCTTGGCGGAGGGCGGGATGCCCCGGGTGCCCGTGGAGCCCGTGGCAGCTGCAGATGATTCGCTCACGAGGTGCTTTCTTTGAGCCGGAAATGGATGGTTCCTGGAAACTGAAGAAAACCGGCCGCCCCGGAATGGGTAGGGCGGCCGGCCCTCAGACACGCGTTTGCGTGATTATGAGATCTTCTTCAGGGTGTCCTGGATCTTGGACGCCAACTCGGACGGGATCGGTGCGGATCCGGCGTTCTTGGCGGCAATCTTCTGACCCTGGTCGCTGACAATGTAACCAACGTAGGCCGTGGCAAGCTTAGCCTGCTTGGCATCCTTGAACTGGGTGCACAGGATGTCGTAGGAGATCAGCGGGATCGGGTAGGCATCCCCGGAGGTCAGCTTGGTGTAGTCGATGTCCTGGGACAGGTCCCCGGCCACAGCGCCCTTCGCGGGAGTGACGGCCGCCGCGATGGCCTTCGTCACACCGTCCTGGCTGAAATCAACGTACTTGTCGCCAGCCTTGATGGCAGCGGCCTTGAGGTTACCGATGGAGCTGTGGTCCGCGTAGCCGATGGTGCCGTCGCCGGCCTTGACCGTATTGACAACGCCGGAACCACCCTGCTGGGCGGAGGAGCCGGCGATCGGCCACTTGTTGCTGACCGGGCTGGTCCAGACCGCCGGGGCCACCTGGTGCAGGTAGTTGCTGAAGTTCTGGGTGGTGCCGGAGCCGTCGGAGCGCGTCACGGTGGTGATCGCGGTGCTCGGCAGCGTAACACCGGGGTTGTCCGCCTTGATGGCCGGATCGTCCCAGGTCTTGATCTGCTGGGTGAAGATCTTGGCGATCGTATCCGAGGAGAGCTGCAGCTTGTCAACGCCCTGGAGGTTGAAAACGACAGAGACGCCGTCGAGGTAGACCGGCAGGTTTACCGCTCCGCCTGTGCCGCAAACACCCTGCGCCTTCGTGGCCTGGTCAGCGCTGAGGTAGGCGTCCGAGCCGGCGAAGTCGTAGGAGCCGGCCGTGAAGTTGGTGACGCCGCCGCCGGAGCCCTGCGACTTGTCGTAGTTGACCGTCACACCGGGGGCCTGGGCCTTGAAGCCTGCGGTCCAGGCGGCCTGTGCGTTGGCCTGGGCGCTGGAGCCGCCGGCCGTAATGGTGCCCGAGAGGCTGCTGTAATCCACGCCAGCGGAGCTGCCGGCTGCGGGCGATCCGGTGCTGCCCGAACCGGCAGTGGAACCGGCGCCGCACGCGGTCAGCGCCAGAGCACCGGCTGCAATAACTGCCGCCGCGCGGCCAATACGAAGAACCTTCACTAGTGTTACCCCTTCCGAGGGAAAAGCTGAAATTCGGATCCCCGAAGGGATCCTGTCAACCTGCGTAGCCGACGTACGCAGAAATTCGTGGATTGATCTAACAATTCGAAGTTAGGCGCGCCAGGTAACGGGAATGGCCATCCAAGGTGAACGGAGGGTAAACGCCGGAGGGCCATTCGTGGATATCTCCCCGGCCCCGTTGCGCGAATGCTCCAACAGGCGTAGGAGACGCCACTCCCCGCGGCGCGTCCGCACGTCCGTTTTGGACGCCGGCCGCCGCATAGACTTACGGCATGCCAACAGGAAAGGGTTCCGCAGCGTTCGCCTTCCTGGACTCCCGGACCCGGACGGGGCTTCGACGCAGTTCAACGTCGCTTCTGCCGGCCATCCAGATGACCATCTGCGCGGTAGGCGCCTACGCTTTCGCCCAGTACGTGCTGGGCCACAATGGGCCGCTCTTCGCCGCAACTTCCTCGATGATTGCACTGGGCTTTTCCCGCGACCCGAGGCTGCGGCGGGTGCTGGAGGTGGGCGTGGGCTGCACGCTGGGCATCGTAGTGGGTGATCTACTGCTGCACTGGCTGGGTTCGGGCATCTGGCAGGCCGGCGTGGTCCTGTTCTTCTCCATCATGCTGGCCCGGTTCCTGGACAGCGGCAGCATATTTACCACGCAGCTGGGCCTGCAGTCCCTGCTGGTCGTCCTGCTGCCCATCCCGGCGGGCGGGCCATTCAGCCGCAGCCTTGACGCCGTCGTCGGAGGCTGCTTTGCCTTGGCCGTGGCCTTCCTGACTCCGCACGATCCGCGCCGGCAACCGAAAAACGATCTGAAGAAGCTCCTGGACCAGCTGGCCGATGTGCTGCGGGAATGCGCCAGCGCGCTGGTGTACAGCGATTCGACGCGGGCCTGGCATGCCCTGATCCGGGCCCGCAATTGCCAGCCGCTGGTGGACAGCATGCGTGCTTCGCTGAAATCCTCCCGCGAGGTGGCCCGGCTTTCCCCCGCGTACAGACGCTTCCGCGGCGAAATCGGCGGCCTGGGGCAATCGCTGGACTACATTGACCTGGCCCTGCGCAACAGCCGCGTCTTTGCCCGCCGGCTCACCAGCGCCATCAACAACTCCGCGCTCTCGGACGAAGGTATCGAGGGCATTTCGCAGATGCTGGCGGACACCGCGGACGCCGTCGATGAGCTGGCCATCGGCCTCTCCGATCCGCACGAGCAAGCCCGCGATCTGCACCTGGACAACGCACGCCGGGCGCTATCCGTCGTCGCCGGCCGGATGCACCCCAAGAAGCTGGGCATTCAGCGGCTGGAGGGCGAAACGGTGGTCATGCTGTTCCGCCCGCTGATGGTGGATCTGTTGGAGGCGGCCGGGATGGAGGCGGAGGAATCCCGGGGCCTGCTGCCCAGAATCTAGGAATGTCACCGGACGCCGCTAGGCTGGCGGCATGGTAGCAAAATCGGCTCGTGCAGGCAGGACAACCGGCCAAAGCTACAGGTGCGCCGAATGCGGCTGGACCGCGGCCAAATGGGTGGGACGCTGCGGCGAGTGCCAGGCCTGGGGGACGGTGGAGGAGACCGGGACCGCTGTCGCCCGGACGACGGCGGCCACCTCCGTGGCGGTTCCGGCGCCGAAGATTGGGGATGTCGACGCGACGACGGCGGCCTACCTGCCCACCGGCGTGGCCGAGCTGGACCGGGTGCTGGGCGGCGGCGTGGTCCCGGGTGCCGTCATCCTGCTGGCTGGCGAGCCGGGCGTGGGCAAGTCCACCCTGCTGCTGGACGTCGCCGCCAAATTTGCGCGCAATGAGGACCGGGCGGAGACCCGTGGCGTGCTGTATATCACCGGGGAGGAATCCGCCGCGCAGGTGAAACTGCGCGCCGACCGGATCGGCGCTGTGGCGGAAACCCTCTACCTGACCGCCGAATCGGATCTGGGCTCGGCCCTGGGCCAGGTGGAACGGCTTCAACCCAAGCTGCTGGTGGTGGACTCCGTTCAGACGCTCAGCAGCGCGGCCGTGGATGGCAGCGCCGGCGGTGTCACCCAGGTCCGCGAGGTCGCCGCCTCCCTGATAGCCGCCGCCAAACGTCTGAATATGACGACGCTGCTGGTGGGCCACGTGACCAAGGACGGTTCCATCGCCGGGCCCCGGCTGCTGGAGCATCTGGTGGACGTGGTCTGCCAGTTCGACGGCGAGCGCCATTCCCGGCTGCGCCTGTTGCGCGCCGTAAAAAACCGGTACGGACCCACCGACGAGGTGGGCTGCTTCGACCTCACCGAGAAAGGCATCATAGGCCTGGCGGACCCGAGCGGGCTCTTTGTTTCCCGCACCAAGGACCCGGTCTCCGGTACCTGCATCACCGTCACGCTGGAGGGGCGGCGGCCGCTGCTGGCCGAAGTTCAAGCGCTCCTGGCCCCCACCTCCAACTCGCAGCCGCGGCGGGCTACCAGCGGACTGGATGCTTCCCGGGTTTCTATGCTGCTGGCCGTGCTTCAGCAGCGCGCGGGAGCGGAGTTGCAGGCGGATGACAGCTATGTCGCCACCGTTGGCGGGGTCCGGCTGACGGAACCGGCCATGGACCTGGCCATTACCCTCGCGGTGGCCTCCTCCAAGGCCAGGATCGCCATCCACAACCGGATGGTCGCCTTCGGCGAAGTGGGGCTGGCCGGGGAGGTCCGGCCCGTACCGGGAATCAACCAGCGCATCCATGAGGCGCACCGGCTCGGCTTTTCCCACGCCATCGTTCCCGCAACTCCCGACGGTCCCGGCCCCATTCCGAAAGGCTTTACTGTTAAGGAGATCCATCACCTCGGCGAAGCCCTGGAACTGCTGTTCCAAGGCGGCAAGGAGGAACGCAAGGTGGTCCCGCTCCATAGCGTCTGACCCGCACTGGCGCTGAGTCCTGTCCAGACCCCACTATTATGGGCGTTGTGACCTGCGCGGAAGACCTGCGCACAGCGAAAGGGATAGGCAATGGCTCGTAGCCCTGAAGCGGCGCTCAAGGCTACCCTGGCTCGGGTTGCCCCCGGAACCCCTCTTCGGGACGGACTGGAACGCATTCTGCGCGGGCGTACCGGTGCGCTGATCGTCCTCGGCTCGGACCGGACCATCGACCAACTATGCTCCGGCGGCTTCGACATCGGCATCAACTTCACCCCCACCGGGCTCCGGGAACTGGCCAAAATGGACGGCGCCATCATCTGTGACAAGGAAGCCAGCCGCATTGTCCGCGCCGCCGTGCAGCTCGTCCCTGACCCCAGCATCGAAACCCAGGAATCTGGCACACGGCACCGCACGGCTGAGCGGGTCGCCATCCAGACCGGCGTCCCGGTAATCTCGGTCAGCCAGTCCATGCAGATCATCGCCCTCTACATCAACGGCCTGCGGCACGTGTTGGAGGGTTCGGAGAAGGTGCTGGCCCGCGCCAATCAGGCCCTGGCCACCCTGGAACGCTACCGTTCCCGGCTGGATCAGGTCACCAGCTCGCTCTCGGCCCTTGAAATCGAGGCCATGGTGACCGTCCGCGACGTCGCCGTGACCCTCCAGCGCCAGGAGATGGTGCGCCGGATCTCGGAGGAAATCGCCCAGTACGTGCTGGAACTTGGCGTGGACGGCCGGCTGCTCTCCCTGCAGCTGGACGAGCTGACCGTGGGCCGCGGACCCGGCAGCGAGATGGTCATCCGGGACTACTCCGGTCCGGCCACCAGCCTTGCGGATGTGGAACCCGCCGTAGCTGCACTGCAGGCTATCGGGCCCACCGAACTGATCGATCTGAGCCGGATTGCCAACATTGTCGGCCTGACCAGCGGTTCGGAATCCCTGGAGGCCGTCATCCAGCCGCGCGGATACCGGCTGCTTTCCGGCCTCAAAGCCGTTCCCCGCGCCGTTGCGGACCGGCTGGTGGACCACTTCGGCGGACTGCAGAACCTGATGGCCGCCACGATCGACGAACTCATGGCGGTGGACGGAATCGGCGAGCAGCGCGCCCGCAATGTCCGCGAGGGGCTCTCGCGGATCGCCGAGGCGAGCCTGCTGGACCGCTTCCTCTAGCGTTCCCTGGGTCACTGGAGCTCGAAAGCAACCTTGTTGCTGGTCCGTTGTCCCAGCGTGGCCTGGTATACGTAGTAGCCGGGCTTCGGGATCACCGGCACCGCTGTGCAGCCCGGAGCCGTCCGGTTGCGCTGCCAGGGGAAATTTGCCGTCTCGGATGCCCCGGGCACGATGGTCTTGGTCAGATCGTCGTTGCCTTCCTGGCAGTCCTTGGAGGAAAAGATCCTGTCATTGCCGCTCATGACCAGGAACTCCATCTGGCTGGTCCCAATGTTCACTTCGCAGGGGGCCGTCCCGCCGTTGGTCACCTTCAGCTCGAGCACCGGATTCTGCCCCGGAGCATAAACCTGCGCATCCACCGCGGCCGTGACGGTCACCAGATTCTGGTCACACACCGGCGTTGCCGGGGCTGTCGGCGTGGGCGTGGCTGAGGGGGGCACCGCGGCCGCGCTGCTGGAACGGGACGACGGCAGCGGGCTGGCCGGCGCCGCGGCCGTTCCCCGGGGGATCAGTCCGACGACGAAGATAACGCCGCCCACCAGAACCATCAGCACCGCCAGGACCAGGGCGCCGAAGACAGCCCGGCGACGGCGGAAAACTCTTGCGGAAGCCGCAGACTTGCGGCCGGGCTGGCGCTGCGGCGCCTGCCCTCCACGATTGCCGCTCCCAGCGGCGCCCTGCCTAGCCATATCTCCACAGTAAGTAATGGACCGGGCACAGACGCGTCACCACGCCGACTGCCAGTCAATCGGCCTGTGCCACCCCTCACAAAGCCGTTCACGCCGGGCGCGTCGATTGAGCTCGAATAGGATTATCACATCGAAACTTTCAATTGCCTTACGGCCGATCCCGGAGAACCGGGGCGCGAACGGTTTACTGAACTGCACTGGGCCATCACAGGCTGGTTCGCGGAAAACGCCCGGGATCTGCCGTGGCGCAAGCCGGAATGCTCGGCCTGGGGTGTTCTGGTCAGCGAGATCATGCTTCAGCAGACGCCGGTGCTGCGCGTGCTCCCGGCCTGGGAGGAATGGCTGCGCCGCTGGCCGAGCCCGTCCGCCCTGGCCGCCGAGTCCAGCGGCGCAGCCGTGCGCGCATGGGGGCGCCTCGGATACCCGCGCCGGGCACTTCGTCTGCACGGCGCCGCCGTCGCCATCGCCACGCTTCATGAAGGGGCTGTGCCCGCGTCCTACCAGGATCTGCTGAGCCTTCCGGGCGTGGGCAGCTACACCGCGGCCGCCGTCGCAGCCTTCGCCTTCGGCCACCGCGAAACCGTTGTGGACACCAACATCCGACGCGTACATGCCAGACTGGTTTCCGGCCAGGCGCTGCCGGCTCCTGCCCTGACCGCAGCGGAACAGAAGCTGGCCGCCGAGCTGCTGCCCCCGGACCGGCAGCTGGCAGTGGAATGGAGCGCCGGGGTCATGGAACTGGGTGCGCTGCTGTGCACGGCCCGCTCACCCAAATGCGATGCATGCCCCGTACGGAATGTCTGCGCCTGGCGTGCGGCCGGCGAGCCTGAACCTACCTACGTTCCCAAGGGCCAGGCGTGGGCCGGGACGGACCGCCAGGTGCGCGGCGCCGTGATGGCGGTCCTGCGTGCCGCCCAGGCGCCCGTGCCCCGGTCGCTCTTCAACGGTGAGGCGCCCTACGCTTCGGAAACCGTTGATGGGTCCCCAAAGGGCCCAGTTCGCTCACAGCTACACAGGTTGCACGCGCTTCGGGCGGGAGAATTACAGCTCGAAAGGGCCATCGACGGGCTGCTGCACGATGGCCTGGCACAAACCGTTGACGCCGGCATCCAGCTCCCCGCCTGAGGACGTTGGCCAGGCGAGTCCAGCAACATTGCTGCGCGACGGAGGTGACTTGTTTGGCGGCGCGCGAATAATGTCAGTGGCCACCGATAGCGTTTGTCCTATGAACGGGATTGAGGAGCCGGGTCCGGCTCCGGGAGCTGCGCACGGGCGGCCGACGACGGCGATGGTCACCGTTGCGTCCCCGGCTCCAGGTAGGTCCCGGCCGGGTGGGTCACCCCGATGCGGCTCAGCCCCGGTACTCGACGAAGTCCCGGTGGTCGATGGAGGCCGCCTGCGGCCGGGCAGGGACCGCGCCGCCAGGACCTTGATCCCGCGCCTGAAATGTCGAACTCTCTAAATTGTCGGTGCCCTCTGGAAGAGTGTGGGCATGGACATCAATAGGGGCAGCGGACGGGCTCCGGAAGCTGCGCAGGGACAGCCGGCGACGGCGGTCTCCCCGGTCGTGTCCGCGGCTCCGGCCTCCGGCCGCAATCCGGATGCCGCCGACGTGAGCCATTGGGTGGCGTCCCTGGCGTTCATGGACCGGGGTGTTGATGATGCCGGCCGGATCGATCAGATCCGGGTCCTGGAGGACCTCAAGGCCGCGGCGTCCGCGGCGCAGGCCCGGGTCACCTCCGACTTCAACGCCTCC
>JALYYI010000239.1 GCA_030946705.1 Actinomycetota bacterium | reverse complement strand
CGCGACGGAAATGCCGGAAGGTCAGCGCTCCAGGTCGCCCCGGATGAAGGCCTCCACCTTTTCGCGGGCGATGTCGTCCGGGAACTGCTGCGGCGGGGACTTCATGAAATAGCTCGACGCGGACAGGATCGGGCCGCCGATGCCGCGGTCCAGGGCAATTTTGGCCGCGCGGATGGCATCGATGATGACACCGGCCGAGTTGGGTGAATCCCAAACCTCAAGCTTGTATTCCAAGGAGACCGGGGCATCCCCGAAGTTGCGGCCCTCGAGGCGGACGAACGCCCACTTGCGGTCGTCGAGCCATGCCACGTAGTCGCTCGGGCCGATGTGCACGTTCCGCGTGCCCAGGTCCGCGCTGGTGTTGGACGTCACGGCCTGCGTCTTGGAAATCTTCTTCGATTCGAGCCGGTCGCGCTCCAGCATGTTCTTGAAGTCCATGTTTCCGCCGACGTTCAGCTGGTAGGTGCGGTCCAGAATGACGCCGCGGTCCTCGAAGAGCTTCGCCATGACGCGGTGCGTGATGGTGGCACCGATCTGGCTCTTGATATCGTCGCCCACAATCGGCACCCCGGCCGCGGTGAACTTGTCCGCCCATTCCTTGGTTCCGGCGATGAAGACCGGCAGCGCGTTCACGAAGGCCACGCCGGCGTCGATCGCGGCCTGGGCGTAATGCTTCGCGGCCTGGTCCGATCCGACGGGGAGGTAGCAGACGACGACGTCCGCCTTCGCCTCACGCAGCGCTGCCGAGATGTCGACGGGTTCCTCGCTGGATTCATCAATGGTCTCGCGGTAATACTTGCCCAGACTGTCCAGGGTGGGTCCGCGCTGGACAGGGACGCCGAGGCTGGGGACGTCGGCAATCTTGATGGTGTTGTTTTCGCTGGCGCCGATCGCGTCGGCCAGGTCCAGGCCCACTTTCTTGGTGTCGACGTCGAACGCGGCCACGAACTGCACGTCATTGACGTGGTACTGGCCGAACTCCACATGCATGAGTCCGGGCACAGCCGCCGAAGCGTCCGCGTTCCGGTAGTACTGCACCCCCTGGACCAGCGACGCAGCACAGTTTCCGACACCGACAATGGCAACCCGAATTGGATGAGAAGACACGGAACTCCTTCAATATTAACAAAGCTGTCCCGCCGGGGCCGCGGATGAACAACGACGGCGGCGGGTGGCGGCGCCCCAATGGCGCCTCTGCAGTCTATCCAACCGCGGCAGGCTGAACGTTGTTCCCGGCTGGCCGTGGAAACTCCTGAGGATTTTGTCACAGGCCGCTCCCTGAACGGGTGCTTCGCAGCATGGGGACGGGCGGGCAATAATGTCGTACCCCTCTGGTTGACTTAGGGCTATGGAAGATCTGCAAGGACAAGGCTCTTTCGCCCCCGCTGGGGCGGTCGCCGATGTGCCGGCTGAATTCTTCCGCCGGCTGGTCGACGCCGGGCCGGTGGTAGGCGCGGCCAGGTTGCTGGCGATGACGGCCGCCGATGAGTTGGACGGCTCGGGCGCGGTCGCTGCCCTGATGGAAGCAGCCCGACTGGAATCCTGGGCCGCGGCGAAGAAGGCCGAGCTCTCAGTCCGGATCCATCAGACCATGCAGGACGAGCTGCCCGAAAAGCTGCACGGGACCGTCACAGGGGACAATCTGGCCCGCTCTTCTGCGGTGTCGGAAATCGGCTGCGCCCTGCACCTGGCCGAACGTACCGCCGGATTCCTGCCGGTGGACTCGGAGAATCTGGTGCACCGGCTGCCGGCCACCCTGGCGGCTTTGAGGGCCGGGGATCTGGACTACCAGCGCGCCCGGACCATCGTGAACCAGGCCGAGGGCCTCCCTGAGAGGGTCCTGCGGCTGTTCGAAACGGCACTGCTGGAGCGGGCCGGTGAGCAGACCAACCCCCAACTGGGCTCCAGCGCCCGGCGGCTGCGGGAGAAACTCCACCCGGAGTCGTTCGCCGAGCGTAAGGCCAAGGCCGCCCAGGACAGGTCCCTGCAGTTCCGGCCGGCCGAGGACGGCATGGCGTACCTGGAAGCGTTCCTGCCCGCCGAAGCCGCCCTGGCGGCGTATAACTCCATCACAGCGGCCGCGATCCGGGCCCAAGGCCCGGACGAGCCCCGGACGCTGACTCAGCTGCGCGCGGACCTGGCCGTGGACTATCTCCTGGGCGCCTTCACCGCGGGCACGGCCACCGCGGGCACGGCTGGCGCGGCTGGCGCGGCGGGCACGGCGGGTGGCCCGAAACCCGGCTCGTCAAAGCCCGGCGCGCCGAAACTGAAGGCGCAGATCATGGTCATGGTCCCCATGCTCACCATGCTCGGGCTCACCGATGACCCTGCCGAACTCGACGGGTACGGTCCCATTCCGGCCGACTCCGCGCGCGAACTCGCCGGTGACCAGCCGGTATGGTACCGGCTGCTGACCGATCCTGCCAGCGGTGTCCCGGTCAAACTCGACCGGAACAGCTACCGGATCCCGGAAAGCACCCGCCGCTGGCTGCAGATCCGCGACGGCAGCTGCCGCTTCCCCGGATGCGGGCGCCAGGCCCGGTTCACCGACGCCGACCACACTATCCCCTACCCCAAAGGACCGTCGAACGAGGCCAATCTGGCCTGTCTTTGCCCAAAGCACCATGTCCTGAAACACCGCGCCCGCTGGAAACCCACGCAAACCGGAAACGGCACCCTGGCCTGGGAATCACCCGCAGGCCGCACCTACACCAGCCACCCACGCGACAGCAGCTGAAACGGGCCGCCAGTGGCATCGGCCACGCCCGGATCAGGCTTAGCTTAGCGCTGTGCCCAGAGATTGATATCGGATTCGACGGCGAACTCGTCGATCGCCGTCAGCTCGTCGGTGCTGAAGTCCAGCCGGTTGATGGCGGCCAGATTGTCCTCCAGCTGCTTCACGCTGGAGGCCCCGACCAGGGCCGAGGTCACGGGCGGGCCCTTGGGCTGGTCGCGCAGGATCCAGGCGATGGCCATCTGCGCCAGCGATTGGCCACGGCCGGCGGCGATGCCGTTCAGGCCGCGCACCCGGGCCATCTTATCCTCGGTGAGCGACTGTTCGGACAGGAACCTGTCCTTGGCCGCCCGCGAATCCGCCGGAACCCCGTTCAGGTAGCGGTCGGTCAGCAAGCCCTGCGCCAGCGGGGAAAAGGCGATGGAGCCCGCCCCCACGGTGTCCAAGGTCTCGTACAGGTTCGGCGAACCGTCTTCAGTCCACCGGTTCAGCATGGAGTAGGAGGGCTGGTGGATCAGCAGCGGCGTGCCGAGTTCCTTGAGGATGCGCGCGGCCTCCAGCGTCTGTTCCGGGGTGTAAGAGGAGATGCCCGCGTAGAGTGCCTTTCCGGAGCGTACCGCCGTGTCCAGCGCGCCCATCGTTTCCTCCAGCGGGGTTTCCGGATCCGGCCGGTGGCTGTAGAAGATATCCACGTAGTCGAGGCCCATGCGCTCCAGTGACTGGTCCAGGCTGGCGAGCAGGTACTTACGGGATCCCCATTCGCCGTACGGTCCCGGCCACATGTAGTAACCAGCCTTCGTGGAAATGACCAGCTCGTCACGGTACGGCGCGAAATCGTCGCGCAGATGCCGCCCGAAGTTCGTCTCGGCGGAGCCGTCCGGGGGACCGTAATTGTTGGCCAGGTCAAAGTGCGTGACGCCCAGATCGAAGGCGCGGCGCAGGATGGCGCGCTGCACCTCGAATGGCTTGTCGTCTCCGAAGTTGTGCCACAGGCCCAAGGACACGGCGGGGAGCCGGAGCCCGCTCCGGCCCACGCGGCGGTACGGCATCGAGTCATAACGGTTCTCGGCAGCAAGATAAGTCATCTCTTGATCATGCCATCACCGCGGCGGCGGGAAGAGCGTCCGGGTGGCCCTCCGCGACCCACCTAAGGCCGTGAGCTCCCCCGACCCGAGCGCCAGGTAGCGGGAAACCTGCGTGCGTTACCGGACGACGGCGGCGCTGAAGGGTGGCAGTTCGATACCGGCGTCCGTCAGCCGAACCGTCCCGGTGCTGAACCGTTCCGTGCTGAGCAGGACCTCTCCAGCGAGCAGGGACCCTGCGGCCACCCCCGGCGTTTCGGTCACCGCCGGGGGCGCCGAGCCCAAGGGCACCACGCGGGCCGTGGCCGCCAGGTTGACCGCAACAATGACGTAGTCCGCCCCGCTACCGCGGTGCATCACCAGCCAGCGTCCGTCCTCACTGAAGTCCACCCTCGT
>JALYYI010000279.1 GCA_030946705.1 Actinomycetota bacterium | reverse complement strand
CGGTGATCAGCCTTTCCGATCTTGACGGTATTGTTCTCAACATTGTCCTCAACGGCGGAATAGTGCTGGCCGTCGACGGCGCCAAGATCGGCTCGGTGGAACAGATCTTCCAGCAAAAAACTGGTGGCCAAGGGTCCGCGCATTGAAAGTGAGCGCGGCTCGATCTCCACCTATGAAGAGCAGGAGATCTACCGGTACTTCGGCCTGGACGGCGTGACGTCGACCGACGACGGCGCAACGGTCCCGACGGCGGGAACCTCCGATGCCGCTGCCCATGCGACGGCCGATCCTGGCGGAGGTGCCGTACGTCTGCTGCCTCCGGAAGGACACCCGTCCGCCGGCGCATCCTCCCGGCCCGCCCCGCTGCCTCCGCCAGGTCCACCTCCGGCATTCCGCGGTCACGATATTTGGCCCCCGCCGCACTGATACCTGCGGTGCCGGCAACCGCCGTTCCTGCTTTCGGACAGGTTTCGGCGCGATAGTGCCCCTATGATCAGGGGCGGCAATGCGACGATATACGTGAGCGACATGGACCGTTCGGTCTTGTTCTACACGGAAACCTTGGGCTTGCGACTTGACTTCCGGGCTGGCAATCATTGGGCCAGCATTGACGCAGGTGAAGGGATGGTGCTGGGTCTGCATCCCGCCGGCGCCCGGAGTCCGGTGCCGGGAACATCCGGCTCGATCTGCGTCGGACTCGGCATCGACGAGCCGATCGATCGGGTGATCTCGACCCTGGAGGGCCGAGATGTGGTCTTCCAGGGGCCCATGGCCGACGGAGGCGGCCTCAAGCTGGCCTTCTTTACCGATCCGGACGGCAACGAACTCTATTTGGCGGAGCCAGGCCCGTCTTAGCCGGCCGGTGATGCGGCGGGTTTCGCGGCGACCCGCGGCGCGACGATCACCGCAGCGACGGCGATAGCCGCCGACAGGGCGAAGACCCCCGAGAATGAGTCCGCCGTCGTCGTAAATGCGGGGAAGACGATCCCAGTCGTGGCGAGCGCCAGCGCCCCGCCGAGGGAGTCGGAGATGGACATCGCCGAACTGTTGAAGCCGGCGGTGTCCTTGGTGGAAAGGGCCAGCGTCATGACGCTCAGGCGCGGATACATCAGCCCCATGCCGCCGCCGGCCACGATCCAGCCGATGATCGCCACGGCGGCGGCCCAGCTGAGTGCCGTGGTGGCCAGGGCGAGGACGACGGCGGCAAGCACCAGTGCCGAGCCAATCCGCACGGCAACGCTGTGGGCCAGTCGTGCGCCGAGCCGCCCCTGGATCACCGACGCCCCGGCCCAGGCCAGCGCGCCGCCGGTGAGCGTCAGGCCGGCGAAGGTGGGCGAGAATGCATAACGCTCAATCAACAGATAGGGCAGGTAGACCTCAGCGCCGAAGAACGCGGCCGAGGCCAGGCCGCGGGTCAGGATGACGCTGGGAAGTCCTCGCCGGGCCGTCAAGGTGCCGGATGGTACGAGCGGACGGACGGCAACCACGGCAATCGCGAGGGCGGCCACGGCCAGCAGCACGCCGGCCACCGGGAGATCGGTGATCCGCACCTCGGCCGAGAGGTTCAAACCGAGCACGGCCAGGGCTGCCAGCGCCGCCCAGGCCATCCGGCCGTAGGCCCCCGGGGCGGCCTGCTTAGCCGGTGCCTTGCCCAGCCCCCGGAGTGCCGGAAAAATCATGACCATCGCCGGAAGCACCAGGCCCACGACGCCGAGGAACACCCAGTGCCAGCTCAGGGCCTGAGCCACCAGGCCTGCGGCGAACGGGCCCACAAGTGACGGAACCACCCACGCCGCAGCGAAAGCCGCGAAGATCTTGGGGTGCAGCAGCGCCGGGTAGACCCGGGCCACCACCACGTAGAGCGCTACGGTCATGGCGCCGCCGGCCAGCCCCTGGGCCAGCCTGCCGGCAACGAGGACGGGCATGGATCCGGCAGTCCCGGCGATCAGCAGGCCGAACACAAACATCGCCACGGACGCATACAGCGGCGCGGACGGACCGCGCCGGTCAGACCAGTTTCCGGCCGCCACCATGCCGATCACACCCGTCGCCAGCGGACCGGCAAAAGCGAGCGCGTAGAGACTTGTACCATTCAGGTCACGGCTGACCACGGGCATGATGGTGGTCACGGCCAGCGATTCGAAGGCGCCCAGGAACACGAGCGCGCAGGCCCCGATGGTCACCAGGAGGTAGGGGCGCTGCAGGATCCCTGCGGGCGGGGCCGAGCCTGGCGGCACCGGGCTTAGGGACACGGAGCTTGGGGATACAGCGTCCGGATGAGCGGATTCGAGCACGGCGGCGGCCTGACCAGTTGTCATGGACGTAACCGTAGAACCTCAACTATGGTTGAGGTCAAGGATCCGTCCCGGGGCGGATAACACAAACCGAGGGAAGCATGCCACAGCTTGCAGGCGGGGCACACCCCGCCCTCACCATAGGCGAGCTGTCCGAACGGAGCGGAGTGTCGCCGTCGGCCCTTCATTTCTACGAACGCAGTGGGCTCATCTCCTCCGAGCGGACCTCCGGCAACCAGCGGCGGTTCCGCCGGGAAACGCTGCGGCGCGTGGCGTTCATCCGGGTCTCGCAGCGCGTGGGCATCCCGCTGAGGGACGTCCGTGCGGCGCTGGATTCGCTGCCTGAGGGCCGCACCCCCACCAAGCGCGACTGGTCCAGACTCTCCCGGCTGTGGCGCGCCGAGCTTGATTCGCGCATCGAGTCGCTGGAGCATCTCCGGCGGGATCTGGACGGCTGCATCGGCTGCGGCTGTCTGAGCCTGAAGGCATGCCGGCTGCAGAACCCGGAGGACCAGCTGGGCACCAGCGGCACCGGTCCCCGCCGCTGGGACGCCTAGCCAGCGAGATCAAGGCCCGGGCAGGGAACGGCGGCGCCATTCGCCGTCGGGCCCTCTGCCGGACGATGGTGCGCTGCCGGGCAAATGGCGGCCTGGTCAGTCGACCCGGTCGCCATTTATGCATGCGTCTTTGTCTATGCGTCAGCTCCCACAGGGTGGCGTGCTGCCCTGGCATCCGCCCCGCGCCACCCTGTGGCCGCCGTCGCGTCCGGGGCATAGAGCCAGTCGGTGTAGCCGAAGTCGTCAGCCTTGCGGTTTTTGAAGAGCATGTTGCGCAGCACCCGGCCTATGCCGGAGACGTGCCACGATTCACCCCAGGTCCGGGCGGTCCTTTGCACGCGGGCCGTCCGGGCCGCCCGCAGCCGGTTGAAGTCCCTCAGCGCACTGTCCCAGGCCGCATTGTCCGTCCCGGCGTCGCTAAAGACCGACGCCCGGCTGACATCCTGCAGGACGGCCGCATCCTCCAGTGCCTGGCAGGCGCCCTGCGCCAGGTACTGCAGCATCGGGTGCGCGGCGTCGCCGATCAGCAGCGTCCGGCCGCTGATCCAGTTTTCGATGGGTTCACGGTCGTACATGGGCCAGCGGATGTTCCGGCCCAGATTGGCCAGCGCGTTTCGGACCCGGGGCACGCAGTCCTTGTAGGCGGCCTCCAGCTCGTCGACGCCGCCGTATTGCTCCTCGCCGCGGGCAAAGGATGGGGACTTGAAGACAGCGACCGTGTTCAGCAGCTGGCCTTTGCGCAGCGGGTACTGGACCAGGTGGCAATCCGGTCCAAGATAGACGACGACGTCCTCCAAGTCCTCCTGGCTGGTGGCCTCATTGATGGGGATGGTTCCGCGGTAGGCCACGTAGGCCGAGCCCACCGGCGCATCGGCCGCCACAACCGCCCGCAAGGTGGACTTCAGTCCGTCCGCGCCCAGCACCACGTCGGCCGAGTAGACCTCGCCCGCACTGCTGACTGCACGGCCCCGGCCATCCACCGTTTCAACGCTTTCGATGTGGACATCATTGATCAGCTTCACTCCGGCGATCCGGCAGGCCTCCAGCAGAACCTTGTGCAGGTCGCTGCGGTGGACCACCACGTAGGGGGCGCCGTAGCGTTCCTCGAAGGCCTGGTCCAGGACCTGGCGGGTCAGTTCCTCGCCTGTCAGGGCGTCCCGGAAGACCAGGTTCTTCGGCTTGACGCCAATCGCCACCACTTTCTCGAGCAGACCCCAGCGCTGCAGGACGCGGGTGGCGTTGGGTGCCATTTGCAGCCCTGCACCAACCTCGCCGAACTCCTGCGCCTGTTCCACCAGGGTGACGGCTGCTCCGTTTTCCTTCAGAGCAAGGGCACCGGCCAGGCCGGCCATGCCTCCGCCGATCACTAGGACTTCCGCGGACTTTTCTTGCTTAGACATTGCTGCTTCCTACCTGCATTGTTGACTGTGACTGGTCGGATCCTGATCTGATTCGGACGGAGATGACCACCAGCAGGATCGCGGCCACGGCGGCCGCTCCGGCGAAGGCCAGGAAGTTGGAGTTCACACCGAGACCGGCCGCCAGCAACAGGCCCCCGACCTGCGGCGCAGCGACGGCGCCGATGCGTCCCACGCCCAGGGCCCAGCCCAGCGCAGTACCCCTGAGGTGGCCCGGGTAGTGGTTGGCGATGGCGGCGATGATCAGGCACTGCGTGCCGTGAGTGCCCACGCCCGCCAGCACCAGCATCATATAGACGACGGCAACGGGCGGCCCGGTGATGATGACGGCCAGGCCGACGGCGGCGACCGCAGCCGCGACGATTCCGGTCCGGACCGGCCCGAACCTGTCCCCCGCCCAGGCGGTAACAATGGAACCGGCAACGGCACCTAGGTTCAGGGCCAGCGCAAATGTCAGGGCAGATCCGAGGTTGTAGCCGGCCAGTTGCATCAGGTTGGGCAGCCAGGTGCCAAGGCCGTACCAGGCAAAGAGCGTGGCCAGCGTGCCGATTGCAAAGAGGACGCTCGCGCCCAGGTAAGGCGCACGGAGCAGGCTGCCGAACCCGACCCGTTCCGTGGTTTTCGCTGCGACGGTTTCCGGCAGGTGGCGGAAGCCCAGCGGCACCACGATCAGCAGCGCCGCGGCGGCGACCAGGAACATCACCGGCCAGCCAAAGCGCGGAATCAGCGGGATTCCGACCAGGGCGGCCAGCGTGCCGCCGATCGGGACACCGGACATCATCAAGGTGGCAATGGCGGAGCGCCAGCGCGCCGGTACCAGTTCCGCCACCAGGGCGTTCGCCGAGGGAACCAGTCCGCCCAGTCCGATGCCGGCGAGCAGCCGGAGCAGACCGAAGACGACGGCGCTCGGGGCGAAGGCGCAGCCGATGCTGAAAACGGAAAAGACGATGGCACAGGCCAGGATGGTCCGGCGTCGGCCCAGCGCGTCAGCGAGCCGGCCGGCAAAAATGGCGCCGATCATCATGCCCAGGAACGCCAGCGATCCGAGGGTTCCGGCGGTGGCCTTGGTCAGGCCCCAGCCGGTGCTGCTGATCAGGGAGGACTGAACGGTGCCGTAAACGATGAGGTCGTATCCATCGAAGACCACCAGCAGCCAGCAGACCAGAACGGCCAGCAGCGAGGTGCGCGGGAAAGCAAAGCCGACCGGAACAGCGGTTCCGGCGGGCCTAGTGACGTCGTCCTTGACGACCGGGTTGTTGTATGTCATGCCACGACTGTGGTTCACCTCACAGACAGCGCGCCATAGAATTCTGTTGTGCAGAATATCCAGTTGCAGAAGAAACCCGCCTACCTGATAGGGGCGGTCGATAACGCCCTGCAGCTGATCCAGCTGCTGCGCGACGGCGGAAGCATCCGGCTTAAGGAGGCTGCAAAAGAGCTGGATGTGGCGCCATCCACCGCGCACCGGCTGCTGGCCATGCTGGTCTACCGCGGGTTCGCCTTCCAGGATGAATCACGGCGCTACCACCCTGGTCCGGCCATGGGGGCAGGTCCGGCCGGCCTGAGCTGGACCAGGCAGCTGCGCACCGTGGCACAACCGCACCTGGAGCTGCTGGCGGGCAGGCTGAATGAAACCGTTAACCTGATGATCCGGGTGGGCACCAAGGTCAGGTTCCTGAGCACGGTGGAAGGCTCCCAGATCCTGCGCGTTGGCGACCGGCAGGGAAGCGTCCTCCCTGCCAGCAAGGCCTCCGGAGGCAAGGCCATGCTGGCAGAGCTGGATGCCGACACGCTCCATCAGCTCTTTGGCAGCTCAGCGGCCGTGGCCGGCGGGGACGGCATTCCGGAGGCCGAGTTTCCGGCGTTCCTGCGCGAACTGGAAACCGTGCGCCGCAATGGCTTCGCGGCCAATTTCGAAGGCACCGAAGACGGCATCAGCGCCATCGGCATGGCATTGCACAACCGCTCCGGGGCAGTGGTGGGCGCCCTGACCGTCGCCATCCCGGTGGGCCGCTTCCACAAACTGCTGGACGGAGGGCTGGTTCCCATCACGGTGGAGGCGTGCCGGCAGTTGGAACTGGACATAGCGGCCAATCCCGTCGAAGACGCCGGCTGAGCTTTTCCATGATTCTGCTGTGCAGAATTGTTGGGGATTGTCGGCGCTGTCCCCGTACGGTGGGAAGTAATCCGCATCACAGTTAGGAGCCCATCGTGTCCATCACCGAAATCTTCCCGGCCGATCCGGCGGCCCAGCCAGCCAGCCACGTCACGCCCGTCGTCCCTGAGCCCACGGCCGAGGAAGCGGCTCAGCTCCGCGACCTCTACCGAGACTTCGACAGTGAGAACCTGGTCCCGCTGTGGACCGAAATCGCGGACCTCATGCCGATGGCGCCGTCACCCAAGGCGATCCCGCACGTCTGGCGCTGGAGCACCCTGTACCCGCTGGCCGCACGCGCCGGGGCTCTGGTGCCGGTGGGACGCGGCGGCGAAAGGCGCGCCATTGCCCTGGCCAACCCCGGCCTGGGCGACGTTCCCTATGCAACGCCCACCCTGTGGGCAGCCATCCAGTACCTCGGTGCTCGGGAGACCGCGCCCGAGCACCGGCACTCGCAGAACGCGTTCCGCTTCGTCGTCGAGGGCGAGGGCGTCTGGACCGTCGTCAACGGCGATCCGGTGGCCATGCGCCGGGGTGATTTCCTGCTGACCCCGGGCTGGAGCTTCCACGGCCACCACAATGACACGGACTCCCCGATGGCCTGGATCGACGGTCTGGACATCCCGTTTGTGCATTACGCGGACGCCGGCTTCTTCGAGTACGGCACGGAGCGCGTCACCGATGAGGCCACCCCGGATATCTCCCGGTCCGAGCGGCTCTGGGCGCACCCCGGACTCCGTCCGCTCTCAGGGCTGGATGACACCAGCAACTCCCCGATCGCGGCCTACCGCTGGGAGCATACGGACCGGGCGTTGCGCGAGCAGCTGCTGCTGGAGGACGAGGGCCAGCCGGCCACCGTCAGCCAGGGCCATGCGGCGGTGCGTTATTCGAACCCGACCACCGGCGGGGACGTGATGCCCACCATCCGCGCGGAATTCCACCGGCTGCGGGCCGGCGCGGGCACGGAGACCATCCGCGAGGTCGGCTCAAGCGTTTGGCAGGTCTTTGAGGGAACCGGCCGGGCTATCCTGAATGGCGAGACCCGGAGCCTGGAAAAGGGGGATCTCTTCGTGGTCCCGTCCTGGGCCTCCTGGTCGCTGCAGGCGGACACCGAATTCGATCTGTTCCGCTTCAGTGATGCCCCCATCTTTGAACGACTGAATTTCAACCGCACCTACATTGAAGGACGCAACAAATGAGACTGCTGACCCTGCGCGTTAACGGCGGCACCCGTGCCGTCCGCCAGGATGGGGATACCCTCACCGAGATCGAGGGCTTCACCGATGTCGGAGCATTGCTCAAGGCGCCGGACTGGAAAGACATCGCCACCGTAGCCGGCGGCACACAGCACCAGCTCGACGGCGCCGAGCTGGCCGCCGTCGTCCCGCAGCCGGGCAAAATCATCTGCGTGGGCCACAACTACCGCAACCACATCAAGGAAATGGGCCGGGAAATCCCGGACTACCCCACGCTCTTCGCCAAGTATCAGGAAAGCCTGATCGGACCCAACGATGATCTGGCGCTGCCGCCCGAATCCGACGCCGTGGACTGGGAAGCCGAGCTCGCCGTCGTCATCGGCAAAACCGGACGGCGCATCAGCGAAGCCAACGCCGCGGACCACATCGCCGGCTACGCAGTGCTCAACGACGTGAGCATGCGCGACTATCAGTTCCGCACCATCCAGTGGCTGCAGGGCAAAACCTGGGAGAACAGCACTCCGTTCGGGCCGGCACTGGTGACCGGTGACGAATTCACGGCCGGCCCGCTGATGACCTCCGCCGTCGACGGCGAGACCATGCAGCAGACCCCCACCGGCGATCTGGTGTTCACTCCGGAATTCCTGGTCTCCTACATCTCCACCATCATCACGCTCAACCCGGGCGACGTCATTGCCACCGGCACCCCCGGCGGCGTCGGCCACGCCAAGGACCCCAAGGTCTACCTCAGGGAGGGCCAGCTCCTGACCACCACCATCGAGGGTCTGGGCCGGCTGCAGAACCGCGTCGTCAGGGAAGTCTGATGGTAGCCCGGCAGGACCAGACCACTGACCCGGAGCTGCAGACGCAGCTCCTGCAGGCACGCCGCGGCACCGCGTTCTTCGCCCGGAAACTCAATGGGCTCTCCGATCACGGGCTCGACGGCGGTTCGCTGCTGGCCGGCTGGACGCGGCGCCACGTCACGGCCCACGTCGGCTACAACGCGCGGGCCATCGCGCGCCTGGTCGAGTGGGCGCGCACCGGGTTGGAAACGCCGATGTACGCCTCCGCAGCGGTCCGCAGCCACGAGATCGACTACGGTTCCACTCTCAGCCCCATCGCCCTGCGCAACCTTGTCGACCATGCCGCCGTCCACCTGAACGTCGAATGGCGGGACCTGCCCCAGCAGGCATGGGCTCATACGGTGCGCACCATCCAGGGCCGCGAAGTACCGGCCTCCGAGACCGTGTGGATGCGCAGCCGCGAAGTCTGGGTCCACGCCGTCGACCTGGCCAACGGGGCAACCTTCGCGGACATCCCCGTCCCGGTCCTGGAACGCCTGCTCACGGACATTACCGGCGCCTGGAAGGCCCGCGGCACGGACAAGGACCTGATCCTGAAGGTTACGGGCTCCGACCGGCTGACGGAACTGGGCGACACGGACGCACTCGACCCGACCGTGGTAACCGGAGCGCTGGCGGACATCACCGCCTGGGCCGCCGGACGCAGCAGCCACGGGGTCACCGGGGACATTGCTACTGCGCCAGCCTGGATCTGAGCAGCTACAGTGGATCTCCATGATCTATACCGTCGATCCGCGCATCGATGCCTACATCGATGCCCTGCCCGGCTGGCAACAGTCGATCTGCCACGAGGTCCGCGAGCTGGTGCACGCCGCCGATCCCGAGGTGGCTGAAACCATCAAACGTACCGACCGTCCGTATTTCGTGCTGCAGGGCAATATCTGCGCCCTGCTGGCGGCGAAGGACCATGTGAACGTGTTTCTCTACGACGGCGCCATGGTCCCCGACCCGGAGGGGATCATCACCGCCGGCCACGACAATAAGACCGCCCGCGCGGTGGCCGTGCGCCGGGGCGAAACCATCAACGCTCCCGCTCTCACTGCCATGTTCAGGCACATCATAGCCAACAACCGCGCCGGCGGCTGGCGCAAGCTGAAGCGCGGAGGCTGATTATCCGCCGGTGCGGCGTCCGGGCGTCTTACTTCGGGCGCCGCCGGGCCGGGGGCCTGCCGCGATGGCGATCAGGTCCCGGGCCGGTCCGGCCGGTGGAGTGCTGCCGGTGTGCCAGATCGCCGTCAGGGGCCGCCGCAGCGAGAGCCCGGTGACCTCGACGGCGACGAGCCGGTGTAGAACCAGGTCATCGCGGACGGCCAGCCCACCCAGAACCCCCGGAGCAGTTCCGGCGGCGATCGCCGAGCGGACCGCAGCCGTGGTGGAGAGCTCCACGGACGGGGAGGCCATCGGTTCGCCGGCGTCGTCGGTGAGGACGTGTTCGAGGGAGTCGCGGGTGCCGCTGCCGCGTTCGCGTGTGACCAGCGGTGTCCGGGCAAGTTCCCCCGCGGTTACGGGGGAATGGCGCCTGGCCCATGGATGATCCGGGGCGACGACAAGAACCATCTCGTCGTACTGCACGGTTTGGCTGGCGAGGTCCCCGGGAATGTTGGGGCTTTCAATGAAACCGATGGACGCGGCACCAGACCGGACCAGGTCAGCCGCCCCAGCACTGTTGGACACGCTCAGCTGCACCAACGCCGGAGCCGTTCCCAGCGTTTCCTGCTGCCGCCGCAGGGCCACCAGCCATTGCGGCAGCAGGTATTCGGCGATCGTCTGGCTGGCCGCGACATGGAGCTGGCGCAGAGTGTCCGAGCGGACGGAAGCGATCCCGGCGTCAAGACGTTCGGCCGCGGCCAGCACCTCCGCGGCCCAGCCGGCGATCAGCACACCCGTGCCGGTCAGTGTGGACCCGCGCGCAGTCCGCGTCAGCAGCGCGGAACCGATCTGCGTTTCCAGCGACCTCATCCGCGAAGAAACCCCCTGCTGCGACAACCCCAGAAAGTGGGCGGCGGCGGAAAGGCTGCCGCGCTCCTGGACTGCGGCCAGCATCTGCAGCGCCGACAGGTCTGGCATTCGCGGACTCAGCACGGGCCTGTTCCCCTCATTACGACGGCTCCCACAAGTTCGGCTTGTGACCCTACAAGTGTAAGCCCCCTACTGCCCCGTGCTGAGTCCGGGAATTATAGACAACATGAGAACCCGCGAAGCGGCCGCCGCCGGAACAGCGTCCCCTCCCGTCGGACTCCACATCCGGTCCTTGCGTCCCCCGGCTCCGGTACGTGTTCTGGCTCTTGCCCGGCGCAGGATTCCCGGTTTGGGCCTCGCCCTGGCGGTCGCCATGGTGGCGACGGTAGTTGGCAGCCGGATCCCCCTGGTGGGCGGTCCTGTCACAGGGATAGTGATCGGCGTGGCCTTGGCCGGGCTGCTCAAACCCGGGGACCGGCTGCGGCCGGGCATCCAGACGGCCGGCACGTTCATACTGCAGCTCTCCGTCGTCGTACTGGGCTCCCAGCTCTCGTTGGCCCAGATCGCCCAGGTCGGACTTGAATCCCTGCCGGTGATGCTCGGCACCCTGGCGGCCTGCTTGGCGGCGGCCTACCTGATCGGCAGGTGGCTTGGCATTGTGGGCGATCTGCGCACCCTCATCGGTGTCGGCACCGGGATCTGCGGCGCGTCCGCCATTGCCGCGGTGACGCCGGTGATTGGCGCCGTCGGCGTCGACGTCGCCTACGCGATTTCCACCATCTTCCTCTTCAATGTCGCCGCCGTGCTCGTGTTCCCGATGATCGGGCACCTGCTGGGTTTGAGCCAGCACGCCTTCGGGCTCTTCGCCGGCACCGCGGTCAACGACATGTCCTCCGTCGTGGCAACCGCCGCCACCTACGGCCGTTCGGCCGCCAATTTCGCCGTCGTCGTCAAATTGGTCCGGACCCTGATGATCATCCCGATCTGTCTGGTCCTCGCGGCCTGGGCCGGGCGCCGCATCAAAACCAGGGACCGGGCCCCTGAAACGCCCAGATCCCCCGACGGAACCTCGCGGGCCGCGCCGCCGCGTCCCCGAATTAATGTCTTCAGGCTGGTGCCCTGGTTCCTGATCGGATTCCTGGTCATCGCCGCGGCCAACACGCTGGGACTGATTCCCGCCGTCGCTCATCCCGGGCTGAACTCGATCTCAGTCTTCCTGATCACCGTGGCCCTGTCCGCGATCGGACTCTCCACCAATCTGGGCGGTTTCCGCCGTGCCGGCGCGAAACCGCTCCTCCTTGGGGCCTCGCTGTGGATCATCGTCACCCTGACAAGTCTGGGCCTCCAATACGCCACCGTTCTGCGCATCGGACCCGGGCACTGATGAGCAGAATACCGTTCTGCTCACCCGGCCAGCTCCGTCGGTGAGCAGAATGGGTCAGCCCGACGTAGCCGCGGCCGCATCCAGCCTGCGCAGGTAGCGGACCTTGACGGCGTGCCGCAGCCGCCGCGGCAACGGCGGATAGACAATCGCCAGCGTGCCAATGACGGAGTCGAAGACGCACTGCCGGCGCCGGCTCCAGGGCAGTTCGAAGCTCTCGCGCAGCGCCGCGGGCAGCAGTCCCGCGGTGACCAGGCGCACTAGCGGCATGCAGGCCCGCATCCACCACGGCACCGCCCGCGGGTGCAGCAGCTCGTGTGCCACGCGCACCGTGGCAGCGTCCGTCTTCAGCGTCTGAAGGCAGCCGGACCAGTAGTCGGCGAAGGCCGCGCGGTCGGTGGGCCAGAGCCCGGCGGGGACCTGGAGGATGGACCCGATGCGGGCATAGTCCCGGTAGATGGCGTCAGCCTCTTCATCGGTGAGCGATCCGTAGATCCTCTGGTGGACGGTCACCGTGCTGTCGTAAAGCGTTGCCATCACCCACAGCTGCAGTTGGGCGTCGAAGGCGTTGTAGCTGGCGGGTAGGCCGTCGGGACCGCCGTGCACCGGGACGTGGGCGCGGTTGACCATGCGCCGGACGGCGGCCAGCTGCTCGTCCGTTCCGTACGTAGCGGCGTAAAGGAACGTCGTCGTGGCCCGGAATCGGTCAAGCGGATGCTGGGTGAATGTGCTGTGCTCGACGACGCCGCGGCCCACCCCAGGGTTGGCGATCTGCAGCAGGATGGCCCGCCCCGCCCCGGCGAGCAGGATCCCCTCGGCGCCGATATCGGCTAGTCCGGCTATCATGGGCCCAGCCTAAGCCGTCTCAGCCCGCATATGCACTTTGGCAGGTCGCATCGGCCCCGTTCTGTCCGGTCACGTCCGCCGGCAGGGCGGCCTCGGTGACCGTTGCGGTTGCGGTTGGGGCGGCGGTTGCGCCCGGACTGACCGCCGCGGACGGTGCCGCTTCACCCACCGGAGCCGGTGCCACCGGTGCAGCGGGGCTCAGCGCCTTGGTGACATCCTCGTCCGCGGCGATGGCCCGGAAGAGCAGCTGGGCAGTCTGATCCTGGAGCTGGACGCGGTTCGGGTCCAGCACATACGGCTCATTCGGTGCCGTCACAAACGTCACGTTCTGCGGATCAATGCCCCTGAGCCGGTTCGCCATATCCAGCAGGGCCGGGATGCTGGCCAGATCATTATCCACGGTGAGGTTCTTCGTTACCGTGTCGGCGATGGAGTACAGCTTTGGAACATCGGTCAGCGTGCCATCGCTCTTGATTTTCCGGACCATAGAGGCCAGGAAACCCTGTTGCGCCTTGATCCGACCCAGGTCGGACCCGTCGCCGAATCCATGCCGGGTCCGCAGGAACGCCAGCGCCTGCTGCCCCTGAATCAAGCTGTTTCCCTTCGGCAGATTCAGCGTGGACAGTGGGTCAACGATCGGGGCGTCCACACAGACCTGCACCCCACCCAGAGTGTTGGTCAGGTCAACGACGGCGTTGAAGTCGGCCACCATGAAATGGTCAATGCTGATCCCGGTCACGGCCTCGATGGTCTTCACCGTACACGAGGGACCTCCCAGCTTCAGGGCGCTGTTAATGATCTGGGCAGCCGCCGGCGGCGTCACCGTTCCGGTTTGCGGGTCAACACAGCCGGGGTACGGCGCCATGGTGTCACGTGGGATGCTGACGACGTCGGCGCTCTTACGGTCCGCGGAGATGTGCACAATGATGATCACATCCGAGTTTCCGTACCCTCCCGAGTCGGTAACGGAGCCGAAGGAGCCGTCCACCCCGGCCCGGGTGTCCGTTCCCAGGACCAGAATGTTCACTGGTCCGTCGTTGACGTTGGCGTTGGCGAGCTCCGGGTTGGCAGCCGGCTCTGCCGGATGGGTTTGGCCGGGCTGGAGGAGGTCGGCGGAACGGATATTGCGCTGCAGGTTCCAGTACCCGACGGCGGCCGCGCCGCCGACCAGGGCAAAGACAACGGCCATCGCCGCTGAGGTGATCAACAGCCACCGGCGTGCGGCATTCCTCCTGCGCCAGTGCCGCGGCGCCTGCACCGCTCCCCTGCTAGCCGCCGAGGCCTGCCCCTCAACCCTGCGCCCTCGCATATCGCGGTCCTTTCCCGGCGCCCCGAAGCCGGGACACGTCTCAATAAACCATGATCACACGCGCGCCCGCCGGTGCAACACGCGGAAGGCTCGGGGCCGCCATGCGAAAACGTCAGGCGGGCCGGACCTAACAGCATCATATGGGACTCCACCCTCCCGTCGCCTGTGGGCAAGCTGGCGGGCAGCTGTGTGCAATCCCTGTGCCACCATGGGCCGCCGGTAACCCACCAATAACTCTGCAGTAACGCGGGCGGCGTTCTAATTCGCGATAACAGCCGAGGGGAAGTCGGCTGGAGAGAGCCGAGCCGCGGGAGGCATAAAATGGAACAGCTCCTCAGCATAAACATCGTCCGGGAGCCCCCGCTCTATGCCTTTGACGCCGCCAGCCTCCTGGCGGTCCTCTACCTGCTGATCCGGTCGGTGCTGCTGCCGCGGAGGCTCCGTTTTTCGACGGCACCTGCCTTGGACGCCCCGACATTCGGTCGCCGTCATTACCGCCCCGTAGAGCGGCGGCCCTGAATCATCACGGTGGTGGGCGCCGAAGCGGTGGGGACCTGGCCGGGGCGGTCACCCTGTACATCAGCGAGTTCCGGTTGAACGTCTTTGGCATACCCCTGGATCCGGACACCCGGGCCGGGTGATTGAATCAATGCCGCTTACGGGTTGAACCCGACGCTGGGTTCCCTGCTGCGGCGGCGGGGTTGGTCTGGGGTGCGCGGGACGGGTGATGGAATAGTGGTCCGCGGATCCGACGGTCCATCCTTATCTGCGTCCCAGCGCCGCGCTGCGGCGTGGCGATGACCGGTGCTGGCCCTTTACGAGGGTTCCTTTCCGGATTTGGTCAGATTGGCTGCCGCCGCCTCCGGACTGGCCTGCGGCCCTCCGCCTTCGGCCGACGGCCGCAGTTTGGTCTTCCCGCGATGTCACGCCGGAGCACCCTGTCGCGGGCAGCGGAACCGTGCGACTCCTCCTTTACCCTGATCCTGACGGGTGCTCCACTGGTTCGGAGCCAGCCTGGAACCGTTCTACGGGTTCAGGTCGCCTCTGGCCTTCAAAGACAAGCTCGGCCCCGGCTACGAACCGCTGTACCTGGTCTACCCGGACGCTGCCGCCCTTCCCCGTACCGTCAACGCCCTCGCCGTCGCCCTGGCCCTGGCCCTGGCCCTGGCCCTGGCATACCCTAACGAGGTTTCCCTCGTACCAAGGCTGACCTTGGCTCGGCGACTTTTCGTCCGCTCCCAGGCCCGGAAACATCCTTCCCTGACCGGAGCACGCGGATGGCCCTGCCGACGGCGGGCTCGGCTTCATCATGGTCGACGACGGCGGCTTCCGGTCAGCCGACGTGCACCCAGGGACGTTTGGTCACGTCCGGCTCGGCTTCGCGCAGCACCTCCCTGGTCACCGGTGCGATTTCGCCCTCGCCGAAGAGGAGGAAGCGCAGCAGGTTTGCGATCGGGTTGCCCTCGGTCCAGCGGAAGTAGATGTGCGGCATCAGCCCGGTAACGTCGCGGATGTGCAACAGAACCGAGGCGATGGTGTTCGGGACGACGGGCCCATGCACCTCAAGGACGCGGAATCCGTGCCTGATGACGCCGTGTACGTCAAGGTCCGTCTCGAAGTCCGAGGAATCGTCGACCACCACCTCCAGGAACACCACATGCTGGTCCACCGGCAGGTGGCTGATCTCGTTGGCCATGTCCAGCTTGCGCCGGTACGCCTGCGCGGTCAGCTTCATAGGTTCGTGCGCGATGATATGGATGGGGCCGTTTTCATTGGCCGCCACGAACTCCAAGGCTGCCTCGTCAATGCGAATGTGGGACGCGTGCAGTTCAAAGGAGCGCCTGATGCGTGAAAGCAGCGAAATCACGACAATGCCGAGGATAAAGATCGCGGCGATCCGGATCCCTTCGGGCCGCTCGACGATATTCACGATCGTTGTGTAGGTGAACACGACGGCGATCGCGCCGAATCCTACGGTCAGCCGGGGCTGCTTCCGGCGCCGGGCAGAAAGCGTCACGGCCACCGCAGCCGAGGTCATCAGGACCAGCACCCCCGTCGCGTAAGCCCCTCCCTGGGCATCGACGCTGGCGTTGAAGAGGACCGTAATGAGAAACCCGATCAGGGTAAAGACCAACACGAGCGGTCTGGTGGCCCTGGCCCACTGAGGTGCCATCCCGTAGCGCGGCAGGTAGCGGGGCACCAGATTCAGCAGCCCCGCCATCGCCGAGGCGCCGGCGAACCACAGGATCGCGATAGTGCTCAGGTCATAGACGGTGCCGAAACCGACGCCCAGATCCTGATGCGCCAAAAACGCCAGGGCCCGTCCGTCGGCCTGGCCACCGGGTTGGAATTCCTGTTCCGGGATCAGCACGACCGTGGTGAAGCTGGTGGTGATCAGGAAAGCGCTCATGATCAGCGCGGCCGTCGTCAGCAGGCGCTTCGCGCCCCGGATGCGCCCGGTGGGCTGTTCCTCGGTATCGGCGGCGTCTCCGCGGATCTGGGGCATCACGGCCACGCCGGTTTCAAAACCGGACAGGCCAAGGGCAAGCTTGGGAAACACCAGCACGGCGATCCCGACAACCATCAACGGATTCCCGTGGGCAGTGGACAGTGCGGTCCACCAGTTTCCGACCGCGACCGGGTGGGTGAAGGTCTGCACTATCGTGACCGCCACGAGAACCGCGTTCAAACCGAGATAGAGCCCCACCAGGACCACAGCGACGCCAATGGCCTCCTTGAAACCGCGCAGGAACACCGCGCCCAGCAACGCTAGCAGGAAAAGGGTGACGGCGATGTTATGCCCCTGCAGCCAGCCAGGCATCAGCGGGTTCTGTATCAGGTGGGCGGTCGCATCCGCTGCCGAGAGGGTCATGGTGATCATGAAATCGGTGGCTGCGAAACCCAGCAGCGCCAGAACGAAGAATTTGCCGCCCCACTTGGGGAGAAGCCGTTCCAGCATGGCGATCGAACCCGAGCCGCGGTGGCTTTCCGTAGCCACCCGCCGATAAACCGGCAGCGCGCCGAACAGGGTGACGGCGATCAGCACCAGCGTCGCCAGCGGCGATATCACACCGGCCGCCAGGGCTGCGATGGCCGGCTGGTAGCCGAGAGTGGAGAAATAGTCCACACCGGTGAGGCACATTACCTGCCACCATGAATGCTTCTTCTCACCGACACCGGGCACGGCATGCGGGCCCTGATGCAAACCCCTGGTCTCCGTCAAACCGTGCAGGAACCAGGCCCTGACTGCGGTCATGGCCTCGACCTTCGGCTCTCCCGGCTCCGCCGGCGGTCTGCTCAACGTGGTCAACGTGTCCCCTTCCACGGTGCCTACCGTGCCGTGAACACTGGAGACACTAGCACCGTTGATGGGGCGTGAATCACGCCTTGACGAAACCTTTACGGCTGCTTATTGATCCCGGGAGATATGTACCTTCCCCGGTGCGGAAGGAGTCTCGGCAGGCATCGGCGTCCTGACTTCCAGCACGCCGTCCTTGTAGCTGGCCCTCACGTCCTCCTGCCGGACGTTGGACGACAGCGGAAGGCTGCGGGTGAAGGATCCGTACCTGAACTCCGAACGGTAGCCGTCCTTGCCCTTGCGTTCTGTCTTCTCACTCCGTTCAGCCCTGATGGTCAGGACCCCGTTGCTGACGGAAACCTCAATGTCCCTTTCGGGGTCCACGTCGGGCAGCTCGGCCCGCACCACGCGGGTCTGGCCGTCCACAAATTCCTCCACGCGGATGGATTGCCCCTGCCAGTCACCCTCGAGGAATCGCCGGATCGGGTCCAACATATCCCCTCCGCGCCGAATGTTCAGATCAACCATGTCTGGTGCTCCTCCTAGGTCAGTCCGGCCGCTGCAGGGCCGGTCCATCTAATAAGTCAACACCCGTCCGTTGCTGCTGCCTAGGGCGGAATCTCCCCCGTATCAGCTGCTGGCTCGACTCTCACCGGTGAACGCGTCCGCTTCAACGCCAACCCCATTGCCGGGGTCGACTATGCCCACGACATCGACTTCGTCGGCGACGGAATCCACGCTCATCGGCTGGATGTGATCACGCCCTACGCCTCCTCCGCCGACGGCGGTTGCTGGGCGGGGACTACGCCCTCGAATCCGCAGTGCTCGTATGCTGTTGCCTGGCTCGGGCAAAGGCGCGGGATCAGGCAAGCGCAAACTCGACCCACTGCGTGTCGCAGCCGATTTCATGTCGCCGATCAAATGGCTGGACGCCCGGTGTTCGCCCGCGTTTGTGACCACGCCGGAACGCAACTATGAGGACGATCACGATCAAGTTGCCGATTTTTATCAGGAAATCTCCCCATTGAAAGTAGATCCCCGGCGCTGATATTCCAGTCTCCGTCACGATTCTTCCGCCCATTTCGGCCTCCTTCAGCCGGACAATCTGTCCATTCCGGGAGTATTCTCCAGCCAGCTGGCGCGGTAAAATCTAAGGTCCCGAGTTTGGGCCGGGAATGGTCAGTCGCTCTTCTTGAGCCGACGACGGCGGCGCATTCGCCGCGCGATGTCCGTCGCCGCGAAAAAACCGGCGGCGGCGGAGGCCGTAATCATAAACAGCATCAGATACAGCCAGCCCAGAGTAACCACGGCGGAATGCGGGGTGCTGAGCAAACCCATCCCGCCGATCAGCGCAACTCCCCAGAAAAGGCAGACGGACAAGAGCACCAAAGACGCCGGGGCATATTCTCGCCGCGCCAGCGCCGCCAGCCAAACCATAGCCCGCTGATATCGTTCGGGTACCCGCATGCAATCCATTCTCCGCCCGCAAGGGGCGGCAACGGCGTCGTAACGGCCGTGTCGCCGTGTGACTCCACCCACGAGGATTCGGTGCGTCCGGAACGAGGCGGTTGTCTCGTCTATTAGTCCGGGTTGATGGGTAATTGGTTTTCGGCGGCGAGCTGACGGTCAGCGCGTTCGCTGACTTCCAGGCCAGTGACGATCCGGCCGAACAGGGCAAAATCATGCATTCCATGCTGACCAACGACAGCGGACTGGCACTGATGGCCTCCGATACGCCGAATCGGATGGCCTATGTAGGCATGTGCGCGGACAAGTTCGGCGTTAGCTGGCTGGTGAACGGCTGCCGCCGCGGCAGAAACCCGGTCGTCTGGAATTCAGCTGGAAGGTACCTTAAACAGAGCTGGACAATAACGCAGCAGTAACGCAGCAGTAACGCAGCAGTAACGCGGCAGTAACGGCGGAAATAACGCACCGCAGCCACCGATCGGCGCAGCCGGGCGCGAGACGCATCTCGGATTGTCCACCTCGAAGGTCCGCTCCTATCCCCCTCCCGGGCGCAAAAAAACACCGGCTGGCCGTTGGCCTGACCAGCGCCAAGGCAGCGCGGCATTGCGGCTAGGCTACATCCATGAACTCGCGCCGCCGCACTGAAAACATGGACCGGCTCAAAACGGTGGCTCTGCGCGCCTTGCTGGCTGGCCTCGGCACGCAGGCTGCTGTCATTGCCGGCCTGATCCTCATGGACGCCGTGAAGAAGCACTCTCGAACCAGACGCAAGGGATTTCCCCACCCCGGTGTGTTCAAGAGCCGGGTTGCTGACTCCGACACGACGATTTACACCAGCGGCCAAGACCTTTACGATGACATGCTCGCCGCTATCCGGGGGGCCAAACACCAAATATTCCTGGAAACCTTCATCTGGAAGGGTGACAGGACCGGCCAGATGTTCAAGGAAGCTCTGACTGAAGCCGTTGACCGGGGGGTGGAGGTGTTCGTCATTTATGACGGCTTTGCCAATCTGGTGGTGCCCCCATGGTTCTACCGCTTTGATTCCCGCATCCAGGTCTTCCGTTTTCCCGTGATACGCCCTTCCCTGCTGCTGCGAACCGTACGCAGCACCGGCCTGGACCACCGGAAGCTGCTGGTTGTCGACGGCGACATCGGTTTCATCGGCGGCTACAACATCGGCTCGCTCTACGCGACCGAGTGGCGCGACACCCACCTGAAGGTAGTGGGCCCATCCGCCGGGGACCTTCACCGGGCGTTTTTGGTCGTGTGGAATGACCGCCTTGGTCAACGTAGACCGGCTATCCAGGAAACGGGTGCCGATTTCTGGCAACCAAGCATGCGGCCGATCAACAACGTCCCGTCCCACCTGGTCTACCCGATCCGCGGTATCTACCTGGACGCGATCAACCGCGCGAGGGACCATATCTACATTACTACGGCGTATTTCATCCCCGATCAGCAGATCCTCACGGCGCTGTTCAAGGCCAGCCGCCGCGGGGTGGACGTGCGGGTCATTCTTCCTGAGGACTCAAACCATGTCCTCTCCGACTGGCTTTCCCGCGGCTTCTACTCATCACTGCTGGCAGAAGGGGTGACCATCCTGCTCTACCGCAACGCCATGATCCACGCCAAGACGGCGACGATCGACGGTCAGTGGGTAACGGTGGGCACCGCGAACATCGACCGGCTCAGCCTCACCGGCAACTACGAATCCAACCTCGAAATCTACAGCACGGACCTTGCATCGGATATGGAGGAAATCTTCGCCGTCGACAGCGCCAACAGCCGGTTGCTGACCATCGAGGAATGGAGGGGTCGACCGCTGCTGGCCCGGTTCAGCGAACTTGTCCTCATCCCGCTGCGGCCCTTCCTGTAGCTCGCCAATAACGGCCGCGTAACGCGGCCGGCCGACGATTGGTTTTGTACGGCACGCGCCCGTCGGGACAGGATGCCAATCGGCCCAGGGCGGGTCCAGGACAGGAGGGGTCGAGCCATGAGCGGAAGATCCCCAGCGGCGCAGAACGCCGCGGCTGACGGGCACGAGGTAACGCTCCCGCCCCCGGCCCCCGCGGCCCACGCCTCGACCGCCATCGAGCTGTCGAAAATCGGCATCGCGGCCCTCATTCCCGCCGAGGCCCTGGTCCGGGCCAGGGTGCTGTGGGCAAGTCTCCTCGACGCGGGAAACTACCCTACCTCAGCCCAAACCTTTGAACTGCTGGCGGACTTCCAATTCAACGCCATACGCGACCAGCTGATTGCGGACATTCCCGGCATTGACGAGCCAATGGTCCGGATCCTGCTCGCCCAGACCCAACAGTCCCCCCGTTGGTCACGCCTGGAATGGGCCGAACAAGTCCTCCTGCACCTCTACACCAACGGGGCTCCGCCATACGTGGCGCCTGTGCTCTTGGCGGTCGGGTACATCAGCTGGTGGCAGGGCAGGGGCAGCAAGGCGCTCCAATTTATGGACCTCGCGCTCGAGGCCGACCCCCGCTACCAGCTCGCCTTCCTGGCCAGGCAGATGATCCGCACCGGCATGGTCGCCGCGTGGGTGCCCGACAAACACAAGGCGCACCGGGGACTCTAACGACGCTGATGGCTGCGCGGACATTTCCGATAGACTTCAGAATCCCCTTCAGCTATCGAGGAGCCGCATGCGCGCCACCATCATCCACGGCCCACGGGACATCCGTGTCGAAGATCGTGAATACCCGACCATTAAGTTGCCGACCGACGTCATCGTCAAGGTCACCGCGTCCTGCGTCTGCGGATCCGACCTGTGGCCCTACCGCGGCGTCAAGCCCATCCTCAAGCCGGAAGCCATCGGCCATGAATTTGTGGGGATAGTGGAAGCCACGGGCGACGGCGTGAGCGGACTTTCCATTGGCGACTTCGTCATCGCTCCATTTGTGGACAGCTGCGGCAGGTGCCCCCAATGCCTGGACGGCATCACCGTGGCCTGCGACCACCTGGTGTCCTGGGGCGACGAGGACGAACACGGATTCCACGTCGACGGCGGGCAGGGCCAGGCGGTAAGGGTACCGCAGGCGGAGGCGACCCTGGTCAAGGTGCCGGGCGTCAGCAATCCCGACGACGGCCTCACGGCCAGTCTGCTGTCCCTCTCCGATGTGATGGCCACCGGCCACCACGCCGCGGTCAGCGCCAAAGCCGGTCCCGGCCGGACCGTCGTCGTCGTCGGCGACGGGGCCGTCGGCCTCTGCGGTGTGATCGCTGCCAAACGGCTCGGCGCCAAACGCATCATCGCCATGTCCCGGCACGCGGACCGCCAGGCACTGGCCCGGGATCTCGGGGCCACGGACATCGTGGCCGAACGCGGGAACGAGGGGGTGGCCAGGGTCCGGGAAGTTCTGGGCGGTGTGCTGGCAGATTCCGTTCTTGAATGCGTCGGAACGAAGGAATCCATGGACCAGGCCCTGCGCTGCACCCGCCCCGGCGGCAGCATGGGATTCGTGGGCGTGCCCACCGGCGGCGCCGAAATACCGATCCGGTACCTCTTTGACACCAACATCTCCGTTGCCGGCGGGATGGCCCCGGCCCGAAGCTACATCCCGGAGCTGCTGGCGGATGTCCTGGCCGGCACCATCAATCCCGGCCGGGTCTTCGATGCGCGGATGCCGCTGGAGGACGCCGCGAAGGCCTATGACGCGATGGACACCCGCAAAGCCATCAAGGTACTGCTCACGCCGTAGTTAGCTGGTCTTGCGCGCCCGGCTCGGCTGCACTCGCGGGGGCTCGCCCGGCATCTTCGGGTAGTCGGGCGGGAAAGGCAGCTCGCCGAGCCCTGCCGCGAGATCACGCTTCCACCAGCTGAGCAGATCCTCGATGCTGCCTGGTTTTGCGTGCATCTGCGCCCACGGATCCCCGATGGTCCGTAACCGATCTGGCACCGTCAAGACCGTGAAGCTTGTCGGATCGGCGGTCTCCAGCTCATCCCACTCGATCGGGCAGGAGACGGGCGCATGTGCCAGGGCGCGCGGACTGTACGCCCCGGCTATAGTGCGATCACGGTTCGCCTGGTTGAAGTCAACGAACACCCGCGTGCCGCGCTCCTCTTTCCACCAGGCGGTGGTGATCTTCTCCGGCATTCGCCGCTCGAGTTCGCGGGCGGCGGCGATGACGGCGTGGCGTACCTCCAGGAACTCGTTGGTGGGGTGGATCGGTGCGAACACGTGGAGCCCGCGATTGCCGGAGGTCTTGATGAACGCGGTCAGTCCCGCCTCCGCCAGCACGGACCTCAACTCCAAGGCCGCCGGAATCGCGTCGTCGAAGTCGGTGCCGGGCTGCGGGTCCAGGTCGATGCGCAGCTCGTCCGGGTTGTCCGGGTTCTCCGCCCGGGACGCCCAGGGGTGAAAGACCACCGTGTTCATCTGCACCGCCCACACGGCCGCCGCGGCCTCGTCGATGACAAGCTGCGGATGCGACCGCGCGCTCGGATAGACAACCATTACCGAGCGCACGAACTCCGGCGCGCCCTTGGGAGGGTTTTTCGAAAAGAACTGCTCACCGTCGATGCCGTCGGAAAACCGCTGCAGGGAGACCGGCCGGTCACCGTTGGCCGCGACAAAGGCATCCCCGACATCCGCCATGTACCGGGCCAGGTCGAGTTTCGTCAGGCCCAGCTGAGGCCAGAGGACTCTGCCGGGACTCGATATCCGCACCTCGCGCGCCCCGTGCGGCCCGTTGACGGTTAGGGAAGCTGCTTCGCTGGCCATGGGAACAACTTACCCCGCCCGGCCCCGAACGTCAGCGCTTCGCGCCATGTTCGACGCGTCCGGCTCCCGGGCGCTATTTGCCAGGACGGTGGCTACACTGGTCTTGCCGGCGGCCCCACCGGCCGCAGCTCTTCCTCCAGGCGCGGATGTGAGGGGAATATGACCATGAGTGAGCATCAGCACCTTGCGGCAGTGCTCCGGTACTACGACGAGACGCGATGGGACTACAAGCATCTGTGGCAGAGCGACAAGACGCTGGCCATCCACTTCGGCTACTACGACGAGAATGCCAGGACCCACCGCGAGGCGGTGGAGCGAATGAACGGCGCTCTCGCCGCGGCCGCAGCCATCAGTTCTTCTGACGTCGTCCTCGACGCCGGTTGCGGCATGGGCGGCAGCACAATTTGGCTTGCCGCCAACATCGGCTGCAACACCCTGGGCATCAACATCATCCCCTACCAGCTCGAACTCGCGACGGCGGCGGCCCAGCAGCGCAATGTGGCGGGCCTCGTCCGGTT